>CAMLYL010000003.1 GCA_946491665.1 uncultured Lachnospiraceae bacterium | reverse complement strand
TACATTTTTCCGATACGCCGAAAGCGTCGTACCGGTATGTTTTTTGAAAATCTGTGAAAAATAAGCATAGTCATTATATCCTACCGCGCTGGATACCTCATACATCTTCATATCCGTATCAGCAAGATATTTTTTCGCTTTCTCTATGCGCAGATTTGTCACATAATTGATAAACGTAATGCCGATCTCCTTCTTGAAAATATCACAGAGATAATTTTTACTGATATTGATATTATCAGCCACATCCTGAAGAGAAATATTTTCTCTGAAATGGCCGTTAATATATTCCAGTGCAGCCTGTACCGTTTTGGAGGGCGCAGCCACTTTCTGCCGGGAAACCAATCCGGCAATCTCCATACAAATCTCCCGGATCAGCTCCTTCTGCTCTTCCATTCCCGGATACTCCCGACGCAGATACTTCAGATCCAGCAGTTCCTGCCGGGCAATCTGATACTGCGCATCATATTTGTTCTGCATCTGCCAGGTGCGGAGCAGAATCAGAAAGGTAATACTGGAAACGTAATCCCGGTACAATACATGCACATTATTCCCCGGTTCCACATAAATTCGATCCAGCGTATGGTTAATTCCCTCTCTGTCGTTCGCAGATATCGCATGAAACAGATTCTCAATCTCCGTATAGGGAATTGTAAGGTTCAGCTCTTTTCTGTGAACCGGATTTTCACCTGACGTATCCGCGATATTCGCCTCCGCCATAAAAATCTGACGCACACAATCATTCCTGGCCTGAAACATTTCCCCCTGACCCTGATGAATTTCACTGATTCCCACAGCCAGATCCAGTCCTTCTTTCTGTTTCCCTGATACCAGAGCATAAACTGTCTCTTTTACATCCTGATACTGTTCGGTACACAGATTATAAAGAACAAAAAACATACTCTCATCAGACAGAAAATCCAGAACCTTCCCATAGTCAGAGAGCAGAGTCTCCATTTCCTGGTTCAGCTTTCCAATCTCAGACATGTAGTCCAGTTCCGGTGAAATCTGATCTGTATCAATTTTGATCATCATAAACGATTCATCTTCAAATTCATTCTGACCATGCTTTTTCAGTGCTTCCCAAAGCCCCTCATCGCATTTATTCTCCTCTGTCAGGGCCAGGAAATAACGGTTCTTCAGTTCCGTGTAACTGTTCTGCAGCAATTCCTGAAGCTGCTGCTGCTGATCTTCTTTTGACTGCTTTTCCCGGATTTTCTGTGACATGCGCTCCAGCATCGCCACAAAATCATTCTTCTTAATGGGCTTCAGCAAATAGTCGCTGACCCCAAGCTTCACTGCAGCCTGGGCATAAGAAAAATCATCATATCCGGATAAAATCACCACTTCTGTTTCCGGATAACTTTTTTTCACCAGACTGGCAAACTCCAGCCCGTCCATCTGCGGCATTCTGACGTCCGTAATTACCAGATCCGGCTTCAGATTCTCCAGCTGCTCTGCCGCCTTCAGCGGATTCGAAAAAGCGCCAACTACATAAAAACCATACTTCTGCAGGTCATAAACCTTCCGGATGCCTTTGAGAACAATCTCCTCGTCATCCAGTAAAAGCAACCGATGCATTCTATGCTCCTCTCATCTGCAGACTGAACTCCCGTCTGTGTTACTTAATATACTTCCCCTTTGCGTTCTGCAGGCTGATGATAAACCAGATTACAAATACAACGAATACTGTTACGCCTGCCGCCTCCGCAAAATCATTTTTAATATAAAAGCACTCGATCAGTCCGTAGATTCCGTACAGCACACAGGCAAGACCAAAAATCAATGTCTTCGGCCCCATAAGATCACAGAACTCTCTCGGCTTTGTGATTCTGTTCACATACTGCTGGGGAACCAGCCAGGCCGGCGGCGTATCATTCTTTTTCATCTGCTGCGCCGTATAGATAGAATACGCGCCATAAACCAGTATGATGAAATCAAATATCGTCATAAAACCGATATCTTCCAAATTGAATCCCGTTAATATATAACTCATATGATCTCCAATCTATTACTCAGCCTTTAATGAATGTGTAAAAATGACTTTACTGTCTGCGGCATCTCCTCCGGAGCACATACCGTATTGTGAAGCACCTGAGCGCTGCGAATCTCCTCAATTGCCCGGGGAATCTTCACGTTTGCAATTCCGGAAAGCTCGTCTGCCAGCGCAAAATCACTCATTGCGTCATACTTGTCATCAATGGCGTCCATAACGCTTCTTGTAAACTTGAACGGGCTGGCCGTGGAGGCGATCACTGTCTTTGTCCGATCACCGGTTTCCGCCGTATATTTTTTATATACTCCCGCCGCAACTGCAGTGTGCGTATCGATGACATATCCTGTATTCTCATAGAGAGAACGAATCACCTCTGCTGTTTCTGCTTCCGTGGTATAGTTGCCGTAAAATGCATCCAGTTTCTCCCTCATCTCAGAGGTAATTGTATACTTTCCGTCTGTGGAAAGTTCCCGCATGAGCTCCGCATTTTTTTCGGCATCTTCACCTGCGATCCGGTAGATCAGACGTTCCAGATTGCTGGAAATCAGAATATCCATGGAGGGGGAAGATGTCAGAATAAACTCTCTGTTCCTGTCATATACGCCGGTAGAAAAGAAATCGTACAGTACCTTATTCTCATTGGAGGCACAGATCAGCTTCGCAATGGGAAGCCCCATATTTTTCGCATAAAAAGCTGCCAGAATATTTCCGAAATTCCCGGTGGGAACGACCACATTAATCGGATCATCCTTTCCGATCTCTCCGTTTGCGTACATCTTTGCGTAAGCATACACATAATAGACAATCTGAGGAACCAGGCGGCCGATATTGATGGAATTGGCAGAAGAAAACTGATAACCGGCCGCATCCAGCTCAGCCTTCAGCTCAGGATCAGAAAACATTTTCTTCACGCCGGTCTGAGCCTGATCAAAGTTCCCGGTAATGCCTACAACAAAAGTATTATCGCCCTTCTGTGTCACCATCTGCTTTTCCTGGATGGGGCTGACGCCGTTCTTGGGATAAAAGACGATAATTTTTGTCCCCTCTACATTGGCAAAACCGGCCAATGCCGCCTTCCCGGTATCTCCGGAAGTGGCCGTCAGAATTACAATATCATTCTTCACATGATTCTTGCGCGCTGAAGTAATCAGCAGATGGGGCAGAATCGAGAGCGCCATATCCTTAAACGCAATTGTCGGCCCGTGAAACAGCTCCAGATAATAGGCGCCGTCTGCATACACCAGAGGGGCGATCTCCGGCGTATCAAATTTGGAATCATAAGCCCGCTCAATACAGGTCTTTAACTCTTCTTCCGTAAAATCTGTAAAAAACCGGCTCATCACTGCATAAGCAGTTTCCTGATAACTCATCTTCGCCAGCTCTTCCACCGGAATATCCAGACTGGGAATAACAACAGGCACATACAGTCCTCCGTCCTTTGCAAGACCATTTAAAATTGCCTGAGATGCAGTCACTTTCTCAGATGTATCACGGGTATTTGCGTATAAAATCTCCATATCCTATCCTCTTTCTGCCGGAAAACGGCTTCGTATATTTGTGAAACTCTCAATTATGACCGCATAAACAGCAGTCTTTTATTCATTACTGCTCACTCCGTTCACAGTAACTTCAATTGGTCACCGCTATCTTATCACACAGGACAACGATTGACAAACTGTTTTTCTTTTTACACGGCAGACGGCGGAATAATTTTTCCTGCCACCGCACAGGAGGCCGCTGTTTTGGGGGATGCCAGATAAATCTCTACCTTTGATGTTCCCATTCTTCCGAGAAAATTCCTGTTATTAGTAGCTACCACCCGCTCTCCGTCGGTAAGAATTCCGCCGGTTCTTCCGCAGCAAAGTCCGCAGCCGGGATGTGTAATAATCGCCCCCGCCTTTGCGAGAACCGCCATAGTTCCATTGGCCACAGCCTCATTATAAACCTTCCGGCTTGCCGGAGTCACGATCAGCTTCACGAAAGGAGCTGTATGCTTTCCGTCCAGAATCTCTGCGGCAGCCATCAGATCCTCCAGACGGCCATTGGTACAGGAGCCGATAAACACCTGATCAATCTCTGTTCCCTCAAGCTCTGCAACAGGGCGGATCTTGTCCACCTGGGAAGGACAGGCCATTACAGGAACCAGATCCTCTGCCTGATAGACAATCTCTCTTGCGTATCCGGCATCCCCATCCGCTTTCAGCTCCTTCTGCTCATCGCTCAGAATGATTCCGCAATATTCTGCTGTCTTTTCATCCGGCGCAAACAGCGCACATTTCGCGCCTGCCTCCACCGCCATGTTGGACATGGTCATACGGCTGGCCACAGACATCTGTTCAACAGTATCTCCGTGGAACTCCAGAGCCATGTAGGTGGCGCCGTCCGCTCCCAGATCACCGATCAGCCGCAGGATCACATCTTTGGAAGTCACATTCTCCGGAAGCTTCCCGTTAATCGTTACTTTTATGGTCTCCGGCACTCTCACCCAGAGCGTTCCGGTTCCCAGGATGCTGGCCATCTCCGTGTAACCGATTCCGGAAGAAAACGCTCCCACACATCCGTATGTGGTAGTATGACTGTCTGTTCCGAACACAATATCGCCGGGTTTCACATAGCCCGCCTCCGTCATTAACTGATGACAGATTCCATCCGAACGGTGCACATGCTTCATACCGTATTTTTCCGCAAAAGCATTCCCCACACGGAAGTGACGGGTATCATCCACCTGACTGGCCGGAACCAGGTGATCGTAAATCAGAACCGCCTTATCCGGATCCCAGAGCTTTGTAAATCCCATCTCCTCAAACTTCTCCGCCACAAAGGGGATAAAAATATCGTGGATCATTACCCGGTCCACATCCACAGTAACAATATCACCGGGCTTCACATCCTTCTTCACATGATTCCGGATGATTTTTTCAATCATTGTCGCACCCATATGCATCCTCCTTCCTCAGTCCAGACCGTTGCGCCTGCGCATGGCCTTTACCAGACCGCCGGCGTTGATAATTTCCAGAAGATTTTCCGGCAGGGCCGTGATCGGGTAGGTTTTCTCTCCCAGGGAAATTTTCTCTCCCACCGCAACAGTGATCTCGTCTCCCTCTTTTACATCTGCCTGCAGTCCGTCATTCTCAATCAGCAGCAATCCATTGTTGATGGAATTGCGGAAAAAAATCCTCGCATAAGACTTTGCAATTACACAGCGTACGCCAAGCGCCTTGATCACCTCCGGCGCCTGCTCCCTGGAGGATCCGCAGCCGAAATTCTTTCCGGCCACAATAATATCTCCCGGCCGGATCTGTGCCGCCAGCTCCGGTCTCAAAGGTGAAAATGCATAGGGCTTCATATCTTCTACGGTTTCTAATGCAAGGTACTCAGTGGGCATAATGATATCGGTATCAATATCGTCACCCAGCACCCATACTTTTCCGGTAAACTGTTCCATGTTATTTCCCTTCCTGTTTTTCATTGATTCCCGCTTCCGCGGAATTCTGTTTTGCCTCCGGCTTCTTACAGCTTATCTGCCGTTGTAATCTCTCCCTTGACAGCGGACGCAGTGACTGTCGCCGCCGATGCCAGATATACAAAAGAATCCGGATGTCCCGCACGGCCCTTGAAATTACGTGTTCCCGTGCTGATCAGAGTCTCTCCCTCACCGATCACTCCCTGGCAGCTCCCCCAGCATACACTGCAGTTGGCATTCATTACGATCGCCCCGGCATCCATGAAAATCTGAATCAGACCTTCCTCCAGAGCTTTCTGATAAACCTCCTGGCTGGCGGGAACTATGAGAAAACGCACCCCCGGATGAACCTTCCGCCCTTTCAGAAGTTCCGCTCCCACCCGGAGATCCTCCAGGCGGCCGTTATTACAGGATCCGAGGAAAGCTTCATCTATTTTAATGCCTTCGCATTCTCTGGCATTGACTACATTATCTACGAAATGCGGTTTCGCCACAATGGGAGTAATCACACTTAAGTCCACTTCATACTCTTCCGCGTAAACCGCATCCGGGTCGCTGGCAAACAGATGCTTCGGCTCACGGCCTCTCTCCTTCAGATAATCCATCGCCACATCATCCACTTCCATAAGAGCCGTCTTGGCTCCGGCCTCCACACAGAGATTGCAGATGGCAATCCGATCGCTCATGGAAAGGGTCTTCAGTCCCTCTCCGCCAAACTCCATGGCTTTGTAATTTGCTCCGTTGGCGCCGATCCGTCCGATAATGGTGAGAATCAGGTCTCTGGCATACACGCCTTCCGGCAGCTTTCCGGTAAGATTAAACCGGATTGTTTCCGGCACCAGCAGCCAGGACTTTCCCGTCACCATAGCATAGAGATAATCCGTACATCCCACACCGGTTCCAAACGCACCCAGAGCGCCGTAGGCGCAGGTGTGGCTGTCGGCGCCAAAAATCAGCTCTCCCGGACAAACATGGTTCTCCATCATAATCTGATGGCAGACACCCTTCCCCTCATAAAAAGTAATGCCGTGCTCTTTCGCAAAGTCACGCATCTTCTTATGGGACGCCGCAGTCTTGGGGCTGTCGGCCGGAACATTATGATCCACAATCCATACAAGCTTGCTCACGTCGGCAATATGCGGATGTTTTAATTTGTTATTATACATATCAATCGTGAGATGGGTCGTTCCGTCATTGCTCATAAGACGGTCCACCTCTACCGTATGAATATCGCCCGGCTTTACTTCCGGCACTCCGGCAGCAGCCGCGATAATTTTTTCAGCCATTGTCATTCCCATACAGAATCCTCCTCCCTAGTTCTCTTCCCGGTTTAATGAAGCAATCAGTCCGCCCTGATCCAGAATGTTCTGCATATAAGGGGGCAGCTTCGTGCAGACAAACTCCTGCCCGTTGCAGACAGCAATCCCGTCGGTCAGAGACAGTTCCAGCTCATCCCCGTCCGAAACATGATCATACAAGTCCTTGCTGACAATCACCGGAAGTCCGATGTTGATGGCATTCCGGTAAAAAATCCGGGCAAAAGACTTGGCGATAACCGCTTTTATCCCCAGAGCCTTCAGTACGGACGGCGCCTGTTCTCTGGAAGATCCGCATCCGAAATTCTCATTGGCAACCACAAAATCTCCGGGCTGTACCTTCGATGCAAAATCCTTATCCAGCGATTCAAATGTATGCATCTTCATCTCATCAACGCTGGGATATAAAAGATACTGAGAGGCAATGATCTGATCAGTATCCACATCTGTATGAAATCTGAAAACTTTTCCCACTTTTACAACCTCCTGTCATTCACTCAGTGCTCATAGTATAGCACAAACTGATCCAAAATGAAAAGGACTGATGCATGAATTCCCACACATCAGCCCTCTCCTGAATATAATTCAGAGAAACAAAACTGTCTTAGTTATTGATCAGCTTATCCTCGCCGTTCCAGCTGTACAGCTTACGAACTTCCTCGCCAACCAGCTCTGCGGGATGCTCTGCCGCTTTCCGGCGCATTGCCTTGAAGTGAACCTGGCGTCCTGCCGGAGACATATCCAGTAAGAACTCTTTTGCGAAAGAACCATCCTGGATATCGGAAAGGATCTTCTTCATCGCCTTCTTGGTATCCTCTGTAATGATCTTCGGACCTGTAATATAATCACCATACTCGGCAGTATTGGAAATGGAATATCTCATTCCTGCAAAACCGGACTGGTAAATCAGGTCTACAATCAGCTTCATCTCATGGATACACTCAAAGTATGCGTTACGGGGATCGTAACCAGCCTCGCAGAGAGTCTCAAAACCAGCCTGCATCAGAGCACATACGCCGCCGCAGAGAACTGCCTGCTCACCAAACAGATCTGTCTCTGTCTCGGTACGGAAGGTTGTCTCAAGAACACCTGCTCTTGCTCCGCCGATTGCCAGAGCATAAGCCAGAGCCAGTTCCAGCGCTTTTCCGGTAGCATCCTGCTCAACAGCTACCAGACAGGGAACACCCTTGCCGGCCTGATACTCGGAACGAACCGTATGACCCGGTCCCTTGGGGGCTACCATGGTAACATCTACATCCTTGGGAGGAACAATACATCCGTAGTGAATATTGAAACCATGGGCAAACATCAGCATATTGCCGGGCTCCAGGTTCGGCTCAATATCCTTTTTATACATATCGGCCTGCTTCTCATCATTGATCAGGATCATAATGATATCAGCTTTCTTTGCAGCTTCTGCTGTTGTATAAACCTCGAATCCCTGTGCCTCCGCCTTTGCCCAGGACTTGCTGCCCTCGTAAAGACCGATGATCACATTGCATCCGGACTCTTTCGCGTTCAGCGCATGTGCATGACCCTGGCTGCCGTAGCCGATCACTGCGATTGTCTTTCCCTCTAATGCAGAGAGATTACAATCTTCCTGATAATAAATTTTTGCTTCTGCCATTTCTTTATCCTCCATTTGATAAAAGAATTACTTTATAAATTTAACATCCTTGTCACCACGGCTCAGACCGGTCTCACCGGTTCTCGCCAGCTCCAGAATGTCATAAGCTTTTACAAGATCAATGAAAGCTTTCAGCTTGCTCTGATCTCCGGTCAGTTCGATCACCATGGAATCGCTGCTGACATCAATAATATTGGCACGGAAAATATTCGCGACAGAGAGGATATTCTGACGATCCTCCGGCTTCGCCCGAAGCTTGATCAGAACCAGCTCCCGACAGACAGACTCATCCGGCTTCAGTTCCTTAATGTCCACTACATCCTCCAGCTTCGCAAGCTGCTTGCGGATCTGCTCCAGCACCTGATCCTCGCCTCTGGCCACAACTGTCACCCGTGTAAACCGGTCATCCGCAGTCACTCCCGCAGAAAAACTGTCAATATTATACCCCCGACGGGAAAACAGTCCGGAAATATGGCTGAGCACTCCTGATGTATTTTCTACCAATAATGAAAGCACCTGTCTTCTCATCGCAAGCATCTCCTCTGAAACTTTTTCTCACGGCATTTCCCGACAGAAAAACCATTTTTAAAAACCTTCCTTATTCTAGCAACATCTAATTTCTTTGTCAAGAGTTACCATTTGCGCACCATACCGGCGGATTACCTCTTTCATAGCCTCCATCGTTCCTTCATCATCGCACAGAGGCATTACTCCTGCGATACCGCAGTACCCTTCCAGCGCCCGGGCCACGGCAGCAGGATCCGCTGCAGCAATCACCACCGGCATACGCACGGTTCCCGTCACTTCCATTACTGCACTCTGCAGAATCTCCGCCTCCTCTTCCAGTCCCGCGGCAGTAAAAAGAAGGGCATCCGCCTCCTCTTCCTGCAGATCAAAGGCTATATCCTGCGCCGTATCGAAAATCTCTTCCCGATATTCCTCCATCAGTTCCGGGTTTTTCGTAAAATCTATACCCTCGCCCAGCTCCAGAATCTGTCCTTCCGCAAACGGATATACCTGCCGTTCATCCGCCAGATAAACCGGACCGCGCTTCGCCGGGGCAGCGGGGATCATGCCGCCCACCTTTTTCCTCAGCTTTTCAATATATTCCGGGGAAGTTCCGCAGCATCCTCCTGCAATCTGCGCTCCAGCCTCTGCCACTGCCGCCATGCAGTCCGCGAATGTCTCTCCGTCCATATCATATTCCGTCTGTCCGTCCGCACCCATGCGGGGCATTCCGGCATTGGGCTTTGCGATCAGCGGAATCTCTGCCACTGCCTTCATTCGTCTCACAATCTCTGTCATCTTATCCGGTCCTGCCGAACAGTTTAAGCCCACGGCGTCCACCCCCAGCGCCTGGAGCGTGACCACTGCCGACTCCGCCGAAACGCCGTAAAGAGTATTCCCCGATTCCGTAAAGCTTAAAGTAGCCATCACCGCCAGATTGGGACACACTTCTTTTGCCGCCAGCACTGCCGCCCTGGTTTCCTGCAGGCTCATCATGGTTTCCACCACCAGCAGATCTGCGCCTGCGGCCGAAATTATACCGATCTGTTCCTTATAAACCTCAAGAAGTTCCCGGAATGTCAGATCTCCAACAGGATCCAGCTGGGCTCCGGTCATTGTAATATCCCCGGCCACCAGAGCCTTCCCATCCGCCGCCTGACGGCTCAGTTCTACCAGTCCTGCATTGATTTCCTCCAGTCGGTCCGCCAGGCCGTACTCCTTCATCTTAATCCGGTTTCCGGAAAAAGTAGGGGCATAAATTATGTCGCTGCCCGCCTGTATATACTCCTGCTGGAGCTGCTTCATCACATCCGGATGCTCCATCACCCACAGCTCCGGGCATACGCCAGCCGGCATTCCCCGCCGCTGAAGATTAGAACCGGTCGCCCCGTCCAAAAATATGATTCTTCCCCTGATCCACTCCTGAAACTCCTGTTTTTTCATCCTTCCAGCTCCATTCATTCACAATTTTTCTAATGATAACACGCATGGTATATTTATGCAAATAAATCATGCTTTTCCGCCTGATCGCATTTGCCAAGAAGTTGTCTGTGTGGTATCATAAAGACAGAATTTTTCAATCTGTGACACCGCTTTTTTCAGGAGAATTCAGCGGTCTTCAACTACCAGGAGAAGCATATGGTAAGAAAATGGAATATCACGATTCCGGAGCTGACCGGCAGCCGGGAGCGCCGGGCTTATCTGTATCTTCCGGAATCTTATAAAGCAGACACCGAAAGACGCTACCCTGTTCTGTATATGTTTGACGGACACAATGTTTTCTTTGATGAAGACGCCACTTACGGCAAGAGCTGGGGGATGAAAAATTTTATGGATTCTGCCGGCACCAATCTGATCATCGCGGCAGTGGAATGCAATCACGATCCTGATCATGGACGCCTGAAAGAATATTCCCCTTATGATTTCACAGAAAAGGATATCGGCTTTATTGAGGGAAAAGGAAACATCACCATGGACTGGCTGACCGGATCCTTCAAGCCGTTCATTGATGCTCACTTCCGCACGCTCCCGGACCGGAAACACACCTTTATCGCCGGAAGTTCCATGGGCGGACTTATGAGCATTTATGCGCTTTTGCATTATAATCATGTTTTTTCCAGGGCAGCCGCCCTCTCCCCTTCCCTGTGGATTGCTCCGGAGTCGGCAGAAAAAATGATCCGGTCCTCCCGCCCTGCGAAGGACAGTATCCTGTACATGGATTACGGATCCCGGGAAATGGGGAATCAGATCGGCAGACGGATATCTTTCGGACACATGGCCACACTGCTTCTGTCGAAGGGAATTCTTTTAGACTGCCGGCTTGTTCCCGGCGGGAAACACTGCGAGGCTTCCTGGGAACGGCAGATTCCGTTTTTTATGAACACACTGATGTATGGCATCACACAATTATAAAGAAGGAAGGTAACGATTATGGAAATGCAGTACTTCAAAAATTATTCTCCCGCTCTGGGGCGTGACATGGAATGCAAGGTTTACGGGCATGCCGGCAGACCGGTGCTCTATATCCCCTGTCAGGACGGCAGATTTTACGATTTTGAAAACTTCAAAATGTCGGACTGCTGGGCGCCCTGGATTGACGCCGGCGAAGTAATGGTTTTTTCCATCGACACCATGGACAAAGAAACTTATTCCAGTTTTGAGGATCCCTACTGGCGCATTCGCCGCCATGAAGAATGGTTCCGCTATATCACAGATGAGATGATTCCATTCATCCGGAAAATTGTCAATGAAAAAAACGGCTGGAACGGACCCGTTGGAGTTATCGCTTTCGGCTGCAGTCTCGGCGCCACTCATGCAGCGAATCTCTATTTCCGCAGACCGGATCTTTTTGACGGCCTGCTGGCCTTAAGCGGCATTTACAATTCCCGTTACGGGTTCGGAGATTATATGGATGATCTGGTCTATGAGAACTCCCCACTGGATTATCTTCCCAATATGCCGATGGATCACCCCTATATGGAACTGTATCGCACCCGGAAGGCCATCATCTGCTGCGGTCAGGGAGCCTGGGAACAGCCGGATACCACGTATCGTCTGAAAGCGATTCTGGAAGCCAAAGGCATTCCGGCCTGGGTAGATATCTGGGGTTATGATGTAAATCATGACTGGGACTGGTGGTACAAACAGGTTGCCTACTTTGTTCCTCATCTGCTGTATGATGAACCCTGAGACCTGAAGAGTCGGATTTCACCCGCACAGGACAGAACAAATCCATGCCCGAAAAGTTTCGGAATACATAAGGATATACACAGGAAGAGAGAGTTTTTGAATGAAGAATTTTATTTTCGTTTCACCAAATTTCCCGACAAACTACTGGCAGTTCTGCCGGGAACTGAAAAATAACGGCATAAATGTACTGGGAATCGGCGATCAGCCTTACGATGAACTGCTGCCGCAGCTGCACGAAAGCCTGAACGAATACTATAAGGTGGACAGCCTGGAGAATTATAATGACGTCTACCGGGCGGTGGCATTTTTTACATTCAAGTACGGCAGGATTGATTTCATTGAATCAAATAACGAGTACTGGCTGGAGATGGATGCGCGTCTGAGGACGGATTTTAATATCCGAACCGGTTTTCAAACGGAAGATCTTCCCCGGATCAAGTTCAAGTCTAAAATGAAAAAGTACTATCAGCAGGCCGGCATTCCCGTTGCCCGCTGGCAGATGGCGGACAGCATCGGAAACTGCCTCGACTTCATCCGCGAGGTAAAATATCCGGTAATTGTAAAGCCCGATAACGGTGTCGGAGCATCTCACACCTATAAGCTGAACAGCGATTCCGAGCTGATAAATTTCTTTGCCTCCAGAGAACCCGGTGTTCCTTATATCATGGAAGAGTTTATCCACGCAGAGATCAATTCCTATGACGCCATCATTGACTCTCAGGGAAATCCGGTTTTTGAAACGGGAAACTGCACTCCCATCTCCATCATGGACAGCGTGAATTACGGCGATGAAGCTGTATTCTATATTCTGAAAGAACTGGCGGAAGATACCAGACAGGCAGGACGGGCCACAGTAAAAAGTTTCGGTGTAAAAAGCCGTTTTGTCCACTTTGAGTTTTTCCGCCTTCTGTCAGACCATGAGGGAATCGGGAAAAAGGGAATGCTCATGGCTCTTGAGGTCAATATGCGCCCCTGCGGCGGTTTCACACCGGACATGATTAACTACGCCAGGGACACAAACGTATATAAAATCTGGGCGGATATGATTGCTTTCGACCATACGGAAAAGGATATCGGCGGATACCACTACTGCGGCTTTGCCGGACTGAGAGATCACAAAAGCTATGTCCTTTCCCACGAAGAAATCATGGAAAAATATGGCAGCCACATAAAAATGACAGGCCGGCTTCCGGAAACACTTGCCGCCGCAATGGGCAATCAGATTTATATGGCGGTTTTTGACTCTAAAGAAGAGCTGAACGCTTTCTTTGACGATCTGCTGGCTGTAAAACACACGCAAACCGGCAGATGACACCAGAACCCAAAAGAAAACGGGACTGTGAAAATGTTTCCTCACTTTCACAGTCCCATTTTTTGATTCATAAAGCGCAGGGTTTTCACCCTGTACCTGTCACAATCCTACCGATCTCCTCCAGTCCCCCGGCAATCTGCTCCCGGTTCAATCCTCCATAACCGAACAGAAAAACCGGATCCCGAAAAACAGATTTCCCGCTCAGAAAATATTCAGAAAGTCCATAGAGACGGATCCCTCTTTCTTTGCAGGCCTCAATCAGCGCATCTTCTGACAGGTCCGTATCCACCTCCGCCAGAAGATGAAGACCGGAATTTTCTCCCCGGATTTTCTTCACCCAGCTGCATCTGCGGAGTTCTGCCAAAATATAATCATGCTTCGTTTTATATATTCCCCGCATCCGGTTCAGATTCTTTTCAAAATATCCTTCTTTCATAAAATGATAGATCGTCTGCTGCATAATACCGGATACGGTACAGGCATAAAACCCGCATATTTCCCGAAAGATCTTCACCAGATGAGCCGGGAGCACGAGGTAACTGACACGGGTAGCCGGCGCAATACTCCGCGAAAAAGTTCCCAGATAGATCACCCGTCCGGACCGGTCCATTCCCTGCAGCGCCGGAATAGGCTTGCCACGGTAACGGAATTCACTGTCATAGTCATCTTCTATGATGTAGCGGCCTTCTTTCTGAACTGCCCAGTTCAGCAGTTCCAGCCGGCGCTTCATAGGCATTACGGTTCCCATGGGAAACTGATGGGACGGCATCACATAGGCAAGATCCGCCTCTGTCTCCGTCAGAATGTCCACCCGCATTCCATCCCGATCCATGGGAACTTCCTCTACGGGATAACCGATATTCCGAAACGTCCGAAACGCCCGCAGATAAGCAGGCGACTCCATCGCCACCCTGCGCTCCCTCCCCAGAACCTGGGACAAAAGAATCTGCAGATACTCATTGCCTGCTCCGACGACAATCTGCTCTGTCAGACACCTGACATTCCGGGACTGATACAGGTAATCACAGATTGCCTGACGCAGATTCTCTTCCCCGAAAGGATCCCCGCCTTTCATCAGATGCTCTCCTTCATCCAGCATCAGGTTTCTCATAATCTTTCCCATAGCCGCAAAGGGAAACTCGCTCAGGTCAATGCCATTGGGAGAAAAATCCACCCTGTAGTCCTGTCGGATATGTGTCTTCTCCGGAACAGGCAGGACACTTTCCCGCATAAAATCTGTCAGGTGATACAGTTCCCTGACATCACTGACATAATATCCCCGACAGGGCTGAGATTCAATATATCCTTCAGAAAGAAGCTGCTCGTAAGCCAGCTCCACGGTGCTCCTGCTGCAGGAGAGAAACTCCGCCTCAAAACGGGTAGACGGCAGTTTCTCCCCGCAGGAAATGTATCCGCTTAAAATGGCGTCACGAACAGCCTCGTAAATCTGTTCATATAATGGTTTTCTGCTGCCCGGATCCAGGCTTACGGCAAACTCTTTCATAATGACTTCCATTCCGCCGCCATTTCACTGACGGCACAGATCAAAAACCAGCGCTTCCCTATGACTGAGCAGGAAGCTTATAAGAACTCTTCAGCGAAACAATCCGGTTAAACACAGGATATCCCGGCGCGGAATCTTTGCAGTCCACACAGAAGAATCCGTTTCTCACAAACTGAAAGCTGTCATATGCCTCCGCAGTTTCCAGAGAACGCTCCACATAACAGTTCTTCAATATTCTCAGCGAATCAGGATTCAGATTCAGAGAACCGTCCTCATTATAAACACCCTTTTCCTCATCAATAATATTCTCATAGAGACGTATCTCCGCCTGTACATTTGAGGAAGCGTCCACCCAGTGGATCGTTCCCCGGACTTTTCTTCCGTCGGGACTGTTGCCTCCCCGGCTGGCCGGATCATAGGTACAGTGAACCACCGTCACTTTTCCTTCCTCATCCTTCTCAAATCCCGTACAGGTCACAAAATACGCATTCATAAGACGTACCTCGTTGCCGGGATAAAGACGACGGTATTTCTTCGGGGGCTCCTCCATGAAATCTTCTCGTTCAATATAAAGCTCCCGGCTGAAGGGAACCAGACGCTTTCCAAGCTCCGGATTCTCCATATTATTTTCCACTTCCAGCTCTTCCGTCTGGCCTTCCGGATAATTGTCAATCACCAGCTTCACCGGATCCAGAATCGCCATAGCCCGGGGCGCGGTCATTTTCAGATCCTCCCGGATACAGTATTCCAGCATGGCATAATCCACAGAACTGTTACTCTTTGAAACGCCGCAGAGTTCCACGAACTTTTTAATGGAAGAAGGGGTAAATCCTCTTCGTCTCAGAGCCGCAATGGAAACCAGACGGGGGTCGTCCCATCCATCCACAATGCCGTCCTCCACCAGTTTTTTGATATATCTCTTGCCGGTAACAACGTTGGTCAGGTACAGCTTCGCAAACTCGATCTGCTTCGGCGGCTGAGGATACTCCAGTTCCCGCACCACCCAGTCATACAGCGGACGGTGATCCTCAAACTCCAGTGTACAGATAGAGTGAGTGATCCCCTCAATAGCGTCCTCGATAGGATGGGCGAAATCATACATGGGATAAATGCACCACTGATCTCCGGTCCGATGATGGTGCATATAAGCCACGCGGTAAATAATCGGATCCCTCATATTAATATTGGGGGAAGCCATATCGATCTTTGCGCGCAGAACCTTCTCCCCTTCCTTATAAACACCGTTTTTCATATTCTCAAACAGTTCCAGATTCTCTTCCACAGAACGGTCACGATAAGGACTGTTCTTTCCCGGCTCAGTGAGTGTTCCTCTGTACTCCCGGATCTCCTCCGGCGTCAGGTCACAGACATATGCTTTTCCCTTTTGAATCAGCTTAACGGCAGCCTCATACATCTGCGGAAAATAATCAGACGCAAAAAACATACGGTCTTCCCAGTCCGCTCCCAGCCATTCAATATCCTTCTTGATGGAATCCACGAACTCTTCTCTTTCTTTTGTCGGATTCGTATCATCAAAACGGAGATTAAATTTTCCGTGATATTCCTGCGCCAGACCGTAGTTCAGAAGAATCGACTTGGCATGTCCGATGTGAAGATATCCGTTGGGTTCCGGCGGAAACCGGGTACAGACCGCTTCGCATCTTCCCTCCTCCAGATCTTTGTCTATGATCTGCTCAATAAAATTCCTGGAGCTCTTTTCATTTTCCATTTTCTTTCCTCCTGCTCTCCCTTTTCGTATAAAGAAAAAACTCTGTGGTTAATTTACCACAGAGTCTTTCTTCGGTCAATGTTATTTTGCTTATGATACAATTCACAGACGCCTTCCTCCTGCGCTGAGGCAGACAGTTCCGGCAGCCGCAGATCGCAGCGCTGTTATTCCACATGCTTATGCGTAAAAAGATGATCCTGACAATACTCATAATTTCCGTTGCACTTGGAACAGAAACGGAACTGCAGATTGGGATCATCCCGCTCCGTGCGCCCACAGATCGCGCATTTGTGAATATAGGATGCGCCGCCTCCCCGGGGCTGATTCATCTGCCGCTGGAAATTCTTCTTCCTCCGTACTTCTTTCGGCGAATATACCTTCAGATTCCGGGTAACAAGGAAGAAGATCAGGAAATTCAGCACAGACGCAAAAATGGCAACTCTTCCCGCCCAGCCGCTGATTACAAATTCGTAGGCAATCAGAACACCATATACCACTGCCATCCACTTCATCTTGATAGGAATCAGGAAATACAACATCACCTGCATATTCGGATAGCAGACCGCAAAAGCCAGAAAAATCGTCATATTAATATAATAGGTACTGAAGCTGGCGCCAATGGAAACCGGCGCATTCACTCCTAAAACCAGATACAGAACCAGCGCCCCCAGAATCGTAAAAATTACACCTCCGAATATATACAGATTAAAGCGGAATGCTCCCCAGGTCTGCTCCAGAACAGTTCCCAGCTGATAATACAGAATCAGCATAAATATCACAAAAATAATATTACTTCTGGAAGGCGGGATCAATACCCAGGATATCAGTCTCCAGATCTGCCCGTGGTGGAAAATCATATACGGCTCCAGGGTCAGAAAATTCAGGACCCCCGGCACCGTATACAAAAGCACATACCCGATAATATAGCAGGCAATCACATACTTCATCAGACCACGAATCGCATACCTGCCGAATTTCCGCTCCATTTTATCTATAAAACGCATAGTTCTCTCCTGTTTCTCGAAAATATCTATAATGTCTGATTATAATGACCCTGATTTTGTTTGTCAACGCAGCCCGGATGTTTTTATAAAATCTTCATCTTTCCCCACATTTTCCGCCATTCCCGTTCTCCCCACAGGAATACACAGTTCATCGCCCACCTGAAGATTGTAGATATTGGCATAAGGATTTTTGTACATAATATCCGCCACACTCACATGGTATTTCCGTGAAAGCCGATACAGCGTATCGCCTTTCTGAATCACATGAATCAGTCCGTCGCATCCGTTTATAAACTCGCTCATAAAACCACCTGTCTGCTTTGTCTCTATATAATATGCACATATATTCCTTCTGTTTCCAATCTGATGCCGGATTTTTTTTGATATTTTGCACAATTTTTCACAAAAATTCATTCATATTTCCCACGGGCCTCCGGCATTTCTAAAGAATCTATAAAAAACATTGTTTTTTGATACTTACTGTCGTATAATTGGTAAGGTTAACAACCGGATGAAAATACTTTAAAAATAAGTAAGAATTAATTTAAGGGTGAAATCAATATGAATAACAACATTTTACACAAGCTTGGAATCGACATCGGTTCCACCACAGTAAAAATTGCTGTTTTAGACCAGAAGGATCATCTCCTGTTTTCAGATTATGAGCGGCATTTTGCCAACATCCGGGAAACACTGTCCGGACTTCTGAAAAAAGCCTATGACAAGCTGGGCCAGATCATGTTAAGTCCCATGATCACCGGATCCGGCGGACTGACCCTGGCAAAGCATCTGGAGGTTCCTTTTGTACAGGAGGTTATTTCTGTTTCCACAGCCCTGCAGAAGGCGGCTCCCCAGACGGACGTTGCCATTGAGCTGGGCGGCGAGGACGCCAAGATTATCTATTTTGAGGGCGGAAATGTAGAACAGCGTATGAACGGAATCTGCGCCGGCGGTACCGGCTCTTTCATTGACCAGATGGCGTCTCTTCTGCAGACAGATGCCAGCGGTCTGAACGAATATGCAAAAGACTACAAAGCCCTATATCCCATCGCGGCACGATGCGGCGTATTTGCCAAGTCCGACATCCAGCCCCTGATCAACGAAGGCGCAACCCGCGAGGATCTGTCCGCCTCTATTTTCCAGGCGGTAGTCAATCAGACAATCAGCGGTCTTGCCTACGGCAAGCCCATCCCCGGCCATGTGGCCTTCCTGGGCGGCCCGCTGCACTTTTTACCAGAGCTGCGGGAGGCATTCATCCGTACGCTAAAGCTGGATGAGGAGCATACCATCATTCCGGAGAACTCCCATCTGTTTGCGGCCATTGGATCCGCGCTGAATTATAAGGAGGACAATCAGATCTCCCTGGAGGCTCTGATTGATAAGCTTTCCGGTGAGATTCATATGGAATTTGAAGTGGAACGTCTGGATCCTCTTTTCGCGGACCAGGCGGCTTATGACGAGTTCCGGGAACGCCACAGCAAAGCGACCGTTACCAAGGGGGATCTTTCTACATACAAAGGAAACTGCTACCTTGGCATCGATGCCGGTTCCACTACCACAAAAGTAGCTCTGGTGGGCGAGGACGGCACTCTGCTGTACTCCTTTTACAGCAGCAACAACGGAAGTCCTCTGGCCACTTCCATCACTGCCATAAAGGAAATTTATGAGAAGCTTCCTGCAGATGCGAAGATAGTATCCTCCTGCTCTACCGGTTACGGCGAAGCGCTGGTAAAGGCAGCTCTGATGCTGGATGACGGCGAAGTGGAAACCATCGCCCACTATACCGCCGCAGCCTTTTTTGACCCGGAAGTAGACTGTATCCTGGACATTGGCGGACAGGATATGAAATGCATCAAAATCAAGAACAACACTGTTGATAGCGTACAGTTAAACGAGGCATGTTCCTCCGGATGCGGTTCCTTTATTGAGACTTTCGCCAAATCGCTGAACTACAGCGTGGAGGATTTCGCGAAGGAAGCTCTGTTCGCACAGCATCCCATTGATCTGGGAACCCGCTGTACCGTGTTTATGAATTCCAAGGTAAAGCAGGCCCAGAAGGAAGGCGCCACCGTTGCCGATATCTCTGCAGGTCTGGCGTATTCCGTAATTAAAAACGCTCTGTTCAAGGTCATCAAGCTGTCTGATCCGGAACAGCTTGGAAAAAATGTCGTTGTACAGGGTGGTACTTTTTACAATGACGCTGTCCTGCGCAGCTTTGAGACTATCTCCGGCAGTGAGGCCATCCGTCCGGATATTTCCGGTATCATGGGAGCTTTCGGCGCTGCCCTGATCGCCAGAGACCGGTACGAGGGACAGGAAACCACCATGCTCTCCATCGATGAGATCAACAGGCTGGAGTTCACTACCAAACTGGCCCGCTGCGGCAAATGTACCAACAATTGTCTGCTGACCATCAACCGTTTCTCCGGAAACCGTCAGTATATTACCGGAAACCGCTGTGAGCGGGCTCTTGGCAAAGAAAAGAATAAAGAACAGATCCCCAATCTGTTTGAATACAAGCTGCACAGAGTCTTCGACTACGAACCGCTTTCTGAGGAGGAAGCCGTCAGAGGAACCCTGGGTATTCCCCGCGTGCTGAATATTTACGAGGATTATCCCTTCTGGGCCGTGCTCTTTAAGGAGCTGAAGTTCCGTCTGGTGCTCTCTCCCACCTCCACCAGAAAGATTTATGAGATGGGTATTGAGTCCATCCCCAGCGAGTCCGAGTGCTATCCGGCCAAGCTGGCCCACGGACATATTTCATGGCTGATCAAAGAGGGAATCCAGACTATCTTCTACCCCTGCATTCCCTACGAACGGAACGAGTTCAAGGACGCCAGCAACAATTACAACTGCCCCATCGTTACCTCCTACGCGGAGAACATCAAAAATAATGTAGATGATATTAATTCCGGAAAGGTAAAACTGATCAATCCTTTCCTGGCGCTCACCGATGAGGAAATTCTGACCAAACGTCTGTCAGAGATTCTGAAGGAAGAGTTCGGTATTCATGAGCAGGAGAGCCATGCCGCCATTCACAAAGCCTGGGAAGAGCTGGCCAACGCCAGAAATGACATGCGTAAAAAAGGCGAGGAGACTCTCCAGTGGATGAAGGACAACAATCGCCGGGGAATTGTCCTGGCCGGGCGTCCCTACCACATCGACCCGGAGATCAACCACGGAATTCCGGAACTGATTACCTCCTATGGATTTGCAGTTCTCACGGAGGACTCTATCTCCCACCTTCAGCCGGTGGAACGCCCGCTGATCGTACTGGACCAGTGGATGTACCACTCCAGACTGTACGCAGCGGCTCAGTATGTAAAGACAACCGAAAATCTGGATCTGATCCAGCTGAATTCCTTCGGCTGCGGTCTGGACGCGATCACCACAGACGAGGTCAGCGATATCCTGACAAAATCGGGTAAGATTTATACCTGTCTGAAGATCGACGAGGTCAACAATCTGGGGGCAGCCCGGATCCGGATCCGTTCTCTCATTGCGGCCATCCGCACCAGGGAGAAACATCCCACAAAGAGAGACATTGTTCCCTCCAACCACAACCGTGTGATTTTCACCGAGGAAATGAGAAAGACCTATACGATCCTGGCGCCCCAGATGGCTCCCATCCATTTCGAGCTGCTGGAGCCTGCGTTCAAAGCTTCCGGCTACAATCTTGTAGTTCTGGGAAATGACAACAAGGATGCGGTCAACGCCGGATTAAAATATGTAAACAACGACGCCTGCTACCCCTCCCTGATTACGGTGGGAATGTTCATGGACGCAGTTACCTCCGGCAAGTATGATACCGATCATCTGGCAATTATTATGACCCAGACCGGCGGCGGCTGCCGTGCCTCCAACTACGTGGGCTTTATCCGCCGTGCACTGGAAAAGGCCGGTTATCCCCAGATTCCGGTCATTTCACTGAATCTGAGCAGCCTGGAAAGTAATCCCGGATTCAAAATCAATTTCTCCCTGGCCCAGAGAGGCATTTACTGTCTGATCTTCGGCGATATTCTGATGCGCTGCATCTATGCCACCAGACCTTATGAGGCCGAGAAGGGCGCCACAGACGCCATGCATCAGAAATGGGTAAAGAAAATAACGGATTATGTTTCCACGGATAAGGCCATCAGCCACAGAACATACAAACGCTACTGCCGTGAAATGGTACAGGATTTTGACAATATTCCCAGACGGGATATCAAAAAACCGAAAGTAGGTATTGTAGGCGAGATCCTTGTGAAGTTTATGCCCATGGCAAACAATTTCCTGGCGGATCTGCTGGAATCCGAGGGTGCGGAGCCTGTCATTCCGGATCTGATGGATTTCTTCCTCTACTGCTTCTTTAACAACAAGTTCAAGGCAGACAATCTGGGCTTTAAGAAGTCTACCTGGATCAAGTCAAAACTGGGTATCTGGGGCATTGAGTTTCTCCGCAAAACAGCCCATAAGGCCCTGGCGGAAAGTAAACACTTCACACCGCCTTCCAGTATTTATGAGACAGCAGAGGGCGCAAAGGATATTGTATCCCTGGGCAACCAGACCGGCGAAGGCTGGTTCCTGACCGGCGAAATGGTGGAACTGATCCATTCCGGCGTCAACAATATTGTCTGCTGTCAGCCTTTCGCCTGCCTGCCGAACCACATTGTGGGCAAAGGCGTAATCAAGGAGCTGCGGCACCAGTATCCCAAATCCAACATTGTCGCCATCGACTTTGATCCCGGCGCCAGCGAAGTAAATCAGCTGAACCGGATCAAACTGATGCTCTCCACGGCACAGAAGAATCTGGCGGCGCAGGAATAATCAGACAGATATAGTCAGAATAAATTTCACAGGAACGTATTTGTACGAAATCAGAAAAATCCCCCGGGAAATCGCAGCTAACGGTTTCCCGGGGGATTAATTATATTTGATCTTTTACTGATTATGCAGTCGGCTGCATGGATGACAGAACAGCCTCGCACTCAGCCTGTCCGTTCTCGCCGGGAGCCGTCATAATAATCGTCACAAACCGGCCTCCGTTCTCTGCAGCGGCATACTGCTGATACACTGCCACACCCTCGTACACCGCGCTGGCTCTGAAGGTCATAAAATCCGTCTTTCCGAGAGGAAGCGTCTCAAGCTCCCCGATCTCATAGGAAATGCCCTCATCCTCATATGTAACCAGATCAGAGGATACGGAATTCAGATACTCCTCAGCAGAAATATCTCCAAAAATACTGGTATCCTCTGCCATCATCATCATGCTGGCGCCTGTCGTGCCATTATAAATATACAGATCATAAATGGGATCTGTGGCCGACAACGTCTCGTCGGAGTAACCGGTAACTTCCTGGCCATTTCCCATCACTTCCGCCAGTTCTTCCGCTGTGCCATACTGCCATCCTTCCGGCAGGGCAAAGGTCAGTCCCAGAGATTCATTGGTATATACATTATCCGTCCAGCTGCCGGCCGCATAGGGAGTCTCCTCCTCCTTCTGAACCTCGTCTGCTCCCTGGTTTACCGTAGTCTCCTGGGATGCATCTCCCTGATTCCCTGAGCCGCCTGTATTTCCGCAGGCTGCCAGAGAAAGCGCCAGCGCCGCCAAAAGCGTTCCAACCACAATCTTTTTCATAACTGCTCCTCCTGTAATTTTCAGAAAATTATATATAATATTATTATACCATAGATTATTGTCAAAAACATTTAAGATTTCTTAATTTTCGACGGAATCCGGATCCTTCTCAAAAAGGTTTCCAGCTTTCCCCAGGACAGAACAATTGTTAAAACAGCGGACAATATCAGCAGCATCAAAAGATTCCCATTCATCATATCTCCCAGCGGCGTTCTCACCAGAATCAGGATCACAAGAGAATGGAATAAATATACCGGCAGGGTACGGCTTCCAATTATTCCCAGATATCCCAGTTTCCGCTCCGGAACCCAGATAATCAATATCAGAATCCACAGAATAGACGTCGCCCAGGCAAATGCCCTCCCGATAATCATGCCTACATCCAGGAACTGCTCTGTCCCGTAAAAATTTTTCGCAACAATTCTATTGTCAAACAAACAGAAACCTATAATCAGAACTGCCGCGGCTACAATCGCCCCTGCTCTGGCTATTCCGAAATACTTCCATCTCCGAAATCTTCGCAGAATCTGATTCTTGCTCTCATAATATCCCCACAGATAAAACGGAAGGAACACAAACACCCTGGACATAGCCAGAAAATTATCCGTATCCGGTGTAAATCCCACCAGC
The DNA here is from genome assembly GCA_946491665.1 of uncultured Lachnospiraceae bacterium. Lineage (GTDB taxonomy): Bacteria > Bacillota > Clostridia > Lachnospirales > Lachnospiraceae > Eubacterium_I. The sequence goes on along the minus strand of CAMLYL010000003.1, from coordinate 68,040 downwards.
AATCCCAGCACAAGGGCCAGCAGCAGAAACGCTCCCTGCTTCTTTCCGTCATCTGTTTCAAAAACCGGAAGCAAAAGCTGGAAAGCCATCAGAGCAATCAGATACCACAGCGTCCACTGGGGTGTGAAAAAATCAAACCCCCCCATCCGAATCTCTCCGGCGCTGACAGAAGCCAGGATTCCCCGCTCCAGATACTGTACAATCTGGAAAATTGTATACAGCGGAAACAGACTCGCAAACGCCCTTTTCGGATTATACTTCGAAAAATATCCCGATACAAACAAAAAGGCAGGCATGTGAAAACTGAATATGATATTATACAGTATATCTGCTGCCGGAGTCATACCAAAATTGCTGATCACATGTCCCAGCACTACACAAAAAATCAAAATTGCCTTCATGTTATCATACTGATAATCTCGTTCTCTCTCCATCGTACTCCCTATGACACAACTGTCGTTATCCTTTACTGAAAATTATTGTTTTCCATCGCATTTCCAATACCGCATCGGAACAGATCATTCTCCGTTTCAGGCGTCATGCCCAACAGTATATCACAAAGTACCTGAGACGGGAAGCAGGGATTTCATTATTATAAAGAAATCCCTGCGTTTTCCGGTCCGCCGGAATCAACCGTTACGCCGGATGCTCTCTTCGGCTTACCACATATGCAGCAGCCGAATCAGCCCTCTGGTCACTCTATAAGGAATATTCTCAAGATCCCCGACAGCTTCCTTCAGCGCTTCACGGACAGGAATGCGCTGGGGACAGTGCTCTTCACATTTGCCGCAGCCGACACACTGAGACGCGCTGCTGGGATCATGCCGGAAAATGGTACACTGCATATAGCTCTTTCTGGCAGCCCCCTTCCCCTGAGAATAAAACATATTCCATGCACTGAAAGTCCCGGGAATGTCTACGCCCTTCGGACAGGGCATACAGTAGCCGCAGCCGGTGCAGCCGACCTTCAGCGTATGATTGATTTCAGCCTTTACCTGCTCAATCAGAGAAAAATCTTCCTCTGTGAAGGTCCCTGCCTTCACAGAAGAGGCAATTTCCGCATTCTCCCGGAGCATCTCCAGGGAATTCATGCCGGAAAGAACAGCTGTCACCTCCGGCTGGTTCCAGAGCCACCGGAAAGACCACTCCGCGGGAGTGTATCCCCGGGGATTTTCCGCGATCAGTTTCTTTGCAGAATCTGGAAGCAGGTTCACCAGCTTTCCTCCCCGCAGCGGCTCCATGATCATCACCGAAAGCCCCTTTCCGGAAGCGTATGCAAGCCCCTTCCTTCCCGCCTGGCTGTACTCATCCAGATAATTATACTGGATCATGCAGAAATCCCAGTCATAGGCGTCCACCAGACGGCAGAACATATCGGCATTTCCGTGATAGGAAAAACCAATATGCCGGATCTGCCCCGACTTCAGCTTCTCCTCTATCCATTCCTCAATTCCCAGATTTTTCAGTTTTTCCCAGGTTGCCATATCGGTCAGCATATGCATCAGATAGAAGTCTATATAACCGGTACGGAGCCGTTTTAACTGTTCCTGGAATTTCTTCTCCAGACCCTCGCGGGACCGGATCAGATAGTGGGGCAGCTTGTCCGCAATATAAATCTGCTCCCGGCAGTGATTACGCTCAAAAATCTCTCCCATGGCGGCCTCGCTGCCGCCATAGATATAGGCAGTATCAAAATAATTAACGCCCAGGCGGACAGCCTCCATCAGCTCCTGCTCTGTCTTGTCAATATCAATCTTCCCGTTCTTTTTTGTAAAACGCATACAGCCATATGCCAGTATGGATATTTCTGTACCGTCTTTCCCTTTTCTGTACTGCATAAAACGCTCCTTATTCATCCCGGTAAATCTTGCTGGAATAAGCAGTCTTTACACTGACTCCCTGCAAAGATCCTATTTTCCCGGAAAGAGCGGAAATCACATCCTGGGGTGCGTCTACTGCAATACTGATAATATTAATCTTCCTTTCCCGGTAGGGAAGCCCCATTCTTCCTATAATATATTTCCCGTTCTGGTGGAGTATGGTATTCAGCTGCTCCACCACTTCCATATTTTCCACAATAATACTCAGCACTGCCACTCTTGTTTCCATTGTAAATACTCCTTATATTTTCCTTTACTTATAGTTCCGGAATTATCTCTGAGCATTATTCTGATGGATTTTCGGATATATGTCAAGTCCGCAAATATTCCCGGAAAGGTATCAGATATCCGCTGCAATACAACTGGTTCATTCAGACTTTCTTTCATACATAAGCGCTGGACCAGTATTTCCGCGCTGTAATCCGTCCTGTCTTACAGTTTTGTTAGCACTCATATCAAAAGAGTGCTGATTTTCTATTGACTTTTTGAATTTGAGGTATTATAGTATGTTTTAGTGAAATTTGAATTTTACATTTTTAGGAGTGATGAACAATGAGCAACAAACATGGAAATCTTTCCATCAACAGCGAAAACATTTTCCCGATTATTAAAAAATGGCTGTATTCCGACCATGACATCTTCTACCGTGAGCTGATATCCAACGGCTGTGACGCCATCACCAAGCTGAAAAAGCTGGATGTGATCGGCGAATACACTCTGCCCGATGATTATGAGCCGAAGGTGGAGGTTCGTGTCAATGCCACTGACAAAACGATCAAGGTCATCGATAACGGTATTGGTATGACCGCCGATGAGGTAGAGGAATACATCAATCAGATTGCCTTCTCCGGCGCTACAGATTTCCTGGAGAAGTACAAGGACAAATCCAGCGAGGATCAGATTATCGGACACTTCGGTCTTGGCTTCTATTCTGCTTTCATGGTGGCGGACGAGGTTCAGATCGATACTCTTTCATACAGGGAAGGCGCTGCTCCGGTTCACTGGAGCTGTGACGGCGGCACCGAGTTTGATATGACCGACGGCAATAAAACAACAGTAGGTACTGAGATTACCCTGTTCTTAAATGAAGACTGCCTGGAGTTTGCCAATGAGTACAGAGCCAGAGAGGTTCTGGAAAAATACTGCTCTTTCATGCCCACAGAGATTTATCTTGTAAATGAAAATGCAGAACCTCAGTATGAGACGATCCTGCCGGAAGAGAAAACGGACAAGGATGTGGTAGTTGAAACCATCATCGAAGAGGCAAAAACTGAGGAAAAGGAAACCGAGAACGGCGAAAAGGAAATTGTGGAGATTTCTCCCCGCACCGAAAAGCTGAAAATCGTAAAGCGTCCGGTTCCCATCAACGATACACATCCGCTGTGGACCAAACATCCCAACGAGTGTACCGAAGAGGAATACAAGAAGTTTTACCGTACCGTATTTAATGATTACAAGGAGCCCCTGTTCTGGATTCATCTGAACATGGATTATCCGTTCAATTTAAAGGGTATCCTCTACTTCCCGAAGATCAATACCGAATATGATTCCATTGAGGGAACCATTAAGCTGTACAACAACCAGGTATTTATCGCGGACAATATCAAGGAAGTCATTCCGGAGTTCCTGATGCTGTTAAAAGGCGTCATCGACTGCCCGGATCTGCCGCTGAACGTTTCCCGAAGCGCGCTGCAGAATGACGGCTTTGTAAAGAAAATCTCCGAATATATTACAAAGAAAGTAGCCGACAAGCTCATCGGCATGTGCAAGACGGAAAAGGAAAACTACGAGAAATACTGGGACGATATCAGCCCCTTCATCAAGTTCGGCTGCTTAAAGGATACCAAATTCTGCGACAAGATGAACGACTACATCCTGTTTAAGGATATCAACGACAAGTATCTCACGCTTCCGGAGCTGCTGAAAGCCGGGGACGAAACTTCCGAAGGCGCCGATGAAGCATCTTCCGAAAAGACGGAAGACACCGCTTCCGATGAGGCTGCAGATGATACCGAAAAGGATACCCGGAAGACGATCTACTATGTCACCGATGTGAACCAGCAGGGACAGTACATCCGCATGTTTAAGGAATACAATATGAATGCGGTTATCCTGAACCACAATATCGATACATCCTTTATCACTCAGCTGGAGCAGAGAAACCAGAACTACAGGTTCATGCGTATCGATGCCGATGTGACAGATGCATTAAAAGAAGATGTATCCGAAGAAGAGCTGAAAGACGCTCTGGATACCCTTACCGATACTTTCCGCAAAGCATTGAAAAAGGACAATCTGGATGTGAAGGTAGAGAAATTAAAGGACGCTTCCGTAGCTTCTGTCATCACGCTCTCTGAGGAAGGCAGACGTATGCAGGATATGATGAAGATGTATAATATGTACGGCATGGATCCTTCCATGTTCGGCGGAAACGAAACACTCACTCTGAATGTAAGCAATCCGCTGGTACAGTACATCCTGGAGAATAAAGATAATGAGCATGTTCCGATTTTCTGTGAACAGCTCTATGACCTGGCAATGCTCTCCAACCAGCCCCTCGCACCGGAGGCTATGACCGCTTTTGTAAAACGCAGCAATGAAATCATGCTGGTGCTTGCCAATAAAGAGAAATAAAATCTGAAAAAACGGAAGCAATCCGCCATGTTCGCGGATTACTTCCGTTTTTTGCCGCACAAAAAGCCGGAGAATCTGATTATTCCATCAGATTCTCCGGCCCAAACCCGAAGGGAAACAATTCCCTCAATGTATATACTTTGTATTCATCCTCCGACTTTGCCAGAATCACCTGGAAACTGTCGGCGTCACAGAATTCCGCCATCACCTGACGGCAGACACCACAGGGCGCACAGTAGTCTGAGGGTGCCTCCCCGGCCCTGCCTCCGGCAATGGCGATAGCTGAAAACTCCCGCTCTCCCTCACTGACTGCTTTGAAAAAGGCAGTCCGTTCTGCACAGTTTGTGGGTGTATAAGCGGCATTTTCAATATTGCAGCCGCCGTAGACTTTCCCGTCTTTTGTCAAAAGTCCCGCTCCCACTGCAAACCCGGAATATGGAACATAGGATTTCTCCCGCATCCGCAAAGCTTCTCTGATCAATTCTCTCTCACTCATTCTGCCATCCTTTCCGGTTCCTCCCCGGACTCATGTCTGTTCCTGAAATCCCCTGTGTTCAGGCAAATTCACCGAAATACTTCTGATAAATCTCAAGGAAAGACGCGCCCTCCAGAACCAGCGAGGTATCTACCGTCACAGCGTTCCACACATCCTCATTAAGTTCCGATGCAAGCTGCTCCGTGTAAGAACTGTAGGCGCTGTTAACTGCATCCTCCATTCTCTGTGTCAGAACATTACTTTTATTTTCCTGTGTGAGTTCTTCATTAAACGCATTTACACAGTAGAATATATAATATGCGCCGTCCATTGCGATGACTTCACTGCAGGCTCCCGTACTCAGCGCAAATAACTGGTCACATACCCCTTCATCATAGGTGGTTCTGGTCACATGCAAATCTGTCGCCGCCGCCTGATTATACGCAGCCGTCAAAGTCGAAAAATCTGCTCCTGCCGCCAGCTGTGACAGAATTCCTTCCGCTGTTTTTTCATCAGACACACAAATCTGTTTCATGTCCATCACCCTCGCCTCATCGTCGCTGACCTCGGATGATACACTCTCCGTCAGACTGGTATAAAGCTTTCTGGCCAGCAGATATCTCTCATAAAGATCCTGTACATCCCCCTCACTGACGTCAAGATAGCTCTGTTCCGCATCATCAAGCCCATCCATAAACTCCTTTGCCGCGGTTTCCGTCTGCGCCGTCTCCTCTTCCGTCAGAGTCACTTCCTGCTCCTGAGCGATAATGTCAAGAGTATAAACCTCCGCCAGCTGAGAAATCGTCAGATCCTTCACGTAATCCTCCAGACTGTTTCCGTCCTCATATTCATTGGACCACATGTCAATGCCGTAAAGAGAACTGTAATCCTTCTGATAATTTAAAAGAATTACCTTCGCCTCTTTCTCCGGACACTTCTCACTTCCCACTTTAAAAACGTATTTTCTGCCCAGCGCCGACAGAACCGGCACACCGCAGCCGGATACCAGCACCGCAGTTCCGGCCATAAGCGCGGCCAGAGACATTCCTGCAATCTGTTTCTTATAGTTCTTTTGTATCTTCTGTATACCTGTTTTCAGCACGTCTTTTCTCCCAATGTATAATTTTAAAATCAGCCTTCCACTACCAGATATCTTCCGTCCGGAAGAGCAAAAACCTCCTGGGCCTCAGCCAGATCCTTATTGCTCATTCCTGAAATATCTGCTCCGCACTCATCAAAATATTCCCGTACCTCTTTGATATTTTTGCAGACAACCGCGTCACAGATCTCCAGAAACTCCTCCGCCTCCTCTGCAGTTTCTGCCACTTTTTCCGGAAAAAGCTGCAGCTGATTCTTTATAAATGTATCAATTACTACCTTATCGTACTGACTCATAGCTCTGTCCCCTTCTTTTTCATAATATCTGTTTCACATGAGCCGTTCCGTCTTCGGGAATCCCATGTCACATAGATTATAACGGTTCCCGGACATTCCCGCAACTTTTATTTCAAAAATCGGGAAAAATGACAGAAAGAACCGCCGCCGTTTCCGTAAATCTGAAACGGCAGCGATTCTTTCAGCGCTTATTTTTTATAATCCTTTTACTCTTCCGTTGTTTCAATCTGTTCCTGATTTCCGTTGCTTTTTCCCTGTTTGCTCCATACCGCAGTAAGAATCATAAAAAATACCATTGCAAGGATGACGCACAGCATCCAGATCTGGGTTGTATCCATTAACTACTCCTCCTTCCAGACATCGTCACTGTCTCCAAACTTGTTTAATTTCCCAATTGCAAAGCCGATTCCGGTGATTGCAAATACAATCACAACAACCTCTACAATTGAAACGATACACATATGCATAGAAATACCTCCTTCTTATTTGCCCTGTTTAACAAAAAGTCCCTTCTTCCCTTTGCAAACTGCAGTAGAAATTACCCCCACCACAAGAGATGCAATCAGAGAAATGTAACTTACATGGAAGTTTGCCAGCCCAAGATAGGTCTGCAGTCCAAAAGTACTCCAGATACATACTACAATCCAGGTAATAATGAATGTAATCACAGACGCTTTCGGGGAACGTTTCCACCAGAGTCCGATAATTGCCATGACAAATACCGGAACACCAAAAGCGAAACTCCAGTTTACCATATCAACAACTGCCGGCTGGAAATTACAGATCAGAACTGATACAATACCGATTACTACAATCAGTACACGGGTCAACTTTGTTTTCTGTGCTTCTGTTGCCTTCGGATTCTTCAGTGTATACATATCATGAGATACGATTGTGGCAGGAGCCAGTGACATTACCGCAAAGGAAGACAGATCCACGCCCAGGAATCCGGCCATCAGAAGCATCAGTACCGGCTTCGGCAGAAGGTCAGCCAGCATCGCCGGAGTCATCATCATATCGCCTGCCTGACGGTAAATAATGATGGAAAACGCGGCTACGCCGATCAATGCGGGAAGAATACAGAAACAGCCGTTAATCGGACCTGCAAACCAGATAGATTTTTTTACTTCCTTATTGTTTTTCGCTGTAGCAATCGGCTGATATCCTGTCTGCGCCACACCATGGAACAGAGATGCTCCCAGAGCAGAAGGAATAGCAAAACCGACAATCAAGGCCGGATTTCCGAACAGATCCGTCATCCATGCTGTATCCTCTGAGGCTTTCATCGTTGTCTCCACAGCGTCCCAGCCACCCGGCAGCTTTGTACACAGACTGATAAATACCATGATCAGAGCCACATACATCAGGATCGCGTTAATCAGGTTCAGCCATGCAATCTCTTTCATACCCGCAAGCAGCACATACAGCACCGCGATCACACCGCCGATAATTGCGCATACCGTATATGACCATCCGGTCATCAGAGAAAATGTTACCGCAATTGCTTCCATCTCCAGACAGCACATACCGATAATCAGAGCCGCATTCATACAGGAAATCATCCGTCCGGAGGTGACTCCGAAAATTTTTCCCAGAAATTCACCTGCTGTCTTCGCACCGGTACGCCGCATCCAGGGACCGGTTACCTGAGTAATTACGACCATCATAACCGCACATGCAATACCAAACCATGCGGCAATTACGCCCATACTTGCCGCGTTCTGGCAGGTTCCCCAGTTATGAGCAGATCCCAGCAGCGTCAGCGCCAGTGTAATACCAACCAGTGATGCCGGAAGACCGCCGCCCGCAAAAGCAAAACCGCCCTCCTCATGTTTATTTTTGTTCCTTTTCGTTAATACGATTGTTACGACTGCAATGGATATCACTTCATAAAGCAATACCGCTATCAATACGCCTAAATTCATATTTCACCTCTCCTAGTAATGAAATGATTATTAAATTTCTTAAATTTCGATAAAATCTGCGCAAATTTTTCATAAAATGATTTTAACATGTCCGAATTGCAAATCCCAATATCAAATCCGGATGAATACATGCAAATTTTAAATAGGCGGTATACCACTTTAATTCCATAAAAATATTGAAGGTTTTCCTGTTTTTTCAAAGTCATCCGCCGCATTTAACACTCCATAACAAAAATGTATGCACATATATCAATTTTCGATTTGAGATTTCCGGCGTAAGATTTTATAATAAAGACAGATAGCTGACGCAGATTTTTCATTAAAAACAATCCATTCAGGAAGGAGTTACTTTATTTATGAAAGAAATGACACCAAAAGAAAGAGTATGGGCTTTTTTCCATCATGAACCTACTGATGAGCTTCCTACAGACGACGGTATTTTTGTTTTATTTAATCCGGAAGCATATGCAGAGCGTCCCCCTCACACCACCGGCGGCACCGACTGGTTTGGTGTACAGTGGAAGTACGAAGCCAGCGTGGATGCCATTGCTCCGGATCACACACAACCGCCTATTCTGGAAGATATCTGCGACTGGAAGGATGTTGTAAAATTTCCGGATCTGGATGCCTGGGACTGGAGCAAAGTAGAGGAAATTGATCATATCAGCGAAATCGACAGAGAAAATAAAGTGTTTGAAATGATGTTCGTAAACGGTCCTTTCGAGCGACTTCACATGCTGATGGGATTTGAAAATGCTCTGTGCTCTCTGATTACAGATCCCGATGAGGTAGCTGAATTTTTCGATGCATTCATGGAATGGAAATTAAGACTGATGGAAAAAGTAATTTCTATTTATAAGCCGGATGTACTTATGTTCCACGATGACTGGGGAACCCAGAACGGCATGTTCTTCTCACCGGATATCTGGAGAGAACTGATCAAACCTCAGATCAAAAAGGCAGTTGACCGCTGCCACGAACTGGGCGTAATCTTTGACATGCACTCCTGCGGCAAGATGGAAGAGATCGTTCCCGATTTTGTAGATCTGGGAATCGACTCATGGCAGGGTATGGAGATCAACGACATTCCGAAGCTGAAAGCCATCACCGGCAATAAGCTGAGCTATCACACCACCCCGGACTATCAGAAATATCAGACAGCGGAGCTGTCCGGTACACTGACTGAAGAGGATCTGCGCCGTCAGGTAAGAGAAACCTTCTATAAGACGGCAGAGGGCTACTGCTACCGTCCCATGTTCCTTCCTTTCGGCGGCTGGTCAAAGGATGTCATGATCGATGAGATCCTGAAATGCGGAAAGACTGTTTATAAAGATAAATAGCAGGATTATAAAGACGCTGCAGAACACATGATTGCTCATCTGTTCTGCAGCGCTTTTCATCAGATGTGGGAAGACTCCCGCCTTTACAGGCGGTGAGTATAACAAATTAGTATCAGTGCATTTCCAGGTTCAGACCGTGAATATCTTCGTTTTCCAGTCCCAGCACCTGATTCATATTTTTCAGGAAAACAGAGATCAGGGGATTGTAATTATTCTGATTCCATGCAACCACCAGGGAAGGATCCCAGTTACTGTCCATCTCAAAAAATTTCACATCCGGATTCATCTTCAGTGTACATCTGGAATCCAGAATTGATACTCCCATTCCTACCGCGATCCACAGAATCTGCTCTGTCAGAGTCTTCGCGTAATGTACCTGAGGCACAAATCCATGCTCTTTGCAGATCTGCAGAATCAAAGGCGCTGATTCCGGATTATCTTCCTCGGAAATCAATACAAAAGTTTCATTTTTCACATCATCCAGTGTCACGCTCTCGTTTCCGGCAAGAGGATGGAATTTACTCATAACAATGTAATCCTTAGACCGGGACACATACTGATAGATAATGCTCTCTTTTCTCTCAATCTCAAATTTCAGCGTAAATATCATATCCAGCCTGCCGGCATACAGCTCCGACAGCAGATATTTAAAAGATCCCTCCTGGAAAGACAGATCCACGTTGGCATAATTTTTCTGAAAGTCACGATAGATCAGCGGCATGAAATCCGCCACATTGGTCTGATCCAGAATGCCAATTTTCAGGGAGCCGCTCAGCCCCTTCTGAATCTTCTCAGCCTTCTGCACCATCTCAATATAGTTGCTGTACATATCGAGCATCCCCACATAAAGAGAACTTCCCGCCGGGGTCAGCCGGATCCCGTTGCTGGTGCGGACAAATAACTGTATATTCAGCTCTTCCTCCATATTTTTAATATGGCGGCTCAGGGCAGGCTGGGAAACAAAAAGCTGCTCTGCCGCCTTTGTAAAACTGAGACATTTTGCCACCGTTACGAAATATTTAATCTGTGCTATCGTCACCCTCTTTTCCTCCTCCGGTCTCCCCTCCCGTGATTCGGGATCATTTGTATTATATCCAGTTTAGCATAAATCGGGAAACTCAGCCAGCATATATCTGAAAAAACATACAGAAAAGATCGGAAAACTCAGCCAGTAAATGAAACTTTTCTACAGTGTACCGGGAACTCCATTGACAGAGACAGACACAATATCACTTACATCTATATAATCTTCAAATGTTCCGGAAATATATTTTATTCCGGATTCTTCTCTGAAAATTTCCATCTCTCCCGCGTCAATTCTTTTCGCATGCTCCATCCATACATTCTTATCCGCATCATAATAATATGTCGTACCATCTTTCAGAACCACTTCCAGGGTGTTCAGAGAAAACTGTGTTTCCCTGGAAGAATCGCACCTTAACAAAAAGCCGCCTCCGGTAAATATCATCCGGGAATCCCCGGGAAATTCCGGATCTTTCTGTATGAGGCGGACAAAGGTTTCATGGGCCGCGTCATATGCATCCTGCTCATTTTTCAGATATAAAAAACAAATCCGGTACACCATATCGTTATTCCGGCGGTAAATGTCCTGTATGCGCTGTCTCGTACCTACATCCATGCGACATATCCTCCTTCATATATAAAACGATCTGATGTATGGGATTTGTCCATTCTCAGTTATTTTTTTATAAAATCTTTCATTTCATGATACAGTCTGGCAATGGGAAGTCCCACCACGTTATTATAGTCTCCCTCAATGCCTCTGATATATTTCCCGCAGAGTCCCTGGATTCCGTAGGCTCCCGCCTTATCCATGGGATCGCCGGTTTTTACATAGTCCAGAATCTCCTGATCCGTCATGGGATAGAAATGAACATCCGTGGACTCATAAAAAGTTCTGGTTCTCTGCAGTCCTTCCTGTAAAGCAATCAGGCAGACGCCAGTGTACACCTGATGCACATCGCCGGAAAGCCCGTGCAGCATCCGGACCGCATCTGTCTCATCCTTCGGCTTCCCAAGGATCTGATGATCCTTCACTACAACCGTATCCGCGCCAATCACCAGAACATCTTCACCTGGCCGCTCCTGCGCTGTCAGCCCCGCGACCTCCGCCGCCTTCTGCTCCGCCAGTTCCATCACCGCTTCCGCAGGAGTCTCCTTTGTAATTACCTCTTCCCCGCAGGACGGACGCACTTCAAATTCCAGTCCCATCTGTGTCAGCAATTCTCTGCGCCGGGGCGACGCAGAAGCCAGTATAATCTTCATGATAACTTTCCTCCTTTCCGGGCTGCCTTTGCCCGCGCAGGTGTCCTCCCTGCTTACCGTTCCACCGGAATCATCTGATTCAGCCGGAAAGAATAAATAAGAATTTCCTTTACTTTTTTCCCTGCAAAGGACCGGTCCAGGGCATCTGCGTAAAGCAGAAGCTGCGCCCGGTACCGCATCAGCAGTTCTCCGGCGTTTTCCACCCGGTCTGTCTTATAATCCAGCAGTACGATGCCGTCCTCTTCCTCCCAGAATACATCTATGATACCCTGAACCAGAACCGGTTCCTCCGACTCCGTCTGCGGCCACACCCGGCAGGCGGGCAGCGACATCACAAAAGGCTGTTCACTGCAGAGAAGCTGTTTTTTCGCAGCCTCCGTCATCCGTCCGGCTTCCTCCGTATCCAGAAACCGGTAAACCTGATACAGACTGATCAGTTCCATTTCCGCCTCTGTCATGCGCTCCTCTTTCACCATTTCCGCCGCCGCCGATTCCAGATATTCCTTTGCCGCTTCCCAGCCGTTCAGTTTTGGAACAGATGCAAAATCCAGACATTCCATAAAACGATGCATAGCAGTACCGCGAAGCGCTCCCCGATTCTCCTCCTGCTCCTGCACAAACCGCGGCAGATACGGCGTCGGAATCTCCTGGGGGAACAATTCCTGCGCGGCAGATTCCTCCAGAATGTCTCTGGCCTCCTCCATGGCCCGATGCTTAATCTCTGAAACAGATACCTTCTGCTTCAGCGGCTCGTCTGTATCATAGGGATACTCCCAGGACAGCCGGCTGCAGATCTGTTCATATATATCCTCATCAACAGAGTCAAGAGCCGCCTTCAGTTTCCGTTTCTCTTCCCGGAGAATATCCTGTTTCCTGCTTTCATTCTCCAGCCGCTGCCCGAAACTGCAGATTTCCACCGGATATTTCTCTCCATAGCTCCCCAGAGCCGGCAGCACCCAGTCCCAGTAACAGGAGGCGTCCATACGGTCCGAAAAGGCCAGGCGTTCTCCCTCCGGCATTCTCCGGAAATTTTCAGCCTGCTCCGCCCTGCCGAATCCAATGAGAATCAGCTTTTCCTTTGCTCTGGTCAGCGCTACATAAAGGATCCGCAGCTCCTCTCCCAGATTTTCTTTCTTCATCTCCACAGAAAAAACCTGCCGGATCAGGGTATCTCTCCGGATACGGGTTTCAGGATCCGACCATTTCAGTCCCACGCCATACTCTGGATGGAAAATCATGCTGCTTTTCACATCCTGGGTATTGAAAGCTTTTCCCATTCCGGCCAGGATCACGATCGGGAATTCCAGTCCCTTGCTCTTATGGATGGTCATAAGCCGCACTGCATTTTCCTGCTCACCCATCCGTTCCGCCTCGCCGTAATCCACATTATATTTCATCAGCCGGTCAATATAACGGACAAAATGAAACAGACCGTGATAGCTGGTTTTTTCATAAGCCACAGCTTTTTCCAGAAGCATATCCAGATTGGCCCGTCTCTGCTCTCCGGCAGGAAGCGCCGTCACGTAATCCCGGAAGCCGGTTTCCTCGTAAATCTGCTGAATCAGAACATGAACAGGGGTGTAGGGCACCCGCCGCCGGAAGGAATTCAGCATCTCCCAGAAGGATGCCGTTTTCTTCAGCAGAAGCATGTCCGGGTCTGACCCGCCCGCAGCCCCGGTCCGGAGTTCTGTACCCTCTGCGGCCAGCTTCCGGACACAGTCATAGAACGGAAGTCCCGGCTCCAGAATACGGATCCTGGCCAGCTCACTGCTGGAAAACTGTCCGATAAAAGAACGCATCACCGCCGCCAGAGGAATATCCTGACAGGGATTATCCAGTATCCTCAGCATGGAAAGCACCACCTGCACCTCTCTGGCGGAAAAATATCCGGTCTGAGAAGAAACAATCAGCGGAATTCCCTCCTGCTCAAACACTTCCTGAAAAATCTCCGCCCATCCCGACAGGGACCGCAGCAGAATCACACAGTCCTTATACTGCTTTCCCGGAATCTCCTGATCTTCAATCAGGCTGCGGATCCGCTGCGCCGCCGCCCGGGCTTCCGCGGTTTTCTTATCTTCCCCCTGAGGATCATCAATCACCAGAAGACATTCCGGCCTGCAGCAGTCCTCCTTTTCATAAGGTTCAAAAGATGCCCCCTGATAAAGCGCCGCCTCGCTGTCATACTCCACATTCCCCAGATCCCGGCCCATGATCCGGTAAAATATATCGTTCACCACATCCACGACCTCGCCGCGGCTGCGGAAATTCCGATGCAGATCAATCCGCTGCTTTGTACTGTCTTCCGTGGAAAATCCGTCATACTTTTCCATGAAAAGCTCAGGTCTGGCCAGGCGGAACCGGTAAATACTCTGCTTTACATCGCCTACCATAAACATATTCTCCCGGCCCTCCGGCAGACCTGAAACCGCCGTCAGCAGCGCCTCCTGAACATAATTGCTGTCCTGGTACTCATCAATCATGATCTCCGCAAACCGCTCCCGGAACTCAGCGGCCGTCTCCGTAGGCTCCTTTGTTGAGGGATCCACCAGAATATCCAGCGCACAGTGCTCCACATCGGAAAAATCCATCATGTTCTTCTTTCTCTTTTCCGCCCGGAACCGCTCCGCAAAAGCGTTGGTCAGCTCCACCAGCATCTCCGCCATTTCCGAGGTTCTCCTCAGAATCTCCAGCTGCTCATCCACATCAGCGGAAAAATATTTCTTTCTGTAATCTTTGATCTGATCCTTCAGTCTGCCACGGGCATCCGTCACCGCTTCCTTTTTCTCCGGACTGCCCTCATATTTTCTCGCCGGCGGAAGACGCTTCCAGTCAATGAGGGCGAGCTTCTCCTGCCATTCCTCCAGATGGGTACAGCCAAGCAGCCCTTCAAGCTGACGCAGATCATCCTCCACCGTTCCCGCATACATCCGGGGACCATCATCATCCAGAGTATACTGATAAATCTCCCGGTAATGGCTGATCTCATCCCTGATGCGCACATGCAGATAAGAGAGAAAACCTTCCACCCAGGGCTTCTGTTCCAGTTCCTCCACAGAATCCGCCCGGTACTGGCCGGCACAGTCCGCCAGCCATTCCTCCGGCCAGGGATAGCTCTGTGAAAAATCATAAAGCCGCAGAATCATTTCCCGGATGGGCCGGTCGTTCTTTGCATTGGAATATCCATCCGTAAACCGCAGGAAACGGGGATCCCTCTCTTTATAAAACGCCTCCAGAACTTCGTCACAGACGTCCTCCCGCATCAGTGTCAGTTCTCCCGGATCCCCGATCCGGAATCCCGGCTCCAGCCCGATCCTGTGAAAATAATTGCGCAGAACATAGCTGCAAAAGCTGTCGATGGTAGTAATCTGCGCATTGTGAATCAATGTCATCTGCCTCTGCAGATGGACATTGGCCGGATCTTTCTCCGCCGCTTTCTCAATGGCTTTTAATACCCGCTCCCGCATTTCCGCAGCCGCCGCATTTGTAAAAGTTACCACCAGAAGCTGATCCACATCCACCGGATGAGCCGGATCCGTAATTATGGAAATGATCCGCTCTACCAGCACCGCCGTCTTTCCCGACCCGGCAGCCGCAGATACCAGCATACTCCGGTTCCTCAGATCAATTACTTTTTTCTGTTCCGGGGTCCAGGATACAGCGCTGTCTTTCTTATTCTCTTCTCTGTTTTCAGTCTTCTGCTCTCTCTCCGGGACTTCTTTTCTCATTTTACGCTCCGCTGCCTTCCTTATTTCCTGTTCTGTTCTCTTCCGCTCTGATCCGTATCTTCTGCCAGAGCTCTTCCTCATTCAGCTTTTCCTCATTCTGATAGGCATATCCCGGGATTCTGCCGTCAAAACCACAGACACTCCGGTATCCGCAGTAATCGCATCCTGTCCTGTCTCCCAGACGATACGGGTTCACATTGATTTTCCCCTCCAGAATCTCGCCTGCCGCGGACCGGATCTGCTCCTCCGCACAGGCAGAAAGCTGTTCAAAATTCTCTCTGGCGGCTGCCTGCGTTCCCCGTCTGCTCACAGACAGATCTTTATTCAGGGAAATCGGAATTACATCTGAAGTTCTGTTCTGCGTCAGCTCCCGGTCCATATGATTGTAAGCCTCCGGATCCAGACTGATCAGACCATTTGGCTGAAGCTTTTTCAGAACCTCCCGCAGAATCTGCTCCTCCGACAGCGTCTCTTCCGCTTCAACCATAGGATCATCCAGATGATAATAAAAAATGCCCGCCGGAATAATCTCCTTATCCGGGTTTTCTTCCCGCATCTTCTTCAAAGCCGCATTCAGATACACCACCAGCTGCAGCTGTCTTCCATAATAAAACTGCAGAAGCTGAAATTTGGTATCGCCTGACTTATAATCTACAACCTTCACATAAATCTTATTTTCACTGGCATAAGTATCCATCCGGTCCACCCGGCCCACCGTACGCATGAGAGTCTCCGGCGTCAGTTCACTGACCTGGGAAAACTCCACCTCGTATCCCTCCGGGCGGAAATCTCCCCGCCGGATCTGCTCCGTCAGCGCCCAGACGCTCCGCTTCATGATCCGGTAAATCCGCTCCAGCACATAAGCGCTCCGTGATGATTCCAGCAGAGACTCATTTGGCATGGACAATACAGCTTCCTCCATGGTCTCGCGAAGAAGCTGTTCCTGCTGCTCCTCTGTGACGGTTTCCCAGTCATACGTCTCCTCCAGCCGTGTACAGTATCCCCGCAGAATCTCATGGAACATACTTCCCATATCCAGATTCTCAAACGTAAACTCCTGCCGCTCAGCCAGCTTCAGACCATACTCCAGGAAATGCGCAAAGGCACATCTGGCAAAAAGTTCCAGACGCGTCACAGACCCGGTCAGCATGGCGCCGTACAGCATACGTGCCATATCCGCCTCCAGGGACTCGCCTTCAAAAACAGAAAATCCCGCATCAAAATACTCCCGGATCAGCGGCGCCCAGGTCATATTTTCACCAAACCAGCGGTGCAGAGCCTTCCACTCCGGCCGGATCTCTCCCTTTCGTGCAAGGAGCAGACCGCTCAGGTAAGAATCCACACTGCCTTTCACCGTAACCGCCGGAAGAGGCTCCTCCGGGTCGATCTCCCTTACCTGCAGCTGTTCAAAAAGCTTCTGCAGCACACCGATCAGATAAGAGGGCCTTGCCGCTTTCCCCTCGCCGTCCATTCTGGCAAACGTCAGATACAGCGCCTGCGACGGCTTTGTCAGATTCCAGTACAGATAAAACCGCTGCAGAAACACCTGTTCCCTGGCGCCGGGAGCCAGTTCCAGCTTATGCTCCTCCATCATTTCTCTGTCATACTGGGACAAAATGCTGCCCCTGTCCGCACTTTTTGGAATCAGTCCGTCATTTACCCCCAGGAAAAACAGAATCTTAATGCCGTCCAGTCTGGTCCGCTCAATATCTCCCAGAATGAGACAGTCATTTCCCTGTGGAATATTTCCCACCTTTGCCGCAGCGAATCCCGCCTCCAGAATATCCGTGTAATCCTCCAGAGAAAGCTTCTCATCCCCCAGAAGATCCACCATTTTATCAAAAAGATCAATCACAATCTTATAAATCTGCCGATACTCGCCGGCTAGCATTTCCTGTCCCTCTGCTTCAAACGTCTCCTGCGCCCTGCGCAGCTTTTCCTCCACCGAAAGCCGGCATAAAAATTCATACAGAGCCGCCGTCCACGTTCTTACATCAGCGCCTTCCCCGGAAAACGCCTGATACAGCGGTTCCGCCTGCTCCCAGAACCGACCGCGGATTTCATTCAGCACAGACAGCTCCTGCTGCCGTATCTCTTCATCCGGCTGGATTCTGCCATGACGACGGAAAGGACGCAGAAAATGCTTCTTCCATCTGGCCGCTCCGTGAATTCCTTTTTCCAGGCAGTAGTTTTCCAGAAGGTCAATCTCCTCCATGGAAAAACCACACAGTCCGGTCCGCAGATACCGGAACACACTCTCCTCAGAAAAATCCTTTTCCAGCATTTCCAGCACGGCACGAATCAGCTCTGTAAGAGGATGGTACAGCACCGACTGCTTGATATCAACAAAATATGGCACCTCGTACCGCCCGAACACGGCTTGTGCATAGGGCGCATACAGTTCCACATTGCTGCTGACAATCGCAAAATCCCGGTAACGGTATCCCTTTTCCCGTACAAGCTGACAGATCTTTGCCGCAGCAAACTGCAGCTCCGCTTTTGGATTGATCAGAGAATAAAGCTGCAGACAGCCGCCGCAGGAACCCTGAAATACTCTGCGGCGGCTCCGGAACAGATTCTGCTCCAAATGGTGCAGAACCGGATTCCCGGCAAATCTGCTGTTCTTTCCGGCCCTGATACATATGGGCTCCTTCAGCTCTGCACCGGCCTCCCGGACCGCCTCTGTCACCGCCCGGACCATTTTATGGCTCATATAAAAAAGCTTCTGCACCCCGGCGTTCTCATAAAATCCTTCTTCTGTATCCATGGTAACCGTCACATAGACGTCCTTTGCCAGATGCAGAAGCCGGTGCAAAAGCTTTAACTGCACCGGTGTGAAACCGGTGTATCCGTCAAAAATAAATACCGAATCCTGAAGCAGTTCCGAGTCAGAAGCATACTCCATCAGTACCTCCAGCGTCTTTTCCGCTGTCACATAATCCCCCTGCAGATATTCATCGAAAGCCCGGTAAATACAGAGGATATCCGATAACTTCAGATACAGAGCCGAACTCTCCCGGATTCTCCCCAGGAAGTCTTCCAGCCGCTCCGGTGAAATATCATACTGCATCAGTTCGGAGATCATGGACTTCAGTTCCCCGATGTATCCCATCTTTTTCAGATTTCCTCTTAAAACGGTCAGCTCATTCTCCTTCTCATCCACAATCCTGCGCAGAACCAGACTCTTTCCCGTCTCTTCCATCACTGTACGACGGATCCCCAGTTCATCAAAAACACGGTATGCCAGCCGTTCAAAGCTGACAACATCTACGTTTCGGATCACGCCGTTTTCGGAATGCTCCACCAGACTTTTCTGCGTGCTCATGGTAAACTGTTCCGGCACAACCACATAGAACCGCCCATACGGCTGCTTCGCAGCCATATCGACGGTCTTCTGATAAATATATTCTGATTTTCCGTTTCCGGAATTACCGTATATAAATGTAAGCGCCATAAATGCCCTCTGTCCTTTCCGGCTCTGCAGCAGAATCAGTGTGCTGCCACGAAATAAACAAGCACTGCCGCACCCAGAACAATCCGATACCATCCGAATACTTTAAAGTCATGCTTCTTAATATAGGACATCAGGAACCGGATTGCCAGAATTGATACCACAAATGCCACAATCATGCCGACAGCCAGAAGCATCAGCTCGTTGGATGAAAAACTGCCTTCATATTTCACCACTTTGATGGCGCTTCCGCCCAGCATCGCCGGAACTGCCAGGAAAAATGTAAACTCCGCTGCTGTCGTTCTGGAAATTCCCAGAAGCAGAGACCCCATAATGGTGGATCCGGAACGGGAAGTACCCGGAAAAACAGCCGCAATCATCTGAAAAATACCGATCAGAAAAGCCTTGCCGTAGGAAATATCATCTATGGAATCTACTGCGGGAACCTTTCCGCGGTTCCTGTTTTCAATGATAATAAACAGCACGCCGACCAGAATCAGCATAATGGCAACTGTTACATAATTATAAAACAGCGCTGTGAATATATCATCCCACAGGATCCCGACGATACCCGCCGGTATGGACGCTACAATAATCTTCACCCACATAGAGCATTTTTTCCGGTCAATCCGGCAGCCATGATCAAAGTCCAGCGGAATCAGCTTTTTCCAGTACATGACAATAACCGCGAAAATAGCCCCCAGCTGAATCACCACCAGAAACAGATCCCAGAACTCGGCGCTCACATCCAGCTTCACGAACTCATCCAGCAAAATCATATGTCCGGTACTGCTGATGGGAAGCCATTCAGTAATACCTTCTACGATACCGTAGAGAACTGACTTCAGAATTTCTATCATACTTTCTTACCTCCAAATTCGGAAATCACCCGTGCTTTTCTTTGCAGGGCTTGCATCTGAATTATTCTAACACGGATTTTCTCTACATTCTATGATTAATTTGATAATTTAAAAATAATTTAAATACTTAAATCGCGGAATGTAGCTTTTATGCGGCTTTCCGCGATTCCGAGTGTTACTAACCTGTTACTAACCGTTCGTTTTATTCCGTTCTTTTTTGTTTCCAATTACAGCCGAATGCCCCAGTTATCCGCCAGGGCATCATACATGATAACTGTCACATCTGCACTTTTCCTCCGGACACCTTTACTTTTACATCAGCGGTACCACTGTAATTAAACTGTACCTTGCCGCCCTGGATGTACCAGATTCCGTTCTCGTTCTGGGCGATACCGTTAAAATCGAAATTGACCTTTCCATTCTCGATCCGCCACCAGCCGTTTGCATTCTTGGCAACGCCGGTATAACCGAAGTCTACTTTACCGCCACGGATGTACCACCAGCCGTTCTCATTCTGCTCTACACTGTTGCAGTTGAAATCCACTTTGCCGTTAACAATCCGCCACCATCCGTTCTCATTCTGGGCCACGCCGGTATAAGTGAAGTCTACCTTGCCATTCTTTACATACCACCAGCCATTCTTGTTTTTGGCCACTGTGGTAATATTATGTGCGATCTGGCCGTTTTTATAATAATACCAGTTTCCGTCTGCAGCTGCAGAGTCAGCCAGGCCATCCGATCCGGATAATGCGGACTTGTTGAGGATCCCTTTAACAATCGCCTGGGCAATGGCCTTATATCCTACTTTATTATACAGATCCGCATCGTCCTTATCATCCACAAAACATACCTCAACCAACATAGCAGGACTCTTTGTCTTCCGGAGTACGTAAAGAGAGGTAGATACTTTTACCCCGCGATTTGTAAATCCCAGGGCTGCAATATTATCGCACACCCGCTGCGCTGCGGCTTTTGCGGAGGATGATGAGCTGTAGACATAAACCTCCACACCTTTGGTTTTGCCGTTGCCGGTATCTTTTGATGCCGCATTAAAATGGATCGAAGTATCCAGGGACACGCTGTGCGCATTACACCTTGCCACGATGTTGGCCAGATTTTTACTCTGGGTGGCGCCGGAATCATCAGTGCAATTATATGCAGTATGACCTTCTGCCTGCAGGAGCCGGATCACCTCTTCGCTGACCAGGCGATCCTCTGCCACCTCGTCCAGATAAGACGATGCCCCCGGTACAATCCGGTTATGTCCGCCGTGTACGTTATATGATGCCATGATTACTCCTCCTCTCCTGCTGCCAGCTCCGCGGCCATAGCCGCTTCTGCTGCCGCAATATCTTCTTCGGTCGGCTCGATTCCCTCATCGTATTCGTAACCTTTACCCATGATTTCTTCCATTTTGGTTCTCCTTTCCCGTTGCGACGTCGCAACAACTTAATTCTGTTCTTCTGCTTCCGGCAGTCCGGCAATACTGGTTAATATAGACAGGATGCCTGCCAGTACAGATGCTGATACCGCCAGTTTCCAGTCTACCGCTGATAAAACAGCCGCTGTCCCGATTGATGCAACTGCGGTCTGTGCCACTGTCTTAATAGCTCTCACGCCTGCCGCCTTCCACCATTTTTTTGATTTTATATTTTTCATTTGATACCTCCTGTTATTATAAATAATTTATGACCGCTGCCACGATTCCGGTACCGGCTGCGGTTCCGATCGCAGTCAGAATTGCCACTTTTACTGTATTCCAGTTTTTCACTGGGACCTCTTCCAGAGTTTTGAGCCGTTTCCCCTGTTCTTTCTGTTCCGCCAGCATCCCCTCCATGCTGTTGGCTAACTTCCCGACTGAGAGCGTCAGATCAGCCAACTGTCCGATATTTTCTTCCAGCAGCTCAATCCGACGGTTCTGCCTGTGGTGCTCATCTTCCATCCTTCGGCCAAATTCCTCATGTTCGGCACGGGTTATGTAATCTTCCACCGTGTTCACCTTCTTTCCTTTTGCGCGGGCGCAATTATTTTATAAACTAAACACGGGTTTAGGCTAAGCAAAGTATGACTCAGTAATTTTAAGATTGGAGGAAAATGCCTCAACGGTCGCATATCCCTGGACGTTAGTCAGCGCAAGAATGCAGGCATCGGTTCCGGTTGATGGGGATCCTCCAGCGTTCAGCAACTGCTCGCCATTCCAGCCAACGCCACCGGATCCTTGCTGGATCGTGGAATAAGCCAACGCTTCTCCACGGATTATGTTATATTTTCGCAGACCATTCACAGTACCAGATCTTGTGGCAGAGACATAAATCGTGCCCTTATCACCATTGCGAAACTCGTATTTAAGATAGCAGGTTTTTGTTGATCCATTGTTATTGTACAAAGCTGCCCAGTGCTGCTGGATATCTGTCGCAGCATTTGTCTGATCCTGCACATTTTCGGTAAAATCCGTGTTTAATTTACTTAACGCTCCGGTTACTGTCCCGTCTTCCGACAGATCTTCAATATCATGATTCCCAAGCAGATCCTTCAGAGGCTTTATTCCCTTCTGCCAGAACCGATTTAACCGCCTTCCTGTAATAACACTCATACTTCTCCTCCTTATGACGTAAACGTCCCGGCTATGATTTCATCGATCTCAATATCTGTGATCTCCTCATAATCCGAAATCTGTGACAGTGTATGGGTATGGGCCGCCGGAGGAAACGTGGATGGTTTCCCGCTGATCGCTTCCCATTCAATTGAGGTCGCTCCTGTATCCGGAAGATTATCTGGCGATATCTTGCCCGTAAGTTTAGATGCCGGAAGGCTCTCAATATCATCTCCTGTATGGGTATGTGCCTTCGAAGCAGCATCCGTGATGCCATATCCAGATAATGTTGTCGGCTTACTTCCAATCTCTGAAAACGCATAGGACGGCTTTGTATCTGCTTTCGCCCAGGCTGCGATATCATCCTGTTCCAGCACATCCGGTTTATTTTTGATATAAGCATCTGAGGATGTGGTTGTCTCATTCCAGTCCGCCTGCACGTTTGCCTCGGCTCCCGCGGGAATCCCGGCCAGCTTATTTTTTTCAGTTGTGGTATAGTCATTGGTTGACAGCCCTTTTCCGTCTACTTTCCGGACAAACAGGCTTTCTATTTTATTCGCAAATTTCTGCGCAAAACTATTTAATTTTTCACCTGTTACGATAGACACTTCTTTTCCTCCCCTTAAAATACATTTCCGACAATCTGGTTGATCTCTGCATCGGTAATTTCATCAAACTCATTTTCAGCTGCACCTGCTGAAGGATCATTCGCACCTTCATCGCTGGCTTCATCATAAACACCACTGATAATGGCATCTATATTTCCTTCTGTAATTTCATCTGACTTCTGGAGACAATCATCAGAAATTTTATCATGCAGAGAAACCTGGTTCTGCTTATTCCACCACACAGCCTTCGCATGAGATACTGGAAATACATCAGTCTGTACCCCGCCTATAAATTTTTTAACCTGCGATGCCTTATACTCTACAGATTCGCCTTCTTCATCTTCCTCCGTAATAGAAAAAATATTGCTGATTTCCTTCTGCACTTCCAATATCGCATCCCAAAGAGATGGACGAATTGTATAAACCGGATTCTCATTGTTTCCATATAAAACACATTCCAGGATATATGCATCACTGGATTTCACGTTTGTCAGTACACTTCCTGCCGCAAGCCCAATGGTCTGACTAACAGAGACCGCAATCTCTACCGTTTCCGCGCTGCTGTCCGCTGTAAATTCATAGGTTCCTGTATCTCCATCTTCATTTGTAAACACAATCTCTGTATTTCGATTTTCACATGTCAACTTCACCATATAAATTTTCTCATCACATTCAATCGCAATCTCCTTTGCGTACAATCCTGATGATTTCATTTTATCGTACAGAAGTTTTCCGGCATATGCGCTCAAAGCCATCGTTTTACTGGATGAATCCAAACCATGATATAATTCCGGGGCAGGCCCTGAAATATCGCATACGAAGACCCACTGCGCAGTTGCCTGATCTCCGGCTTCCACACACTGATATACACATCCGGCAGCGGACAAATACATATCATTCTTATATGCGGTCTCAACACCGCTTTCCGGGTATATCGACGGTTTCTGACTCGTCCCGGTAATGCCATTCCCAAAATACCAGAGACTCCCTCTCACCCTTCCTAAATTAACACTTGCCATCTTTTATCTCCTCACATTGTCGCTATAAGATCTCCGTCCGTATTAATTATTACATTCGGCTGATCCCCAAAATAATAACAATACAGATCTGCACCAATAATCTGAAATGCCATAATGCCTGTTCCTTCCGTCACAATTGCATCTGCTCCGTCCTTTCCAGGTTCTCCTCTGGGACCGTTGAATTCTCCATTGGCAATCCGTTCTTTCAGGTCTTCCAGGAATTCTTCATACTCCAGTTTCTGATCTGACAAATCCCCAATCAGATCTTCTATGCCTCCATAAGTCACATTCAGGAGCTGTTTCAATGCCTCACAGGCTTCCGCTGCGTTTTCCGCCCGGATCATATAAGCGCGGAAACCCTGCAGATCATCCTCCGAAATATAATCATTCTCATCAAAAAGCTGCGCTTTTACCCTGATATAAAATTCAAAACTACTGACTACTTCTCCCTTTGAGCCAATCAACTGCAGCGTACATGTTGTTCGGCCTGGAGTTTCCATAATCCTTTCCGAAATGGCATACAGTACACTTCCATTCTCCTGAACTTTACTGGTATCATTAAATACAATACTTTGATCCGGGGTAATGGCCTTAAAAGAAACCGCTCCAACCTCTGACATATCATATTTCTTACCACTTTCTAAAAAGAAAAACTGAAGAACAATTGTGTTCTCACTTCCCTTTGCCACTTCAATCTCGATATAATTGTTCTGTGCAAGATCCAAGGCAATTTTATGTATCACATTCATATATCACATCACTCCTTTGTTCCCTATCATAAAAAATAGAGGGGCGGTTTCATAGTCCACCCCTCTGGGAAAATTATTCGTCTTCCTCTTCTTCCAGTTTCTCAGCCTCCTGTTCCGGCCATTTATCAATCTTTTTTGCAGCCTGCTCCCTGGTATCCCCAAGGGCCATATACCATCCGATCAGCTTTGATTTCAGGTCTGCCGCTTTCGTTTTATTAGAATGATAATATTCCAGATACTGTTCCTTATAATTGGATGTAATTGCGCTCTTTAGGTCTTTCTGTTCCACACCATGGCTTTCATAATCATTAATTATCTTCTTTATATCAGTCCCGGTTTCCAAGGCCTTGTAGAAGTCGTCGTATTTACTCCAGTCCTCGCCTCCATTCCATTGTTCTAATTTCCAGTACACTTCATTGTCCGAAAAACCACATTCCTTCAAATACTTTCTTGCCTCCGATTCCGAGTACTCTCCTTCCATGAACTTCTCCCTGATATCCGTTGTCACAAATCCCTGTACTTTCTCCTCTGCATCTTCTTGCGACTCACCCAGAGCCATATACCAGTCAATTATCTGTGATTTCAACGAAGAAGCCTTTGACTTGTCCGAATAATAGTAGCCCAAATATTCTTCTTTATATTCTGATGTGATCGCACTTGCAAGCTTCTTCTCATCAACTCCATGAGAAACATACCTTTCAATGGTTCCCTCGATATTGGTCCCGGTTTCCAGCGCGTGATAGAAATCATCATATTTTCCCCAATCATCCCCGCCTTTTATTTCTTCCATCGCCCAATAAGCTTCATCATCCGTCATACCATATTCTTTCAGCAAACTGAGCGCTTCTTCTTCCGTATATTCCCCGGATTTAAACCTTTTCTTCACTTCACCACGAATGGAAGCTTTGGCTTTTGTTTCCGGTTCTTCCTCCCCCTTCTCTTCATAACGATCTAACAGTTCCTGATAAGTTTTCTTATACTTCTCCATATCTCCTTCCTCTCCATAGCGAAGAATATTTTCAATTAATTTTGTATAAGAATTTTGCTCCGTCAGGATTGGCTCTTTTATAATATTCTCAATCAGGCTCTCTACTTCCCTCATAATGTTATAGCCGGGAATTCCGCTGACCTGGCCGATCGCCTGAGCCATAGATTTTACAAGACCATATGTTGTCTTCCTGCTGTCATCGTTCACGTACTTAATAATATTCTGGACGGCACTGATCATATTTGTAATTCCGGAAATATCTGTCCGTTCAACGTCAAACCCTTCAATATAGGAAAGCACATCCTTTACATATGGTATCGCAGACAACGGATTAACATTGCTGATAATATTTTTCTTCACAGCCGACCAGTATTTTTCCCCAAACTTCAAACTGAAATCATCATCCCTCCAGGCATCCATAACAGCCGCCGCAAGGCTGGTCAGAATTCCGGTCATGACATATACCACTGCCGTTCTGACAAACTTCTTATTGACAAACTTTTTCTGGCCAGGTTCCAGAGCTGCCCGATAAAGCATATTGTACGATTTCTGTGGCTCACTCATAAAAGATGCCTCTATCTTAATCAAAGTGTCCTTACTTCTCATAAACTGTGTCCGGTGAAGAATTGTGTCTACCACCTGAGTTTGATCAATTACCTCTTCAAAACGTCTTCTCACAGTTTCCAGATATTCCTTGGAATCCACTTTCAGCTTTGGCCGTGTCCTTCTTATCTCCCGTTCGCAGGCATTCCAGAGATATCCCCATGTCACCTCATCACCAAGCGCAGCCAGTACAGATGACTTATCACGGATCTTGTCCATTATGGTACTCTGCCCCGTAATGACCTGTTTCATGGACTGCCCCATATTCGTCTCATAGTATCCCCAGGACTTCCATAATGCGATAGCGCTATTCTCCTTTGCCTTTGATATTTGAGGTTTCCCCGCCAATGCAGAAATCAAATCTTTAGGATCCATCAGCGCCGAGGCCCGCAGAAAGGCTGTTGGCTGCTGGATTGCCACGCGGATGTTTCCACCTACTGCAGCCCCTTTATAATTGGCCAGCAGCTTATTGCTGATATTTGTGGATGTAGCATTTGAAGCCTCCCCATTAATATCCTTCAGCAACCGGATAAAATAATCCTTTGCCTTACTTCCTTTCACACGGTCAATCTCTTCTTTCACAGAATCAGATTCCAGAAATTCTCCTACCATTCCCTCATTCTTATAGTTATACCATTTCATAGCATCTGTTAACGGCACAGCAAAGGAATCATAATTTGCCATCCCTACCACATGATCTGCAAATACATCAATGATATCCCCTATCACAAGAGCATTCTTTGCACCTGGAATCACACTCTTCGTCATTCCCTGGTTCCTGATCTCATATAATGACACGTTGTCCCCTGCATTCTTGTCATTGGTCCGGTGGCTGTTATCCGATGTCCGAATCGGAAAATATCTGTCATCATTAAATTTCTTATATCCATACAGAATCATAGATGTATTGTTTCCCCAGTCCGCACAATTCTTTGCCAGGAACTGCTGCACTTTATCTGCATAAGCTTTCTGTTCCGGCGTAAGAATTCCAATAATTTCATCATAAATTCCCTTTGTGATATGTACCGGTTTTACCTGAGAAATCCGATTCTTCCCCCTTCCCACCGGATCTGCCAGAACACCTCCGCTAAAAATATGCTGTCTTGCCTGGTTTCTCTGCCCCAAACAGTAAAGACTCATAATCTGCCCGGTAGAAAGTTTCAGTACCCTGCTGCCGACCTGGAATTCATGAATTTCGGCCTGATCGCCAACCCATTTTTTCAACTCCTTCCTGGATACATTTTTATTTACCTCATTCATATAATCCTGAGCCTCTTTGATATGCCAGGTTCTCTGATTGAAACCTTCCCGGAGTTCATGATATATACTCACTGCACCTTTCCCCAGCATCATAAAATAAGAAAAAGAATCCAACATATCCACGTTCAGAAGCTGATCCGCCAGTTTGACAGCACCACGTACGTCTTTCTTATCCTTCTGTTTCTGCAATTCCAGGATCGTTTGTCCGGCGGCATCCCCTACATGCTTAAACTGCTTATTTGCATGCAGTTCATTTGCCCTGGTAATCGTCCGTTTCAGCATCTTTGTAATCATGTCCAGTTCCTTCAACTGCTCATAATCCAGATCCGAAATTTTCTCAGCCTTCTGGTTCTTCCTGATAAATTCGCTGAGCGCCGGCGCAAAGTCCGGATCCAGTTCCACCAGGAAACTTCCATATTCATCCGATGACTCTGCCTCTTCCGCAGCTTTCAGCTCATTCTGTACCATCAGCATCTTTTCCCGCCAGGACAACGTAGACTGGCTGTCCTCCAGCGCACGGCTGGACACAAAATCAATCGCACTTAAAAACTGCAGTGTGGTTTTCCTCAAGGCATCCGGCACATGCTTCTGGTTCGTCGGCCTCTCAATCCAGCGGATCAAATCAGATGCATTCCGCTTAATGCTCGTACGGTATTCCGCTGTTTTCTGCCTCTTTTTCCGTTCCATCTTACTCTGCGCCCTTGCCGCCCGCATCTCCGCGACCCTCGCATGGATGGTTCCCGTTTTCTCCTTCATTTTCTGGCGCTCTTCTTTCAGCTTTTCATAATACCGTTCGCGCACCTTCCTGTGATATTCCACACGTTCATGCACCATCTTCTGGTTCAGACTCTTCACCCGTGCATCTGACTGCGACTTGAAATATTCCTCGTAGATCCGCAGCGCAAGGTCCATGGCCGCCCCCTGGTTATCTCCACCAAAGGAATTCTGCACCTGGGGTTTCATATTATCCAGGGCTTCAGACAGGGCAACCGCCTGTTCCACATATGGCGTATCTATTTCCAGGAACCCGCCGGATTCCTCCACCAGCTCACCCCAGATACTGTCAAGCGTAGAAGACGCCTTATCACTAATCATCAGCGTGCCGAAATTCTTCCTGCGGAAGTTCTCGTATGTACCGAAATAGTACGCAACCTCATCTTTCTGCTGGTCGCTCAGCCGGAACTTCGTTGCGCGCAGTTTCTTCCGGAAAGAATCATATTGCGCCTGCTGCTGCGAATCCACTCTCTGGCTCTGCTCTATCACCGGCATGGCCACTTCATTCATGATGCGCACCATATCCTGGTAATTCACCTTCTCCTGCGTCTGCATATAGGAGAACACCTTTTCCAGATTGGACGCAAGTTCATCCACATTAATACCGGAATAGTATTCTTTCTTTATATTTCGGGCAATCCGACGTATTACATCTGTATCTACCTCTCTCCCATGCATCACTTCTGCGCCGTCCTGGAGAATAGAAGAATACTGCTTCAGTGTTTCTTGTATCGCATCATTGTCATCCCAAAGCTCGTCCATTTCAACAATACCGGAAAGCGAATAACGAATATCCTCATTGCTCGTTGGATTCTCATTCGTCACATTCTTTACCTGATTTGGATGGAATGTAACATATGCAATTCCCCGGTAATTTACTTCGCCGTCTTCTCCGGGAATTCCTCCTTCATCCACCAGAATCCCGTCGTACTCATCCAGCATCTCATTCTCCTCCAAGAATTCATAGATATTATCTGCTTCCTCCCATGAAGGCAGACCGGTCTCTGTAGTATCCTGGTATTCTACATACGGGTTAATTCCCAGCGCCCATCCTCCTTTAACATATTCCTCTATAAACAGCTCCCTGGTCTCCTCATCCCGTATATCAAAGGGTTTTTCCATGTTCAGGTATACTTCATAAGTCTGCGGGGAAGAAGCCGTTTTTCCGCTCTTCCTGGAGCTTGCAGATGGTGACTGGTAAACATCCGCATAGGACTTATCCGGAGTAAAAAACTGCAGGTCATTCTTAAACACGGTAAACCCTCCCTGCGGTGTCCCATGGTACATTACCATCAGGTTCCCGTTTTCATCTACAACCCTGGAATTCCTGAAATATTCCCTCTGGTTTTCTGTCAGTTCCCGCCCCTCAGAATCCATTTTCAGGGAATATTTCCGTTTTTCGGTTGTATTTTCCGCAGAATCTGGTAAAATATTATTAGAAGCTGTACCGCTTGTCGCCTCGGGCGTATTGATAGAGGCTTGTTCATCTATCGCAGTGGCAAGGCTTCTTTTTTTATTTGCATACATCGTTTGCACAAACAGATCCATGCTTTTATCCGACACAACTCCTGTCACAGTGATTCCTTCTTTATAAAAACGAATTGCCGGCTTCCCCATATATGTGCCAGATTCTGTAATACGTTCCGGCCTTGCTACAATCTCTGGAATTTTTTCAAGATCCCTCTCCGTAATTGCCCTCTGTCCTCTTTTTCCTTCAGCTTTTTCGTCTCCATGATCCTTGAATATTTTCTCTATTTCATAAGATTTCAAACTACAATTAAAATCATGTACATTTATTCCAAGTTCACTCTGGATTCTGTCTGCAATACGATCCGGAAGCATCCCAAAATAAATCTTCTTCCCCGGAATCTTATGCTTCCTGGCATCACTGATAAAGATCTGAAATTGTTCTTCATCCTCATAGAGAACTATTTTTTTACTGTTTTTCCAATTTTCTATCTGACGTTCGCTATATCCCTTGAATCCATATTTTGATAAAGAATATTTTCTGTTCCCTGCGTCCTCTTTTATTTCCCCCTCTTCTGCAGCTTTCCGGTAATTCTCCGCTGCCTGATCCGCAATACTCAGGATGCGCCGGCGCAATTCTTCCGCCTGCTCTAAACGCATATCCGTTGTCTGGCGGGCCGCTTCCGTAAACGTCTCCTCTGACAGATAGCTTTTCACTTTCGCAATCAGATCCCTAATAAAATCTGCAAGCTTCTGGAGGACAGACTTCGCCTCTGCCTGCGTTTTATTCCCATAGAGCCAGTCTGCAAAATCCCGAATCCCGTCTTCCGTCCGGAACAGACCTGCAAGGGCATCATTTACCATCTCGTTGGCAGCTTCCCGGTAACTTTCCTCCGGGTTTACCGTCCGGTACAGTTTCTGGTACCTGCTGATCAGCTCATCCGTTCGCTCCTCCCCATACTCTGACAGGTACCATTCCAGCAGATCATCCTGGAAAGTCTTCATCTCTTCTGTGTTCCAGGCTTCTGAGAATTCCCCGATCGCCTCATGAAAGATGGTGGCATACCGCGCATCAGAATCTGTATTAAAGATAATCTGCCCCGCACCACGGACAAACTCTCCATTGATCCCTTCCATGTCTTCATCCATGAGCACCACATCATATCCGGTCTTCTCCGCAATCTTTTCATAGATCTTCAAAAACGGATCATCTGTCTTATCTGTGCGGCGGTCATGCACCTGCCCTTTTCCTTTCCTGCGTACGCTCTTTTCCGCAGCCTGTTCACGGCTTTTCCCGCTTTCTGCCCCAAGATCATAAAACTTCTTTAACGTCTCTTCCGGAATATAGTTCCTTAACTGCCCGTTCCGTCTGACCGTATTTTCAAAAGACGCCCCCAGCTTCCCGGCGTTTACGAACCGGTTAAAATACATTTCATAAGATTTCACATTCATCCCGGAAGGGTAGCCCTCCAGATAAACCTGCGCCGCCTTCGTGGTTCCTTTCGTAGACGCATTATTGTAAAGCGTCTGCACTGCCGGGCTTTCAAAAGTAATATCTGAAAGGTTGACATTTCCGTTTTCTGTCACTGCAACAGGCTCATTTTCAATATCCCGAATGGTTCTGACCGTTATCCTTTTACCAGAGCTGTCCCTGGCCGCAGTCAGGTCATTTACCTGTGTGGGGATATTATCTGCATTCTGCGTTCTTCTTCTTTCCTGGATCCCCATATTATAGGCAATCTGTGCTTCAGGATATGCCAGCAAATAATCTTCCACCTGCCGGTTCTCATAGCCAGCCTCGTATGCTTCCGCTTCCGTAAGCTGCTGCTGTTCCATAGAAAGTTCCTCTGGAGCAATCACACGATCTGCCATCAGTTTTGCAGAGGTTACCTCAAATGCTTCCCTTGCTTCCCGGATCTCTGATTCCGTTCCATTTTCCTGCACAGAACGCAAATTAGACACCAGTTGATACGGAGTTCTCGCTTCCCGGATCTCCTGAATGGCATCCTCCGGTGACTTTGTACCCCGAACATCCTGTTCGATATAAGGATTTCTCTGCATCATGGTCGCCGGACTTTCACCTTCCGGCGCTTCCTGCCGCATTGCATTATCTGCTTTCTGTACCTGACGCACTGCTCCCGGACGCTCTTGAGATTCTATAATGGGCTCATTTACGGTTCTTTCTTCTGCAGGCAAGGAATCTTCCGCATTAGTTTGCAAAACAGCAGGTAAGCCCTGCTCCGTTGATACCGGTTCTATATTATTATCATACTCAAACTGTGCCACAGCCTGATAGAGTCTTCCGGCATTCGCTTTTGTAGGACGTGTTTCATATGTCCGCAATGCACTCTGTACCGGATAACTGTCATACAGCTCTGCCCTCTTTGCAACCGTCTCCATCACTCCTGATTCCTGCACTTCAGATCCTGCTGCCCGTGAAGAAATCGTATTGGCCGCAATACCGGCGCCACCGCCCATAGCACCGGAAAGAGTCCCTACAAGCGCATCTTCTCCCAACTGCTTCCACCAATCTTTTTCAGCCTGCCGTTTCGCTTCTTCCTCGGTCATCCCATTTGCCACATAATTCTGGGCATTCTGTTGAATCTCGGATTTTCCTCCGTTGATCAGAGAATCTACGACTCTGTTCGCCACATCCGAAGCAGCCTCCTCAGATCCCTCTATTCCAGACTGCACAAGCAAATTCGTAAGTGTGCTTCGCCCTGCGGCCTTCCCACTTCCCTTTACGATATCCCACAAATTATCCAGCGAAACCTTCTCTGTTATATATTCAATACCGCCTGCTACTGCAGCTGTGGCCATAGATTTCCCCGTATCGCCAGTACGGTCAAATGTATCCCTCATAGCCCCCGAAGCCGCTCCTGCCGCCATATTTGCAAGAGAATAGCCCTGCCCTCCCGCTGCTGCAGAAGCCAAGGTATCTGCGGTTGACATGCCGGCATTGTAGATCATGGATAATCCTTTCCCGACATATTTATTCGGGACAGAATTCTCAATATTTTCAGACACTTCCTGCCTTGCCACATCCCGATAAATCCCCGGATAAAAATAAGCAGAATTCGTGTCTACTGGAACATATTCTCCTGTAACAGCCTGCGCGATTGCCGATGCAAGCCCCTCCTGGATTCCTGCGCCAGATGCCAGACTGGCCCCGATCGTACCGATCGACTGCCTTACAGGGCCATCCATCAATTTCTTTTCCAGATCACTATCGTACTCATACGTCCCATTGACACGATCCTTTACATCTTCCTCCATTTTTACCCTGGCATTGGCATTCTCAATTCTTGTATATGTATCTTTCAAACTTAAAATATCTTCCCTGGAATACCCCATTTCCTTCAGGGCATTCTCAGCATCTCGCACTATGCCGATGCTTTCCGCATTTCCCGCGCTTGCAGACGCCTGGTATCTCTGGTAATCCCGCACATATCTGGCCACATCTGTTTTTGACAGCGCTTCCATGTTTTTTTCCTGTTCGTAGATAAAAGATTCTTTTTTTTCAGGATCCTCATCTTCTCCAATATTCGCTTTGATATTTTCAAGATACTGTCTGTAATTCTCCGTCTGGGAAGCCGTTTCCGGCACGCCGTCTTCCACATTTCGATAATTATATTCCCGTTCCATTTCTGCAAGCTTCTTTTTTTCAGCCTCCGGATCATATCCATCAATCCGAAGAACACCGTTCTCATAGGTCACTGGCCCGGTCAATCGTCCGATCCGGAGTCTTCGCACCAATTTTCTCTGCTCTTTAATCTGTTCCTGCATCTGCGCTTCTCTCTCAGATGTGGTAACAGCCTTTGGCGTGATGCCGGAACGCTCTGCTGTCTTTTTAAAATCCTGATACGTCATCCGGTTCCCGGATAATGTTTCTTCCTTCTTTTCCGAAATTGAATTTTTATATGTCCCCTGGCGAATCGCCCTTTCGCGGTCACGGATAACCTCATCTGCCGTTTTCCGGCCTGTAGATGTATCATTTAATGTGCTTCCTGCATTTTCTTCCCTGCGGTCTGTCCCTGTTGGATCGACCAGCATCTGCACAGGTTCCGCTGTCTCCTGCTGCAGAGTCATAGTCCCTGCACCCAGAGATGTTCCCGTTTTATTTCCTCCATATGCACGCTTTGCCTGTTTATAGGAAATTGTCGGAGTTCCTGCTGCAATAGTTCCCACTTTCCTTCTGTTTCTTTCTGCAAGCACCTCATCTGCTGTTTTTCTTTTTGCCATGGATATCCTCCTACCATCCTAACTGATCATAATAATAATTGAGCATAGATTGGGAAATATTCCCGTTGTCGTACGCGTTCTTCACCTGTGCCTGTGCAAAAGCTTTGGGCTGCTGAGACAAAATCTTCACATTATTCTGAATTGCTGCATTCGATGCTGCATTGGTCAGCACAAGCTTATTTCCTGTGCTTCCAGAACTTCCGGAACTGCCGGAACTTCCCCCTGATTTGCTGGAACTTTTTGATCTGCTGGAGCTGCCGCCGGATCCCCCGGAAGAAGTCGAGCTGTTTGTAGTGGAAGTCTGTGTGCTGGACGTATTCTCCCAGGAGCTACTTTCCGTCGTCTGTTCTGCATTCCGTTCATTCCAGTATTCATCATTCCAGAAATTCCTGTTATCACTGTACTTCCCATAATCAAAATTCCTCTCATCCTGGTACAGCCCGCTGTAATAATCCCGATCAGCCTGCCAGTCGGACACAGAATCCCGATACTGGTTATACTCTGTATCATACATATCGCGGGACAGAGCATACTGATTCTGCATATTCTCCCCTTCCTGCTGATATCTCTGCAATTCCATTGAATATAAATCCGGAAGCTGGCTGTTCAGCTCCTGCAGATAATTCTGATATGACTGCTGCCCCGCTGTCTGTGCGTAAGAGGATCCGTATCCTCCCGTCATAGCCGCCGCCTGCCCCATAGTGTCCTGCATGGCCTGCTTCCCCAGCACAGAATACTGATCCTTTAACTGCTGGTAGAGAGAATTTTCATTCATATTAAACTTAAATTCCTCTCGGTTCATAATCCGGTTATAAATTTCATCCAACTGATCCTGATAACTGGAAGTAAATGATCCAGGCTTATTATTCAGCGTATTCTGGAGCTGATTATAGGCATTCTGCACCTGGCCAGACTCTTTATAATCTTTCAGCGCCTCATCCCGCTTCTGGTTCGTAGTACCTGATACTTTCCCACTTGCAGATGTTTTCGAAGTACTCCCGCCTTTGGTTGATGTATTCTGTGTCGTAGTTGTCTTTGAATATGTACTTGCCATCCTCTATGCTCCTTTCGTCCTGCTGACAATCAGTGACCGCAGTTCTTTATATTGCCTGTCCAGAGATTCCTGCATCTGTTCCTGGCGCACATACCCTTCCGGTTTTGCCAGATTTGTCTCATCAATATGATTCAACGTATATTCCAGCTCATCCATCAGATTCTGCGCCCAGGATTCCAGAATATGCAGATTCTCTCTGTCTGTTTTCCCATTTAAAATTGGACGTTCTGTTTTCATCTTCTGTCACTCCCATACTCCACTTCTTTTGTGATCGAATAGATCCTTACATAGCCATAACCGCTCAGTCGGATCCGATAGTTATCTGCACGGGCAGAAATCACAGGAATACGGCAAGAACAAATCCTTCCTTCCCCACGGATTGTCTTCACCGGTCTGTTTCCGGTATCATCACAATCCACATATACATCCATCACTGCCTCATATTCCATATATGCCCTGATATGAATCGCTTTGACCCATTTCCGTTCCAAATCTTCTAACCCCAGATCCGGAGTTTCCAGCATCCACTTCAATCTTCCTTCCGGAGTTTCCTCTGCCTGTCCAAAACCATCTGCCGCATCTTCAAAACCATATACAGATAGTTTGTTTCGCCCATAGAGCTGTCCGGAATTGTTATAAACAAACTCTTCTATTTTCAAATCATCTTCCCGACTCCAAATCCCTCGTTCCAGATCATAAGTAAAAAAACAGGAAGAACCGGTACTGTTTTCCATGGAAATGTAATATTTCCCCAGACACGCTCCGGCTGCTGCATTCTTATATTTTTCCGCTCCCAGCTTCCCGGAAATACCAGTTGGCATACTTCCATCGAAGACACATATATCCCGGACCGATTTATATACCAGATATTCATTCACTACTGCCAGCGAACGGTGGGAACCTCTCTGCACACCTCTGCAGTCATAGGTATAAAGCTGATACGCCGCCGGATACCCTCCATAAATTTTGTAAACCACGTTCTCTTTAAAGAACATCGGATAACCTTTAAATGTAAATGCTGCCGTAAATTCCCCATCATCACCCAGGGAAAGTGCATAAGAATCCGTTGCATTCCCAGCATAGCAATACCAGTTCTTTGCATCTCCCAGCTTGGAAGCATAGATTTCATTCACCGCTTCGGAATCTTCGGACAATCCATGTCTGCAGCCCCACACACGGTTATTGGATACGCAGACATAATCCATTTCCGGAATCTTTCTTTTGAAATACAGCGTCTTCTCCGGTGATACCTCCTCTACAACTTGTCCGGATAAATATCCCTTTACCACGATATATCCGCCTATTATCTCTCCAGATTCTCCCGTAATTTCCCCCAGTTTCTGAATGATACTCCCCTTATTGATATCTTCCAGACTGGAATTCATAAACACCGCGTCTCCCTCGGAAAACATCTGAGGGAATGGTGTTTCCGGAAGCACAGTATGCGTAATCTCAATGCGGATATAGGTCGCAGATACCGACACCCACATAGCAAGGCTGTCACTCCACTGATACAGGCATTTTTCCTCTGTGTTCAGCCAGTAATCCATATTTTCCGGGTCTTCCGGCTCCGTCGTAGATGCCGTAATCTCCTCCCCCTGCGCATCACACATGGTAAACTTTACCTGTGATTCAAAAGTTCCTGCCACGTATTCCTCTGACAGACTTCCATAATCTTCCAGATCATTTGTATTAAAATACAGTGCCGCCGGAAAAATAAGGATATATACCCCAAAAGAAAGAAGCTGCATTTCCGTTCGATAGTCATCAGCTTTCGACATGTATTCCTTGAAATCAATCTCCTGACCGTCATACATCAGTTTGCTTCCCACCATATAGGCCAATTTCCCATCTTTCAAAAGCATCCCTCTGATATTCCGGTTAAACAATTTCACCGACAGCTCTGTCACACATTCTGGCAATTCTTCTTCTGTATGGTCCTGCGGATCTCGGATTAAAGCCGAAACAGTAATCTCACAGGACCCTGTCTGATCCGGTGTTACGAATGATTCATTTCCAATCTCTTCTGATCCGATCTCATTTCCTTCTGAATCATAATATGTAACCTTTGATGCCACAGAAGAAACCAATTCTTCGTCCGCCTTACAGGAAAAAGTAAGTGTTTCTTTTTCCCCAACTTCAATACTTCCAGATTGATATGTTGCTGTTCCAACCGATACACTTCCGTCATAAGAAAACTCAAAATTCACTTCCAGTTCCTGCCAATCATTGCTTGCCAGGGTAAGATTCATTGTTCTTCTCTTCCTGGTTGCAATGGCCGGGTATTCATCTGCAGACATATTACGCATATCATAAAATTCCCCGTCGGCCGGCTGGTTTGTATGGTTGTAGCCCAGGAACACTCTTGTAGTATCTTTTGTATTCGCTTTATAATCTAATGACTTATAAAACATTCCTGCCTCCTATCTGTACCTCGGGAACCCTTTCCTTAAAGGCCTGTGTTTCCGGTTATAGTATTGCTGGTAGGTAATATAGGAATTGTTAAACTTTGTGCTGTTAATCTCATATTCATCCTTATCTGCATGAATCATAGCCATCTTCATGCGCAGATAGGCCACATACAGCTCCGCATGGATCTCCGGCACAATCAGTTCCGTTTCCATGTCATACGCATCAAAATCCGGCGGCTCATAATGCTCCGGAAGTTCATGCGTTTCAATCACTTCATCCTGAATCTGTTCATCCAACTGCCTCAGCCAGTCCTTCTGCATATTATCTGAAATCCCACATGGATATAACTGCTTTACCAACCCAATTACTTCTGATATTGTTACTGCCATAACATCCTCCTCAATCGAAAAGAAGGGAAGCTTTCACTTCCCTTCCGAATCCGCCGCATCCTAATTCTTATTGCTTTCAATATACTCAATCGCCATATCCTGAGCGATCTCTGAGTTAGCAATCACCTCTGCAATCGCTGTCGGCACTTCCACAGGAACACCGCGCTTGATTTTATAAACCTTGCCATTGACAGAGGCTGTAATATAGTTTCCTTCCCCACTCGCAGCGCGGGGAAGTTTTACGGTTACCTTCTCATTCGCCTTCGCTTTAGTTGCCATGATATTTCTCCTCCAAATCCTGGTCAAAATCTACGCCGCTGTAAGAAGATCCCACTTCCAGTCGAAGCAATCTCTCTTCATACAGGATCTTAGCCGCATGGGAAGCTTTCCACCCCACAGTAGATCTCTGATCCAAAGGATCTGCAGTACCGGCAGATCCCCGCTGCTTCACAATCATTTTCAAGGACTCTGCAGTAGGTTTGATGATTCCGTATGCTTTCTTTCCAAGGAAAGTGCATGCATAGACGGCGCATCCTTCTGCTCCGCCCTCGCCCGGATAAATCACAGCGTTATCCTCTGCGGTGACACTGGCAGCGCTTCCTGTCAGGGCATCCTCAAGCGTCATAGAAGTAGTTGTATTGGCAGTTACCTTATATCTGACACCGCCAATCAAAACCATTCTCCCAACGAGTTCACCTGCTGCAACTGTGCCGCCATCAAAAGTAACGTCTGCTTTCGAAGAAACAGTACCATTTACCGCCAGATTCTTCGCGTCCTTTGCAAGCCCTACGCCTCCATAAACCATCTGCTCTGTGGTTTCCACAAAACGACATCCGTGAAGCTTTCCAATCTCACCATTGTAGATCTCTTCCGGAGATGCATACTTGTGTGCTTCCAGCCATCCTTCACATTCCCGCAAATCTTCCGACACGCTGGGATGAATGATGCAGACATAATCCCCGTTAATTTTCGGCGCCTTCATTTTTTTCAAATGTGTGACCGCCATATTTACCAGTGTCGTCGTAATTTTATCCTCTCCGGTCAGTGCACTCCGGCTGGTCTTGCTATTCGGATACAATACATGAGTTCCCGTAAGAATTTCATTCCGTGTTACTGTATCCAGCGTCTCGCCGGCCTGCGCTCCATGTTCTTCTGTTGCTCCCAGAATCACATCATCCAGAGCTTCCAGTTCCAGACGATCAGAGATGGTACTGTAATCACCATACTGGTTAATATTCTGTTCTACCTTCACCATAGAAAGTTTATTTCCATCCGGTGTTACACCTTCGGTCAATGGTGTCATGGCTTTTCCAAAAGTCTCCCAGCGTCTCCATTCCACTTTATTTCCCTTGCCCTGGGGAAGCGGCTGTTCATCTCCGAACTGATTAAAATACAGATCTGCGCGGGCATTTTCCAGAAGTTCCGTATCATAGAACTCCTTCATAGTCGGAGAAAGATCATTCCCCGGCGTATTTGCAGTCGTCACGTTCGTATTTGGCTCCGCAAACAGCTGCAGTACTTCTGTCTCAAACAAAAACTGATTTAACATGATACTCCTTCCTAGAGAACCACCCTTTCTCCGTTTCTTACACGGTTCTTAATGGCCTCTCTTTCTTCCTTCGTCCAGGTCTTAGGACCTCCCGGCTGGGAAAGGGAAGAACTCTGCTGGGACAGGCCACCTTCCTGCGGCCGGTTCATTCCTGCCTGGATATTATTTGAAATCTGTTCCCTGGTCTGCTGTGTGGCGTACTGCATTCCCTGTGCCAGAATCTGATCCCTGTGCACCACTTCATAAGCAGTCTGCATAGGAACCCCGGATACCCACACCAGACGTTCAAACATCGGATTTTCCATTTCCGCATCCAGGTCAAAATCCGGATACACCTGCCGCAAGGCCTCTGC
Source organism: uncultured Lachnospiraceae bacterium (assembly GCA_946491665.1). Lineage (GTDB taxonomy): Bacteria > Bacillota > Clostridia > Lachnospirales > Lachnospiraceae > Eubacterium_I. The sequence goes on along the minus strand of CAMLYL010000003.1, from coordinate 28,009 downwards.
ATCCGACTGCAGTCTCATAAATTTATTCCTGTTTGCTTCATTGGCTTCTGTCTTCCGTTTATATTCCCGAAGTCTGGCATTTTCCCTCTCTGTCCGTGACAGGGTTTTGTACGTCTCAACATCCATCCCACGTTTTAAGGCTTCATCTTCATACAATGAATTATCTTCCAACACTTTTCCGATCAGCGTTTCCAGATCCTGATCCGACAGATTCGCCGTATCAACTCCATATCGGGAACCAAACAAATCAATTACCGGCTGGACAATCCCCATCCGCGCTTCCATCTGTTTCTGGTTCTTCAGGCGTCTGCTGACCGCATTTTTTACGCTGGCATTGTACTCCCTTTTATACTTGCCATTGATCAGCTCCTCAAACGTAGGTTCTGCTTCTCCAGTGGCGGGCTGGTTTTCGCTCCCGGGATCACCCGTCGGTGTTCCCTGCGCATCTGCCGTTCCAGTGGCGGGCTGGTTTACTGCCTCTGTACCTGCTGCCGGATTCTCCCCTTCAGCAAATAACTGTAATAAAAATAACTGTTCCATATGACTCTCCTCTGCGTTATAGGCGCGACCCTTATGTATGCATCTTAACAAGCCTTATTTTCCTTTCATAGTCCACCCCTCTATATTTTTTTCAGGGAAACACAATCTGGATAATTTGATGCGATCACCTGCATTCCGCAGATAAAAGTATCCCACACTTCCCGGATCCGCTCCTCATAGCCCGGTTTTATGGTCCTGATAAAAATCGCTGTATTCCCTTTCTCCTGATGAAAAGAAACCGTGACATGGCAAAGACGCTGTTCTTTCTCCATTTTGGATGCCACGGCCAGCCATAAAGCAGAAGCCCCGGCACACACAATATCTTTTCCAATCTCGCCATGGCCCGCATGGCCATTCATCTTTATCAGTCGATCTGAATATCTTACCTCAATCATCTTTTACCTTGGTGATGTGGCCTGATTTGCACGCTCCCGTGCATTCGATACCACACCACTTTCCTCCTGCTTCAATTCTCCGAGAGATCCGGATTCACGAATATTTACATCCTTCCCGGCCGGCGTTTTCTGTCCTGTCATTTCGCCGGCTTTTGCGGCGGCCAGACCTGTCCCCTGTGTCTGATCTATGATCTGTGACAACATAAGGATCTGCTGCTGCATCTCTAACATCTGCTGATATATGGTTCCGTTGGATGTAATCTTCTGGACAATCGCATCCTTTCCTGTGAAATCCATCATCTCAATACACGCCAATGCCTGATCTGCCATCTCCGGATTAAAGAATCCTGCATTATAAAACTGCAGAGCAAGTTCATTCTGACTGACCTTCGAATAGGGATTCTCTTTCTGAGCTGACACTTTAATATCGAACACCGGGAGACGATATCCCATATCCACGCCGAAAGCCTTCCCCTGATACTGCAGTTTCAGTCTGTCATTGGAGTACGTGGTAAATTGTTCCTGTCCATTCTCTCCAATAATCCGAAATTTCCTTGGCATATCATAAAACTGCCGGATCAGTTCAATCACCATCTCTATTACCTGCGCATAGGCCCGGTAAGAGGCTTTTATCATATCCCTACTGGACTTCCCGGACTGTTCCTGCATAGCCGCAATCGCTGAGGCTGCTGTCACGCCGGATGTAGCCCCGCCGTTATTCACATCCCGATTTCCAGACGTTTCTTTCAGCTCCTCAATCTTATTATTTAAGACAGTCACATACACATCACTCACCGGATTCGTGACGATTTCCTTCATCGAATCTTCTGACATATTTCCGTCTACATGGACAAAAGGGCTGGACAGATCCGCATACTCTTCTTCATTCACGCCGCCGTCATTGCGTATGAACCAGCGGGGGCGTGCCGCCCATCTGGCGCTTACTTCTATATCATTATTCATTCGATCAATGGACTCCTGCGCTTCTTTACACACATCCACATATCCGAATCCTGTCGGCAGTCCCTCTTCCCGGAAAAGAACATCAAAGACAAACGGATATTTTCCATGATCATACCAGCCGCGTTCCGCTCCTGGCTCATTTTCCGTTGCATAGAGCACCTCATCTCCGCAGAATTTACAATACTGCAGGGTAAATTTCTTATTTATCATCTTGTGATAATACCAATCCACCACAATGCACTTATTCTCTGTGGAAACCGTGTCATCATACACATACTTCTTAATATCCGAGGTATCCGGTTTCACTTTTCCTTTCAATTCCGGATATCGTTCTTCTAAAATATCAATATCTACGATGTTCAGATAAAACAGGTTCCTGCTCTTCTGCAGATCCTTAATCCCAGGCTCCCAGAACAAATTTAAAAGATCGATCTGCTGAATATTAATGTCCCCCAATCCGTTCAGTTTCGTTTTATCCCAAAACACTCCAAAACACCCCGTACCAGTTTTCAGTTTGTACCAGCAGGCATCTGAATACGTCTGTTCAAATTTATTCTGTTCCAAAATCACCGGGATGATAGAAGAAAGTTCTTGGGCCTCCTCCTTATCTCCGGCTTCCCTGGGAAGAATATTGGGTTCCGGATAAGAATCCATGAAATCTGCATGTTTACTCATAATGCAGTTAAAGAGCCATCCGGAAGCCGGTTTCGGATCATCCGTTTTCCCAACTGGCTGCAGTTCCTTCCAGTGGCGCATCTTATACCACTGTTCATTATTCACAATCCGCTGTTCCAGACGTGCTTTCCCGTCCTTGTATTTTTTCAGCGTCTCCCGTGCTTTCCGTACCTGAGCAGTCCCTATCACCGGATTTTGCACAATTCTAACGCTCTCAGATTCATCCGTGTTTTCGGCTCCGGTGGTTTGTCTGCTGCCACTTTGAATTGGAGCCGTTTTCTGCTGCATCTGGGTCTGCTGATATTCGGGTATTCTTTCTGCAGGCCCCTGCTGCCGTCTTGGAATCTGCATATTTCCATCTTCGCTGCGTCCACTATTTCTTCTCTTTCCAAAACGTTTTTCCTGTTCATTGTCCATTTCTTTTCTTCTATCTGCCATCTGCTACCTCCTTATGCTGGCTCTCCGTCTCATATCTGCCACCATGTCCAGCGGATCATCTTTGATTGGTTCATATACTTCTTTTACCCGCGGGCTTATCGGCCGGGACATGCAGAAATACCGCACTTCGTCCGGTATATGATCTTCCATATCAGTATCCAAATCTTCCGGTATTGTCTCTGAGTACACCTGAAGAGGCATTGTCCGAATGAAATTCTTACAAGTGTTAAATGCATACATCATGGGATATCCGTTATCATCAAAAGTCAAACGATAATGGATCTGCATCCATCCAGGAATCCGCGCATTATCTCCCCTGCTGAAATATACCTGATGCTTTGCCGCCACTTCCTCAATACTTTCACCAGTTTCTTTGTTCCAGATCGCCGGGTCCGCCACCCCTGTAATATGTCTCCCTTTCAGCAACGGATGTGTTGTCTCTACTTCATGAATTTTGGCAAATTGCTGATGTGCATCCCATTTTAGGCCTTCATTTGGTATTCCATTCCATCCATACAGTTCCAGAATGCGATAAATCACACCATCGTAATCTACGGCCCACCATCCGCAGGAAAACGGCTTTGAATATCCAAAATCATAACTTCGGTATATCTTCCATCCTGCCGGTATCTCGAACGGCTGGATCACATGTGTCCACCGCCGATCATCGTAATGCTCCGGATTATCCTGGAACTCTTCGAAGAACTGACCTTCAAAGATATCCCAGCTCCCTTCCAGCCATGCCTTCCGTAGTTTTGGTGGAAGCGCTTCCAGTGTTTTTATGTACTCCGGGTTCTTTTCCATCAGAATCCGATTATCTGTCGGCAAAGCCTGAATGAAACTGTATTCCTCCGGATTTTCATTGTCCTCATAGCGCCGTTCAATAAAAATCCGCTTAATATAAGCATGACCCACGCCGCCTGGATTACAGGTATAATACGTTCGCTTCGGGAAATCATTGGCTCCCCGGCAGGTAGCATCTATCGTTTTCATCTGGTACTCTGTCAGCTGGGTGGCCTCGTCGAAATAAATAATGTCATATTCCTGACCCTGCAGCTTATCCAGGTCTTTATCATACTGGCAGTACATAAACTTGATGGTAGAGCCATTTATGAATGTCAGCCGCTTTTCTTTATCGCTGTACTTCGCAATACCTGCCAGCATAGGACGCATAATATTTATATGGTTTTCATACAGTTCAGGATAAGTTTTTCTCACAATCAACTGACGGATCCCCGGATATGCTCCTGCCATGATTATCGCCTTCGTCCGCACTGCCCAGGACTTTCCGCCTCCACGCGCCCCACCATAGCCTACCCTTCTATGGGTATCTTTCAAAAATAGTTTCTGCTTCGCATTCGGTTCCGGAATCTTCAAGATCATCCCTGGTACCCTTCCCCATTATCTGCAATTTCAATCCGCACATGGTTTGCCGTACTCTCTCTTTCCATTTCCCTGGCTCCCTTCGTAATATCTGCAAGCTTCACCATGGCATTTACCGGATCCTGCATCTTTACCCGCAAATTTCCACTCCGATCCAGATAGATTTCCTTCACATTTGTAAGATCAAAATCTTTTCTCATCCGGATATCCACGCTACCCCTTTCATCCACTTCTACCTGCAATACATCCCCCAAGTTACTTCTGGCCGTGTCTGAAAGCCTGCGCATCATCTCCGTATGTTCCATAATGGTGCCATCTTCTGCTGCCTTAAGCGCCCTTTTTTTTAGCTGTTTATACCTTGCCTGAACCTTGCCACTTTTAAACAGCCTGCTGGCCTTCTCATCTACAGTTTTATCTGAAAATTTCCTACAATTATATGCTTTTTTATATGCCTGGCGTTGAGAATCCCCTAAAATCAAGGCTTCAACAAACTTTTCTTCCTTCAGAGTCAGGTCAAAAATCTCTTCCCCCTCTTTTTCATTTTTCATCTCCTCCAGCCTTAGTAAAACCTTAGTACTCTTCAGGAGCTTATTTGCGGCCGCATCTATGGACGCATCTTTCATGGTAAAATTCTGATATGCTTCCCGGTACGCTTTCCTTTGTGACATGCCTTTATAGACAATGTTGCAGAGAAAGCGTTCCTGCTTCTCTGTTAATTTCGTCATCGCGCACCTCCTGATATTTAATTTATAAATTCTGCTCGTTTTTTCATAGTCCACCCCATGAAAAAAGAGCCTTTCCAGGCCCTTTTATTCATGTACTATTTATACTTTTTTTCCAGCATTTGATAGATTGCGCATGCTTTATAGTCCTTCTTGCAGTATGTACTCATATACTCTTTCCTCGGATCTTTTGAACTAAACCAAAGACCATTCCTGCATTTTTCATTGATTCCCTCGCAGTATATCCTTACCGCATCATGACTCTTATAAAATGGGCACAATATCAAACATCCCTCCGCTCGCATTCCTTCCCTCCTGCTGCCAATAAAGCTTTAATCAAACCAACAAATGTCTTCTGGGTCCTTCCATCGTCTGGTTCTGGTGCATATCATGATATTCATAAAGATCCCTGCTGCCAGCCATTTCCAATATGCCAGGGACCATTCTGTGTTTCCGCCGGCGGCGGCCAGAAATTCCATTAATGTTCCTATCGTGTCATTCCTCCGTATTTTCCTCATATTCCATTCTTGATATAATTTTCATATTTTCCGGTGATGTATGTAAGAGCTTCGCTGTATCCTCAGCAAGAGCTTTTGCATATTCTGCAGCATTAAAATGCTCCAAATGGGATATTCTCAGATCTGAATGGATTTTTGTATATCCCACAGTCCCATCTCCTCCAAACAGGTCAGCATCCTTAATCTCAAAATATAAGGTGAGTGTGATGCTTATTTTATCCATGCTTTTTTCTTCTGATGGTTTTTGTCCTGCTGCCACTTTCTTACCTCCTTGATGTATTCCTTTTATTTCTTCTTTTGTAGCAACCGCTGCCCGCAGTCCTGGCAGAATGCCGGGATCTCCCCGGCGACCAGGCCGTCACTGTAGGCAATCCTGTAGATGTGGCCGCATACCGGGCAACGGAAAAGAGTTCTCTCTGAGTTCGTTTCTGTTTTTGCGGCTGCTGCCGTATCACGCTTCTTTAAGTTCCTGACCTCTTCCGGATCCAGCCCAGCATCTTCATATTCTGCCAGCCTTTTTATCAGTTCCTGCTTTTTGCACGGAGACCAGTACCTTTCTTTCCTCCCCCGTCTCACGCGAAACGCTAAATACTCCATCTCTGCTCTCCTTTCCGGGTCATATCAAACCATTTCCGTTTGATTGGCAGCATCAGTGGTTCATTTTCTGTCTTTTCTTTCATAATACCTGTTTTCCTCTTCGTATTTCACGGCCATCCTGTACTCATTTGCAATCGCTATTTCCTTTTGCATCTTCTCCGTGATTTTGTGCCCGTATACTCTTACCTCGTCGCAATGCGGGATCATTGCTGCGGCTGCTGCCAGAGCATATTTCTGATCTTTTTCGTTTTCTTCTTCGTCTCTCTGGATCAGCGGCGGCAGATAGACGTGCAAGGAGACCGGCAAATTCCCTTCCCGGATTACTTCCCGGCAATAGGCTTTTGCCTTGACATAATCCTGCAGGTCCCCATCATATGGACTGCAAATATATACTAATTTCATGATGCATCTCCTAAAAAATCAAATAATGTCGGTGTATCTGCTTCTATTTCTGCCGCCTGCAGGTACCCAACCCCATCCCGGAAATAATCCCAGTTCAGTTCGCATCCGATCCCATAGCGCCCCATTTTTATCGCCGTCATGGGTACGGTCATCAGCCCGCCGAACGGGTCATATACTACATCACCCTCGTTGCTGTACCGGTTGATGATCCGTTCCACGATGTCAATCTGCAGCGGGCAGACATGCATCTGCTTCCGCCGGCGGCTCTGGGTAGTGTTAAGGGTTTTCATCCGGTTAATATCGTCCCATACTTCCATCTGGTTCCAGCTTCCCGGAGCCACAACCATAAATATAGCCGGCAGCTTCCCGTGCTCATCCAGTTTCTTTGCCAGGGCTACATGCTCTTTGTAGTCATAAACATGCCCCCGCGAGTATTCCCGGTACACAGCCTGCAGATTATCTACAGACAGGTTTTCCAACTCTTCTTTCCTGATCAGGCGATCCCCGGAGCTGCGCCAGTAAGCGTGTGCGTCAATCTGCCACTGCGCGCGGGTATACTCTTCCTTGCTTTTTGTCACCGGCGTATCTGCGTAGGCTTTTGAATGGTCCGATGGGAGTTTTCGGAACAGCAGAATGTATTCCGGGCAACCCACGCCCATCTTCGAACCGTCTTTGCACTGTTCTGTCCATCCCAGCCGGTAGGTCTGGTTGTTTTCCCGCACAACATCAGTCACTACCGTAATCATCCCGAAATACTGAAACCCGTGTTTCATGTAATGTTCAATGCAAATGGCGTGGAATGGTTCGATCGTTGGCATTCCGGTTCCTGTCGCATTTCCGAACAGCACACGATCTTTTACATGTACCGCAGCAACCCTTCCCGGTCTTAGTACCCGCAAAAGTTCCGGCGTCAGATAATCCATCTGCTCAAAAAATCTCTCTGTGTTCTGGTTGTGCCCGAAATCATTATAATTTGCAGAGTATTCATAGTGATTCCCGAATGGAATTGATGTATGAATCAGATCCACGCTATTTTCTTCCATTTCCCTGGTTTCCTCTACACAGTCGCCATAGACTGCCGTGTAATGGTTCCCTTTCACTGTCCGTTCTTCCCGTGTCCCTTTCACTCCCATCTTCCTTTCCATCTTTTTCTCTTTGTTTGTGCCATTCAGGCCATACTTTTTTACAATCGCGATCATCTTTTCTACCATGTGGTTATGGTTCTTCCATTTCTCCAGCAGGGCTTTCCAGATTTCCCGTTCATTTTCCATGTAGATTACATCAATAATGACTTTTTCTCTCTGTAAAAACCGGTAGCATCGGTGTATTGCCTGTATAAAGTCATTAAATTCATAATCAATCCCCATGAATATTTCCCGGTGGCAGTGCCTTTGGAAATTGCATCCGGATCCGGACAGTGATTTCTTCGTGGCAAACAGCCTGATTTTCCCGTCAGAGAAATCTATTACCCGCTGTTCCCGTTTGTCATAGTCCATTGCCCCATAGATGTCTTTTACCTCCGGCAGAGCCTTTTTAATTGCATTCCGTTCGTCTTCCAGATCATGCCAAATCACAAAATGTTCCCCCGGCGATGCGTCTACAATCTCTTTCATTTTTTCCGTCCTGGCCGCAATGCTGTCCCTTTTTACCTTCGCCGCATCCTTCAGCCCTGCTGCTGCCTGCGTAAACAAAGAGAGTTGTCCATCCTTGTCTTCCGCTTTCCCGTATTCTACCGGAATTTCATGCGTCCTTACTTCCAGCGGCGGCAGGTCATATCCCTCATCGGAATATTCCGGATTGAGATCCGATGGCTTTGTGATAAACAGCGCCCAGGAAGACACCCACATCCAAAACTCATCTTCCTGGTTTGGGTAAAGGGTGAGGTTGTTCGCTTTTGTGCTGTCTCTCTGGAAAAACCTCGTTAATGCCTGCCCGGTATCCATGATTTCCAGGTATCCGGCGTAATGGATCAGCTCTTTGTATTTATTCGGCGACGGTGTTGCCGTTGCTACCAGCTTATATGGCACTCCCCGGAATTTATCTAGGAATGTCTGATAGGTTTTGCTCCCGAAACTCCGGAGCACGGAAGCCTCGTCCAGTGATGTCGCCTGGAAATATTTCGGGTCAATATCTCCATCCCGTACTCTCTCGTAATTGGTAAGTATAATCTGCGCATCTGTTTCCCTTACTTCCTGCATTGTCCGGCAGTATACCGGCTTTTCATATCCCAGCAGTTCTACTGCATCTCTGGTAAATTCCTGCTTAACTCCCAGCGGTAGGACGATCAACGCCTGTCCTCCGATATGTTCTGCTGCCAATCTGCAAAATTCTATTTCCTGTACGGTTTTTCCCAATCCGAATGATTCAAATAATGCTCTCTTTCCGCCTTTCAGCGCCCAAGCTACTGCATCTCTCTGGTGCGGCTTTAATGCCGGGTTGATCTCTTCTGGATTTACCCCAAAACCACTTTCCTTGGCCAGTTCTACTTTTGTCTGTAAAAATTCCCTGTATGTCATTTTCTGCTCCTAAAATAATGACAACTGCTGCCTGTCATACTGATTCTTCTTGGTTGTGATCTTCCACTCGTTCCTGATCCGCTCCACCCTCTTTTTCTGTTTCAGGTTTGCCATGTAGTATTCATTCACTTTCGGTGGTATGGGAAGGTACATCTCTTCCGGAAGAGGAAGGCTATTCTCCGTACAAATCTCTGCGATCTGGCGTTTGTCATGGATGATATGATTCCGTGTCAGATTCATATTTGTTCCGTCCGGCCAGAACGGATCATTGCATCCGTAAGCATTGATATATTCCCAGTGGTCTATTTCTCTTATGATGTCAGCACGCAGGGATTTTATTTTCTCTTCCGGGCTTAATTCTTTTCGTTTTTTCATGATCTCCTCCCGTACCTCCGGTTCAACTGCTGCCACTCATCGTATAATTTGTCTCCGAGTTTCCGGCGCGTCTCACTCTCCGTGTAGTCCTTCTCGCAGTCGCTCCTCCATGCCACCTTTACGGTATATTTTTTGTGTATCTTATAACCGTTTTCTGCGGATCTGGTGATTATGCTGCGAGCCGTCCCGGTAACCTCTGCCGCTTTTGAGAGGCTTATCAGCCTGTATCGTAGCTTCCCTTCTTCGTAGACGTCATATAGCACCCGCGGTGCACGGCTCATATCTTCCGCCTCCGTTCCTTTTGCTTGTTCAGGCGATCATCCGTCCAGCGACTGCTGCCGCTTTGATGTCCTGCTGACCTTTACGATCCCTTTCTGGTTTCTCGAGATTGTTACGGTCTCTTTTTCGATCTGCAGTGTCGCCTTATCCATTTCTTCTTCGCAGACCAGATCCCCGGCGTACTGCGCCAGCATGACGACGTCTGCAAACATCTCATCTTCACTCTTTTCCCCGATCAGTACCTCAAGATTTTCCCGTGTCTGTTCTTTCTGGCGTCTGATCCTGATATACCGCTGCGCTCCGAAGCAGGTGCAGGCAGCAATCGCCTCCTCCCGCGGATCCTCCGCCCCGACGCTGATGATAACCATCTGCCCGCAGAATGGGCACTGGTATGTGGTTTTATTTTCTTCCATCGCTCTCTCCTTCCTCCGCTCAGAAGTAATCTTTCCCAAAGACTTCTTCCCGGATTTTTCCAAAATCCTGTTCCGTGTCTGCCGCAAATAACGCCAGTACGTCCACCATCTTCCCGGCCTCCTGCTCCAATGCGTATCCGGTCGCCCAGTGGCCTTCCGATTTCCGCACTTTTGCGCGTCCTACGCAGTCTTTCGCGTATTTCATGATGTCCGCTGCTCTGATTGTCTCTTTCATTGTGTCCCTCCTGCTGCCATATGTAGCTTAAAATGGCATCCCAGTTTCCAGCCCTGTTTCGATCCTGGTAAATCCATCCTCCACCCGATCCGTGCCGCATCCGGTAGTTATGCGGGTTTGCGGCGTTTCATCCGGGTCGAGATAGCCGATCCCAAATTCCTGTAAAAAATCTAAGTTGGGATAAACTCTCATAAATTCCTTCTGTGCGACCTGTGAAAGCTGCCGCCGGATCCGCGCATTGGTGTGCACCGCCTCCGGGCCGTACTCATGATGTGCCACGCAGAGCCAGACCCACAGGCCGTATCGCTCTGATTTTTTGCGGTTACCCCGGCCAAAGATCACATGATGCCGGTGCAGCCCCGTGTGGGGCAGCTCCCCATAGTATCCGGCCTGGTCGTCGGCCAGCCGGCAGAGGTAGCATTCTTTCTCTGCCTGCAGGATGCTCCGGCTCACCAGTCTAATTTCTCCCTGTCGCGTTTTTCCAGCGGTATGTACATGTAGCCAAGCAGGCGGATCGTGCCGGAATCGCGGTATCCTCGGTTTGCCCTCCTTGGCTCTGCGGCGCCGCCGCCCAGGGCATGGATGGCACGGTCAAACTTCTTCACGTTTCCCTTTTTCGGGATGGGAAGAAAGTAGATTTTCGCGTTCTTCCGGCCAGTGATGGCAAACTTTGACCTGTCCACGATCAGGAAGCCGGAATAGCCGGCTTTTTTGACTGCTTCCTCCGCTTTTTTCAGGTACTTCAATTTGTTAATGTCTTCGAACATGATTCTCCTTTCCCGGAAAGCCCGCCGCATTCGGGATTTCTGCGGGTTTCCGGCATTTTTATAGTGTTTAAATCCGAAAGAAACGGACATTTATGGGCTGTTCCCCTCAAAATGCCGTTCCCATTCGGGATTTCTGCGGGTTTGCGCCTATTCCGGCAGGATAATTTTGGAATGCCCTGGCAGGATCTCCGTCTTCTCCATCTCCCCGGCCAGCCATTCCCGGTATTCGCTTCCCTCCTGCAGGTCGATCCGGATTTCTCTCCCCTGCAGCCCGGCATGGATCAGCTTCCAGATATCTGCGTTGGCAACTTTCCGGCCTTTGCTGTTGATCCATCCGGCGGCGCGCCAGTTTTCGACCCATCCCCGCTCTATCGCCGCTTTTAACTGCGCATTATCTGTGATGATTGTGATCCGGTCCCCTGGGCGTGTCCTTGCCAGGGCTCTGGCTGCTGCCGCGGCAGTCAGGCGGTTTGCGCTTGCGTCCTTTAAGCATCCGATCTCTACCAGCGTCCGGATGCCCCCGGCCGTGTGGCTCTCGATCACATACCCGTACTTTGCCGTAGCTTTCCGGGGGCCGGCGATCTGAGACTGGATAAAAATTTTTATTGTCTGCATGGTATGACTTCTCCTTGTGCAGCCTGAATAATGTGTATCTCCGGTATTTATATCCGGTTACCGGGTTGATGCCCTCGTGGATCCGTGTGACAAAGTATCCTTTCCGGATCAGCGGCTCGCTCTTCCAGCGGATCAGTTTTTCTGTTTCCGGATCGGTAAGTGGCATATTGCGGGATGCGCTGTAACTGGCTTCCCGGATCCGGGGTTTCGCCGGCGTCCCATCTGACCGGAGTCCCTCCGTATGCTCATCCTTTGTCATGTAGGCAGCCAGCCTGGTAAAATCCTCATCATACAGCTTATCGTTCAGCCTGATTGTCTCTATGTAGATCCCGCCATGCGGCCATGACTCCCGGAGTATGTCCGCCATTCCCCCGATCTCATTGATTACCAGGTGGATATGCCAGGCCCCTTTCGTCCCGTGTTCGATGTTCCGGAACCAGAAGATTTCATGGCCGCGCTTCCTAGCCTCATTCCGAACTTTCCGGATCATCTTCCCAAACTGGTCTGTTGCCACCAGCATGGATGCCGGCCTGTCCTTTACCCGGTAGGTGAGGGTGACAAACAGATCTCCGGGATTAATGTGGGTCAGCATCTTCCACCGGCAGCGCTGTGTCTTATTCATCCGGTTTACCTTTTGGACAGCTTCCCGGGTGGGCTTATCCCTCTTTATTCTCTTTTTTCCGGGAGCTCCATAATTGCCATCGTGATGTTCCATTACATCAATGATTTCGCCGGAGCGGAAGGAACGTATCTGTCTCTTTGTCATAGCCTCATTTGTCCTAACTTTAATATCTTTATCAAGTGCTTACGGCGGTCTGAAACCGCCGTTTTCCTTGACTTTTATGGGGATAAATGATACTATGGGCTTGAACATATTTATTAAGTATCTCCCCGGGGCGGCATCTGCAAATGCCGTCTCATTTTTTATATTTTGATCTCAAAGTAAAAGGTTCCCTGCAAGTCCTGGAAATTGTAGTCTGGCGTCTCCTCCGGCATCAGGGGAGCTGCCAGACCTTTTTCCACCCAGCGCGGATCCCGGTACTCTATGTGAGGCCGGATCTTATGTACAATCTCATTTCCGGTTAGTCCATAATCTGACAGATGGCTCCTGGTTCCATGGGCGCCGCAGATATTTGCCTTGTAGCCGTAACAGATCTTTTCCCCACATCTGGTAATCAGGATCCGATCCGGATTCTCCAGAAGATCCAGAACCCTGTCCAGCTCTATCACGGTTCTCTCCGGATGTCTATGACGGTTGCGGCGCCGGATTTTAACGCTTCTATAACTTCGTACATTGTCTTCGTTGCTCTGTACTCTTCGGGATCAAACTCTTCTCTCCCGGTCAGATGTTTTTCTACTGCTGCAGATATAGACGCTGCGACTCTCATAATGTCTGTACCTTTTATATGTTTGTACTCTTCCTTGTGACACACCAGCAAGCTCGCATGTGCAACAGCCATTGACAGTTCTCTTTCTGTTGTTACGATCTTTTTGTCTTCCATTTTGACTTCCTTTCCGCAGTATTTTGTGATATACTGCTTTTGATCACATTTTTGCATACACCCTCTTTGCTTTGGTCGGCGGAGGGTGCTTTTCGTTTGGGCCGATTGGCATATCCAACCAAACTGAGCCAGATGCCTGATCCGGCCATGATCCCGATCAGAGCCGGGAGCTCGTCCCAGATAAAATCCGGGGATCCTAATGAAGATCCTGCTGCCAGGAGAGTAATAAAGGCTCCGGCGGCAGATAGTCTGATCAGCGTGTTTTTGATTCTTCTCTTCAACATTTTCTCCTTTCTCCGATACCCACCACAGCAGACAGCAGCTGGAAAATTTATGATAAACAAGGAGGTTAAAAAATAACAATGTACAACGCTCTTATCTGCCTGGTCGTCAAAATACAAGGATGCTGTTTATGGGTTGCACTGCTGCCCGCTGTGGTGGATACCGATATTTAATTGTTACTTCCAGTTGTCCGGCAGAAGTGCCAGGATAACCACGGTGATTATGATCAGCAAAAGAATCCTCATGAATCTCTCCCGATAAACTTCTCAAACTTTCTCCGGTAAATGTTAAATTCGTCCTGTTTTGTGCCTTTCTTTGACGCCGGGACGCATTCTCCAAATTTCCAGATGCCACGCCGGATATGTTCCCTGACCTTTTGTTCGCTACACCCTAGGATCCGGGCGACCTCTGGAACCTTCATAATTTCTTTTTCCATCCTGATCACTCCTTGATGATTACTTTGCAGTGATATAATTTCCCCAGTACTTCCATTGCTTCTTTTCTTGAGATGAGAAGCCTGCGCTTTTCTTCCTGTCCCTCAACGTAATAGCGAAAGTCTTTTTTCTCAACATACATCCCTTTTCCGCTCCCGCGATCCACACGCACCTGACAATCCGCCTGCTTTGTGAACACGCCTGTTATGGTAAATCTGTCCCCTGGATTGTAATGTTCCCCTCCAAGGCTCTCCCCTTCCCGGACGGCAACTGCGATAATCTTATCCGGGATTTCCCGGTCCCAGCATTCGCTACAATCCGCACAGTCTCCATAGATTTCCGGAGATTCATAATTGTAAACAGAGGGGCAGCTTCTACATCCTCCCCTGTAGTCTGGGGAAACAAATTCCGGATACTGGAGCCAAAGCAATTCTTTGTACGTCATTTTCCCTACCTTCCTTTCCTGATTCTGTAACCCAAATACTGTATCTGATCTCTTCACATTTTTACTGCCAGAGCCACAATCGCAGCTATAAGTGATACAATCGAAACTCCAACAGAAAACCATGCATATTTATCAAAATCATTTTTGTTCATTCCTTACATTACCTCCTGATCTGTGAAAACATCTGGACTAATTTCTAATGCCATGCAAAAGGCCAATAATTCATCTCCGCTCATTTTCCGATTTCCATTAACAATTGCACTAAACTTGTTTTTGTCCATTTCTAATGATGGATTTATAGAATTCATTTTCTCAGTTACCCACTTTTGTGTTCTTCCCTGTTCCTGTAAAATTCTTTTTGCCACATCCGGTATTAGCGACAACTCAATTCATCTCCTTTCATTCAAGTTTTTCTTGATTAATTTTATTGTAGTCATGTAATTCTTGAATGTCAATACTTTTTTCAAGATTTTCTTGATTTCCTTGTTTTAGTGATATATACTTTACTTAAGTTACATGGAAGGAAGTGATTGACATGTCCACGCTCGGAGAACGTATAAAATTCGCACGGGAGCAAAAGGGGCTTCTGCAAAGCGAACTTGCAAAACTAATTAATGTAAAATCATCTGGAGTAATAAGCAACTGGGAAAAAGATCTAAATAAGCCAGATGCAGAAAAAATTGTTCGCATTTGTTCTGTACTGGATGTTTCTGCGTCATATTTATTAGACTATTACGGTAAATCGGATAATAATTTTACTGCCCACGAAACCAACCACATAAATAAATACCGTAATCTGGATAAATATGGCCAAGAATTAGTCGACCTTGTTTTAGACAAAGAGCTGGATCGTTGCCAAAAAACCATACCAGCTACCATCATCAACATGAAAAATCGCTCCGGTGCCGCCAAGCGCCTGGTAGAATACTTCCGCAGTGTATCTGCCGGATCCGGTGTGTTTATTCTGGGGAACGAAATTGTGGATCATATTGAGATTCCGGCGACCTCGGAGAACAGAAATGTTGATTATGCTATAAAAGTATCCGGAGATTCCATGGAACCGGATTATCATGATGGAGATACCGTTCTGGTTTCACAGAAACTTGAAATGAATTATGGAGATGTGGGAATTTTTGTTATAAATGGATCAGCGTATATCAAAGAATATGGGAAGGATGAGCTGATTTCCCGAAATCCGAATTTTGATAACATCAGCGTATCAGAGTATGACAATATTGTCTGCATGGGGAAAGTTATTGGTAAGCTTAAAGATTAAAAAATCCATGTTGGGAGATTTATTATGTACAACTTTTTATCTTTTGTTATAATTATTGGCACTTCATCCGTATTGCCTGCTATTCTCTTCCTAAAGAAGAGACGATTCAAAAAGCTTCCTGCTTTTTTTGTTTGTTTAGCAGAATATTTTATATACTATTTTTCTCGCCTTTTGGCCGGATTTATTTTAATATTTGCATTTTCGGAAGAAAAACTTCCAGAAAACATATGGGTTCCCAGCCATGTAATAGCCTTTATATTCGTATGCTTCATGTATAAAAAGTTGATTTCTTTTCCAGAAGCTGAGGAAAGTATTCCCAAGCAAAGGAAATATACCTTTTTACTTCCTTTGACTATAGCAGTGTCCGCATATGCTATATTTTCTTCTGTGATACTTGTTCGCCAGATCAGAACTATATCTTCACAAGAAGTCGCAATTGAAGAAAGCAAGGCTTCATATAATACATTAGAGGATCGCTACAATGCTCTTCGCGAATCAAACAGTTCTTTTGAAGAAGGTTTCAATGATGTGGTTGCGGAATACCGCCAAATGAAGGAATATTTAGGATATGTGGTCTTTGTTGGCCCTGACGAATACTACTATCATTCCTATGATTGTCCCTATTTGGATATGACGGAGTTTTGGGCATATAACACGGAATCTGCCATAGACTATGGGTTTTCACCGTGCCCTTCCTGTCAATCAAATTAAATTGTTGAGAATTTATATATATCTCAGCACATTTTATAAATCTCCCGGTGCTCTCCAGAGCTGCCGGGACCCAAAATTGAATAATATGCTTACCAGGGAAGCTGGAAAGGCGTGCAGTCATCCGTTCTTATCCTGTAGAAAGGGTGAATGCTTATGTCTACATATGAAGAATTTATGATCATTCTGACAACAGCAATGCTCATTGTAGCAATTCTGAATCATAGAAAATAAGCAAGCCGCCTTGTCTCTTGGCTGGAGTAGGCAGCTTGCTTATTAGTAACTGTTAACTTTGCACCGGAGCGGATAGGCTTCATCTATCTTCCGGCTTTCCTGTTAAGTATATTATAGCAAATATACTCAGATTGTCAATTTAAAAACCGCCCCAGTGCGCCAACACCAAGGCGGCTCCTGTACCGGGTAGGTACAAAAATCAGATAACAATCATATTGTATCATCTACCCGGCAGCCTTCGCAAGCGGAACATCCGTTCCTGCTGGCTGTTATTTTTATACCCATTTTAAGGAGATGGTCTTATGGCAAAGAGAAAAAAGTACCCAAAAATTCCGAACGGATATGGATCCATCAAATATCTTGGCAAAGGACGCCGGAATCCTTATGCGGTCCATCCGCCTACAAAAGAGTTTACTCTGGACGGCGTGCCAAAGACTCCAAAGGCGCTCTGCTATGTGAGTGATTGGATGATCGGCTTTGCAGTTCTCACGGCCTACCACGCCGGGACGTATTATCCCGGATACGAAAAAACTCTTGCGTCCACTGCCGCCATCTCCGAAAGCAAACTGGCGCAAGCAATCCTGGCGGACTATAACCTGTCCAAATCGGCTGATGAAAAACTGACCGAGAAGAAAAAGACTTTTGCAGAAGTATACGAGGAATTTTATCACTGGAAATACGAAACGGACCAGAGCCGGAAATACTCCCAGTCGAGTATGTCTTCTACAAGAGCTGCTTTCAGAAACTGCTCTGCACTGCACGATAAGGCATTTGCAGATCTAAGATACCAAGATCTGCAGAACGTTATCGACCAGTGCCCTCTGAAGCACTCAAGCAAGGAACTGATCCTGTCGCTCATGCACCAGATGTATGCCTATGCCGACATCCGCGAACTGTCGGAAAAGGATTATTCCGCCCATGTGAAAATTAACACGGAAGATGACGATGAGCACGGTGTAGCTTTTACGGAAAATGAACTGAAGATACTCTGGAAAAATAAAGACAATCCCATAATAGAAATGTTACTGATCATGTGTTATTCCGGTTTCCGGATTGCAGAATATAAGACATTGGAGATCAACCTGAGCGAAAAATACTTCCAGGGCGGTATAAAGACTGCTGCCGGGAAGAACCGTATTGTCCCAATCCACAGTGGGATTTATGACCTGGTAAAAAGACGGATCCGGAGAGACGGGGATCTCCTCGCAATCGCAACCGGAAATTTCCGAAATGAAATGTATTCAGCCTTGGAATCCATAGGAATCGAAAAACATACACCCCATGACTGCCGTCACACATTTTCCGCGCTTTGTGAAAAATACAATGTCAATGAAAATGACCGGAAGCGTATGATTGGACACAGCTTCAGGGGTGATATCACAAATGGGATATATGGCCACCGCAGCCTTGATGATCTCAGACTGGAGATCGAAAAAATCCGGATCTGTTACTAACCTGTTGCTAACCGTTCGTTTTATTCTGCATTTTTTGCTATCCGTTCCGAGGTATCTGGAAGTGCCGTTTTTCCTTATTTTTCAAGGATTTACGGCACTTTTCCTTTCCCCATGCGGCTCCCTCTGAAATCTGCTCAGATTAAAAATAATTTAAAGATCATTTAGAAACTACTGGATCACGCCGCTGTCCATCTCATATACCCGGTCACATAAAACCTCAATATCCTCCGCGTTATGGCTGGCGATAATAATCAGTTTATCCAGCGCCTTCAGGGACAGAAGCAGCCTGCGCATTTCCTCCACGCCCTTCCGGTCAAGTCCGTTCATCGGCTCGTCCAGAATCAGGACTGACGGGTTCTCCATGATTGCCTGGGCCAGCCCCAGACGCTGCCGCATGCCGAGACTGTATTTCTTCACCGCCAGTTTCAGATCCGGGTCAAGTCCCACCCTGCGCATGGCGTCACGGATCTGCTCCTGCCCGATCTTATGATTAATCCCGGCCAGCACTTTCAGATTCTGCAGTCCGCTGTAATAGCCGATAAATCCCGGCGTTTCAAGAATAATTCCCGCATCCGGCAGATAATCCACATCCTTTCCGATCACCTTTCCGTCCGCCTCGATTTTCCCCTCTGTCGGGTGCACAAATCCGCAGATACACTTCATCAGCATGGTTTTTCCGCATCCGTTATTTCCCACAAGACCGTAAATTTTTCCGTTGTGCAGTTCCAGCGAAATGTGGCTCAGAATCTGCCGTTTATTCAAAATCAATGAAACATTGTCTGCCCTGATCATCCTGACCTCTCCTTCCTTTTTTCACGTCCGCCCCGCCTGATATTTTCGTGCCGCCAGCATACAGACCGCCGCCAGCGCCCCGCAGATCACAATAAAATAAAGATATGATCCGGTCATCGGGAACACCTGCCTACTCAGATACTTTTCATAATGCACCCATGAAATACTGTGAGCCATGGGGAACAGCCACATCCAGGATACCTCTGCAGATGTCGAGACGGTACCGAGAATAATCAGCGCTGCATCCGCCAGAAGTCCCGCATATTTCTGATTGCAGAGCGCCGATACCAGAAGAACCAGCGCCAGAAGCAGGAAATACAGCAGCATCAGAAGAATGGTATGCCTTACAGCGGTTCCCAGTGTCATCTGCTGATAAAGATTTTCCGGCAACAGCTGCAGAATGTAGTCCCCCGTCCGCTCCGGAAAGACAGCGGAATAATGGGTCACCGCATGGCTGAATCCCGTCATCCATGATCCGCATCCAAGCAGCATCACCACAGACGCCGCAAGAAGAAACACCACAAGAAATACCGACGCTTCCACTGCAAAAAGTATCTGTCCCAGAATCCATTTCCGCTTTGATGTCCGCACCTGATAAAAAAAGTCAATGCCCGCTTTCTGAGGAAAATCCGCCATCAGCACAAGAAACAGAGCCGGAACCACCAGCACGATCACCCCGGAATTTCCCAGAGCAATAAATCCTTCCAGAATTCCCACCGGTTCTCCCATCCTTGCGGCGCAGTCCTGCAGCGTCGTAATAATCTGAGTATGGACAAACACCAGCATCACCGCCAGAATAATGATGCGGCTGCTGCGCATCCAGCGCCGGAATTCCGCAAAAGCAATATGCAGTATTGTTCTCATATCTTCACCCCCAGACCTTTACGTAATCCTGCCCCGTTTCACCCGGATAATGAACGCGGCCGCCACAACCAGATAGACCAGGCCAAGCACCAGCAGAGGAACCGTCCAGTACCGGCTTGCCGACACATTCACAATGGACGCCGGATAAAATGACTCCACCCATGCCGCCGATTCTGCTCCGGCCGCATACATCCCCTGAGTAATCTTCTGAAGAATCTGCTGGTATATATAATTCAGCAGAAACGGCAGGCAGATCAGCATATATTTGTCTTCGAAAAACACAGCTGTTCCGATGCCGAATACTCCCGCCAGAATTCCAAACAGAAAAGCTCCCAGAAGCTGTCTGCACAGAAACGCCTGCATGGAATTCCCGAAATACATTTCCATATAGAAACTCTGTTCCTCTGTCCCGAAAGAGGAAAATGCCGGAAGGAAAAACTTCAGCAGCAGTCCGAACAGCCCATATCCGGCCAGAAACACAAAACCGCAGAACAGCGCGCCGCTGACTACTTTTGACACACAGTAACGGATACTCCCCGCGCGAATGAGCTCAAATTTCATCTGACCGTTCTGCCGTTCCGAAGAAAGGATCACAACATAGCCGAAAGAAACCAGAAGGGGAGCAAACAGAATCAGCCAGCTTCCCAGCCCCTGCTTCCACATCACCGGCGCGCTGAAAGAAACGTCAGGAACAAACGTCCCCCCGCGGATCTGCCGGATCAGAGAAAACAGTGTAGTCTGTGTTCCCGACGGATCATACACGGTATTGAAAAATCCCAGACACGCAATCCCGACCACGGAAAGCAGCACAAATGGCCAGTAACAATTCTTCCTCAGTTCCATACCAATACATCGGATCATGGAAATCCCCCTCCCCTCAAAATTACATTCTCCTGATATATTAAGAATATCATCAGAATCTTTCCAAAAACGCTTTTAATTTCTTAACGATTTCTTATTCTCTTCATTATTATCAGACATTTATAGGGGGGGCGGAGGGAGAGAAACCTGCAAATCATGCTGTAAAACGTCATTCTACTATTCATCATATTGGTAACAGGAATCTCCAAATGCAAGAACGGGAAGAAAAAGGATCGGAAACAAAAACAAACCGGCAGTAAACCCATCGCCCTTTCCAAAGCCATACGCCAGTTTTGAACTTATTATTTCAGCAGCAAAAAGACCTGCTATGGGAATAAAGATCAGAAAAAATAATCGTCCCCACCATAGTTCTCTGAACAGCACAAAACCATTCCAAAACGGAATAAGGCCATAATAACCGGGAAGCCGCATCTTTTTGAATATTTTATATAATGATACATGTACAACTGCAATTCCGGCAAAACATAAAACCAGACCTGCTAAAATAACAAATTCCCCTATATTCATGTTCTCCCCCCATGTACAATTCCATATCAGATATCATATCTGAATGAATTATATTCATAACTTTTCTTTGCTGTTTCATATTATTCGGTCAAAAACACAATTAATTATTATGTAAATTATTCTGTATCTTCTTTTTATAATCCAATTTTACACCATCACTTTTATATATGTCAATAATACATATTGATTTATATATAATGTGATGCTAAAATTTGTAAATTAAAAGTATTTTTACAGAAGGGAGGAGCCCCTTGAAAAAAGAACATTCAGAGTCTTCCACAAGAGACAATATTCACAATTTTGAAGCACAATTCAAAAAATCTACGACTCAGTTACTGGTTTTATACCTGTTAAGCAAACGGGAAATGTACGCTTATGATATTATTCGGGAAACACTGTCTTTAAGCAATAATGTATACAGAATGCCGCTCATCTATAATCTTCTGGATAAACTGGAGGCAGACACTTATATCACACAGAGCCGGCGGGAGATTTCAGACAACAACAGAGTCCGGATATACTATAAAATCACAGAAAAAGGCGTTCAGTATTTGAATGAGCTTACAGATTCATATGTCAGATTATCAGATTCTGTAAATAAAATTCTTTTTGGGGAGGAAGAAAATCAGTGAGCGATATCATTGAAATGTATATCAGTAATGTCAAAAAGGAACTGTATCATCTTGTCTCTGCTGACGACTATCTTTCCGATTTACACGCAAATCTGGAGGAATATCTTCAGGAATTTCCGGATATTAGTTATTACAGCAGCGGCTGTTATCGTCTTTCTGGTCTGCTTTGTCGCAGTATTATCAGGAAATAGACAGGCATATTACACAGACACGACAGTCGTCGAACCGGAAACAAAAGTTCTATCAGAATGAAAAAGTAACTGAGACATCTTTTCACACCTCAGTTATATAGGAATAATTTCCTGCGTCAGTTCTCACATCAAAGGGGACAGCCCGGCACAAACACCGGACTGCCCCCTTCTCAATTCAGATCTGAAAAGTCTATTCGCTTTCCGTCTCCCCTCACGCCTGACCGTTCCGCCAGGCCGCCGGAGTAATTCCATACAGCTTTTTAAACTGGCGGTTGAAATGCTCCACACTGGGATATCCCGCCTTCTCCGCAATCTGTTCGACTGTAGAGCCCTCCGTTTTCAGCATATTTCTGGCATGCTGCATCCGGATCTCTGTCAGGATTGTTCGGAAGCTTTTCCCTGACTTTTCTTTAATATACTTAGACAGATAAGGCACAGACAGATAAAACTCCCCGGACAGCTTCTCCAGCGTCACCGTCCTGTAGTTTGTCTGGATATAATTCATGATTTCTGTCATTCTTTTATCTATCTTCTGTTTTTTTTTGCGTCCTCATCCAGAAGGTGGTTCACCGCCACCGAAAGAGCATGAATCGAAGCTTTGACAATATCTCCGTCAAATCCCACGCCCCAGTACATCGTTCCCTCCGCGTCCTGTATGCCGATATAGGCGGCCGCCTGAGAGGAAGAACCCTGAGAAAGGGCATGCTCTTCATATACCTGAAGCTTATAATCCAGATTGAAATACTGGCGGATTGCATTGCTGACCGCATCCAGACGGCCATTGCCCGAAGCAACCGCCTCATCGGTTCTTCCTTCCCTCTCGATCGTCACAGTTCCGCGTATCCCCTGGAACTGCTCAAAATGTGCTTCCTTAATGGAAAAATGCTCCTGATAAAGAAAATATCTGGAACGGAATACCTCATAAATTTTCTGAGCCGATAATTCTTTATGCTCCGCATCGGACACGTGCTTTACCGCGTAGCCGACTTCTTCCCGCATCTTCTCCGGAAGAACAAGACCGAAATGATTTTTCAGCACATAGCTGACGCCGCCCTTGCCGGACTGGCTGTTGATCCGGATCACATCTGAGTCATACGTCCGCCCCACATCCTGGGGATCAATGGGAAGATACGGCACATCCCAGACGCCCTCCGGATTCTGCTCCCGACAGGCAAGCCCCTTTGCAATGGCGTCCTGATGAGAACCGGAAAAAGCAGTAAATACCAGCTGTCCCGCATAAGGGTGTCTCGGCGGAACGGAAAGCTGCGTCAGTCTCTCATAGGTGGATGAAATGGTATTCATGTCAGAAAAATCCAGCCCCGGATCAAATCCGTGGGAAAACATATTCATGGCGATCGTCATCACATCCACATTTCCGGTCCGCTCGCCATTTCCGAACAGAGTGCCTTCTACCCGGTCTGCACCGGCCAGAACCCCAAGCTCCGCCGTAGCCACGCCGCTGCCCCGGTCGTTGTGGGGATGGATGGAAAGAATCACAGCATCCCGGTATTTGAGATTTTTGTGTATATATTCCACCTGACTGGCAAAAACATGCGGCATGGCATTTTCCACTGTGGCCGGAAGATTAATCACGGCCTTATGCTCCGGCGTGGGCTGCCACACATCCAGAACCGCGTTGCAGACCTCCAGGGCATATTCCATCTCAGTGCCTGTAAAACTCTCCGGACTGTACTCAAAGGCGATATCGCCCTCCTCGTCCTGTGCAAGCTCCTTCAGCAGCCTTGCGCCGTTTACCGCGATTTCTTTAATTTCCTCTTTATTCTTCTTAAACACCTGCTCCCTCTGTGCCACGGAAACAGAATTATAGACATGCACAATCGCGTGTTTTACGCCCTTAATCGCTTCAAAAGTCTTTTTAATAATATGCTCTCTGGCCTGAGTCAGCACCTGTATGGTCACATCATCGGGAATCATATCCCGCTCAATCAGCGTCCGGAGGAACTCATACTCTGTTTCCGAGGCTGCCGGAAATCCTACCTCGATCACCTTAAACCCGACCTTTAAAAGCATCTGATAAAACTCGATCTTCTCCTCCAGGCCCATAGGCTCAATCAGCGCCTGATTGCCGTCGCGCAGATCCACGCTGCACCACTGGGGCGCTTTTTCAATCTCTGTGCGCTTTACCCAGTCACAGCACATTTCCGGCGGCAAAAAATACGGAACTTTATATTTCTGATCATTCATAACCAATCCTCCACTTACATTTCATTTGCTGCTGCGTTCTCCATTTGCGGCAGCTTTGATTTTCCTACTATATCATCATCCTTCTCAAAAGAGAATGATTAAATTTAATCATTTTTATTGATTATTTTTATTCTTCCGTTTTCCCTTTTCGAAACTGAATTGGAGTCATCCCGGTTTCCTCCCTGAAACAGCGGTAAAAATGCGGTTTGGACTGATACCCGACCTGCTTCATAATCTCCGGTATGGAAAGTCCCGTATCCTGCAGAAGTTCCTTCGCCCGCAACATTTTCTGATGCATAAGGTATTTCTGAAATGTCTGTCCCTCCATTTTCCGGAAGAGCCGGTTATAATAATCTTCCTGATAATAAAACCGTTCCTTCAGTTCCGCTGTATCGACCGTATCCAGATGCCCCCGAATATAATCGCAGATTTCCTGATACAGAAGAACCGGCTGACGGTCCGGCAGAAGTGTCTTTCTCTTATCCGTGCCGTTTTCTTCCAGAAAATTCAGGAAACGAATCATCCAGATCCGGCAGCTCTGATCAGACAGCAATTCCCCCTCATACAGTTCCCGAAACATGCAGGAAAAGTAGCCTTCCGCTTTCTGTACAAAAGACTCCGGCAGAGACAGCATCAGAAACTGTGGATGCTCCTCCTTTTTATGTGCCGACAACAGAAAATCATAAATTGTTCCCTTTTTCAGATATTTTTTCCAGAGGGAACTGTAATCCGTCTGGCGGAATCCCATATACAAAAATATCCCCTCACACTCCTGCTCAATTTCCCGGTGCTCACAGCCCGAATGCATCAGACACAGATCCCGCTCACCGAAAACATGCACCTCTCCTTCGATTTCCGTTGTATAGGTGCCGGAACAGACATAAACCATTTCCGTAAAATCATGGCGGTGACTGAGATTCCGGTTCTGAGACGCCTGAAACATCAGGCAGGGCCGTTTTCGTCCGGGAATATAGGACCAGAACTGATACATTTTCCCGGAACGTTCCTGCTGATAGCATTCCATATCCATATACATAGAATTCTCCAGCAGCAGAATATGGGACGTCCCCATCTCACGGAAGGGAAAGCGTTCCATCCATTCCGTCCCGGGAGCAGAAAACTGCCCCGGCCTGTAGTCCGGAAACTCCTGCCCGGTTTCTTTCAGATTCTTTTGTTTCTCTGCTTCCACCTGACCCAGAATGTACCTTCTGATCTTGGCAAAATCCCATTCGTCCATACTTCTCTCCTTCATTTCCCCGGGAATAAAAAACGGAATATACGTGGTTCACAAAGTTCATTTTATCTAAAAACAGAACCATATTCAAGTCGGAATACAGAACTTTTTTTGTCGTCCAGTCGGCTTTCATCTCTTGATGAGAGAACCGAAAAATATCATAATGAATACACTTCTTTTATTATTCAGAAAATACTCATATCCATAAAACGAAAGGAGAACGCAATGAATATTTACATTGACAGATCAGACCGTGAAATCCTTCGCGCCAGGGCACGGCACCAGCAGGAACTTGCACATATGGAGAGAAATGAGAAACTGATACAAATGTGGTATGATCACAATGAACTGCAGGGAGAACGCCCCATGATTCACCTGGAAATGGAAACCTTTTCCCATGAAATTCTGCCCGGACGCATGCACTGCAGAGGTGAATTTGCGCGCATGGTGGAAAAGCAGATTCTTGACAATTATCTGAATCAGGAGCTTTTTGACGACGACCGGGTTACCCCCGACTACTATCCCCTGGAATATGACCGCTGGTTCACTCTTTTCGGTATAGAAGTCCGGGTACAGCACGCCGACACCCTCTCCGGCTCTGAAAGCCTGGGACATCATTTCATCCCCGTGCTGCAGGATCTGGAGGAAGATTATCATAAGCTGAAACAATCGGATTTCGGCGTAGATATCGCGTCCACCATGAAGAAAAAAGAGGTCATTGAGGAAGCCATCGGAGATATCCTTCCGGTGAAGCTGATCACTGCCTGTCTTTACTCTGTTCCCACACAGATGCTGGTACATATTATGAATATGCAGGACATGATGCTTGCCATGTATGACTATCCGGAACTGTTTCAGGAAATGATGGGACGGATTGCTGAGGATACCATCGCCTGGTACCGCCTGATGGAGGAAAAACAGATCTTCCTTCCCACCACGGCAGGAGAACCCCTGGGGCAGGGAAGCTGGTGCTACAACCGCACGCTCCCGACAGATCCGGGCCGTCCTCTGGTGTCCTCCGACCTGTTCGGATTTATGGATTCTCAGGAAACCGTCGGTATTTCTCCGGAAATGTTCGAGGAGTTTATCTTCCCCTGCTATCAGAAAATCGCCTCACAGTTCGGCCTCCTCTCCTACGGGTGCTGCGAACCGGTACACCCCATCTGGGACCGCTGTCTGAGCAGACTGCCGAACCTTCGCAAAGTCTCTATCTCTCCCTGGTGTGATGAGGAATACATGGGAGAACAGCTGCGGGGAAGCCGGGTCATCTATCACCGGAAGCCCAGTCCGAATTTTATCGGCGTGGACCGATATCTGGACGAGGATGCCTTCCGCAGGCATATCCGCAGAAGCCTCCTGGCTGCCGCGGGCTGCGAGATGGAGATTACCCAGAGGGATGTCTACACCATTCACCATGATATTGAAAAGGCCCGCCGCTATATCCGGATCATCCGGGAAGAAATCGCCGGATACTGGCAGAAAGGCTGATGTATCAGAAAGGAAAAATGATGGCGCACATTACTTATAACAAAAACAGTCTTCTGAAAAACGGAAAACCGTGGTTTCCCATCATGGGGGAATTTCACTTTTCCCGCTGTCCCTCCGCCTGCTGGAAGGATGAAATCCGGAAAATGAAAGCCGGCGGGGTGAATATCCTGTCCACCTATGTGATCTGGATCCACCACGAAGAACTTGAAGGAGATTTTGATTTCACCGGCCGGCGCAGCCTCCGTGACTTTCTGAACGTATGCCGTGAATGCGAAATGCCGGTTTTCCTGCGCCCGGGCCCCTGGGTTCATGCGGAAGTCAGAAACGGCGGTTTTCCCGACTGGCTTATGAAAAAAGGCTGGGGACTTCGGACGGATGACCCCCGTTATCTGGAAAAAGTAAGACTTTTCTGGGAACAGGTTTACTGCCAGGCAGAAGACTTTATGGACAATATTATCGGCATACAGATCGAAAATGAATACGGTCATGTCGGCGGTCTCCGGGGTGAGGCCGGAAATCAGCACATGCGCACACTGACCGCACTGGCAAAACGGATCGGATTTGAGACAGACTGCTGGACAGCTACCGGATGGGGCGGAGCCGTGATCGGGGATCTGCTGCCCGTTATGGGAGGATACTGCGACGCGCCCTGGATGCCCGCAGATCAGGCGCTTCCCCCCAACCGGAATTACCGGTTCACCCGCACCCGCAATGACGGGAATCTCATCAGCGACACTCATCCGGAGTTTGCCCTCTCCTTTCCGAAGGAAGACTATCCTTATCTGACTGCGGAGCTGGGCGGCGGCCTGCAGGTCACCCATCACCGCCGGCCGTTTCTGCACTCCGGAGACATTGCCGCCATGGCTCTGGCAAAGCTTGGAAGCGGCTGCAGCCTGCTTGGCTTTTATATGTATCACGGCGGAACAAATCCCCGTGGAAAGCGGTCCGCGCTGCAGGAGTCCTTATCCTCCGGGGGCTTTTCAGATCTCCCGGTCTTCAGCTACGATTTTCAGGCTCCCATCCGGGAGTTCGGGCAGATGACAGAT
>CAMLYL010000002.1 GCA_946491665.1 uncultured Lachnospiraceae bacterium | reverse complement strand
TTTTGAGCCTATTTTTTTCGACTCAGTTTTTCATAGATTACTTGACACTACCTCTTATCTTATCCCTGCTTCAGTATCTCAACAAGATGTTTCTGTCCTTTTTCCGAATAAAGAAAAATCTCATAGGGATATCCTTTCGCGCTGATCCGTTCCTCCGCCCGGATTCCGGCCTTCTTCCCTTTCTCTGTCAGAATATTTCTGGTATAACCGTCCTGGTACTTCTTCTCCAGACATCCCTCCTCCAGAAGATGTTCCGTCAGCCATTTGATGGTCAGCCGCTTCATGCGCTCCTCATCCCGGAGATCATTGATCCGGGACACAAAATCGCTGATAGTTGTTTCCGGAATAAATTGGATCCGGGATAAAATCTCCTCTGTTAAATGAAATTCCTCTTTCTTCCCCTTCTTCTTTTTCTCCGTAAGGGGAACTGTCTCTTCCGGTCCCGCAGCAGCATAACCGTCTGTTTTTCCGCCAGTCACTTCACGGATTTTCTCCAGAAGCTGACTTCCGTACTGCTCCAGCTTTCTGGCCCCCATGCCGTTGACCTTTAGCATTTCCTCCGCTGTCAGCGGGATCCGGATACACATATCCCGCAGAGTTTTATCCGAAGCCACCATATAGGGCGGAATCGAACGTTCTCCCGCCAGCTTCGCCCGGAGTCTTCGCAGTTCCTCAAACAGCTCCTGCCCTTTTTCTGTAAGCTCCTCCATCCGGGCGGCTTTCTTCCTGCGGACACTCTGCTCCTCCTCTTTCTTATAGCGGAGCAGAAACGGTTCTGTCTGTTCCAGAAGCTCCTGTGACCGTTCTGTCAGTCTCAGAACAGGATATTTGTCTGCGGTCTGCATCAGATATCCCCGCTCCATCATGGTGCGGATCACTTCTTTTACCCGCACCTGTCCCAGTCCGCTCTGCTTTCCATAAGATGGATTCTGATCCATCCCGCAGCTCCGGATCCTTGCCGTATTCTCTCCCAGCAGAGTTCCCGCGATCAGATTCATCCCGAACCGCTGGCCGGACGCTCTGATGCACCGGACCACATCCGCCGCTGCCTCAGAAACATCCATTTCCTCAAATTCTTCCAGACAGTTGGAACAGTTTCCACAGTTTTCCCCCGCCTGTTCGCCAAAATAATTCAGAATATATCCCCGGAGACACTTTGTTGTGGTACAGTACCCTTCCATTTTGCGCAGGCGTTCCATATCCCGGGACTGAATGATGCGCAGTTCCTCCGCCGTATACTCCCGGTAACTTTCTTTACTCTCCAGCAGATACCGGTTAATCACCGTATCCTGGGGAGAATAATACAGAATACATTCTGCGGGAGCTCCGTCCCGCCCCGCTCTTCCGGCCTCCTGGTAATAGTTCTCCATGCTCTGGGGCATATTAAAATGCAGAACATACCGGACATTGGACTTGTCAATTCCCATGCCAAACGCATTTGTGGCAATC
Source organism: uncultured Lachnospiraceae bacterium (assembly GCA_946491665.1). Lineage (GTDB taxonomy): Bacteria > Bacillota > Clostridia > Lachnospirales > Lachnospiraceae > Eubacterium_I. The sequence continues at coordinate 100,027 of CAMLYL010000002.1, read as the reverse complement.
ATCACCTTTGTGCGGTCATAAATAAACTCCTCCTGGCCCTGTCTTCTGGCTTCCGTCCCCATTCCCGCATGATATCTTCCCACGGAAAATCCCAGATTCTCCAGATATAAATAGAGCTCATCCACCCCTTTTCTGGTGGCGCAGTAAATAATGCCGCTGTCCTCCCGGTGAGCTTCCATATAGTTCCGGATCTGCTCCTTTTTATCTTTCACATGCTTTACTTCAAAATACAGATTCTCCCGGTCAAAACCGGATACCAGCTCACAGGGACGCTCCAGCTCCAGGGACGACCGGATATCCTCCCGCACCCGCTCTGTAGCCGTGGCGGTAAATGCGGAGACCACCGGCCGGACCGGAAGATTCCGGATAAAAGAAAGAATCCTCACATAACTGGGCCGGAAATCCTGTCCCCACTGGGAAATACAGTGGGCCTCGTCCACCGTAATCATGGACAGTTCCGCATAGCGGGCAAAATCAAGAAACCTGGGCGTTTCCAGCCGTTCCGGCGCCACATAAATGATCTTATAGCGGCCTTCCTTTGCCAGAGCCAGCGCCTTTGTGATCTGATTCTCTGTAAGGGAACTGTTAATATATGCCGCATGGATTCCCGCCTCATTCAGCGCCTTGACCTGGTCCATCATCAGAGAAATCAGCGGCGACACCACCACAGTAATCCCCGGCATCAAAAGAGCCGGAAGCTGATAACACAGAGATTTTCCCGCTCCGGTGGGCATCACTGCCAGGACATCCCGGCCTGCCAGAATACTGTCGATGATTTTTTCCTGTCCCGGCCGGAAGGCGTCATAGCCGAAATATTCCCTCAAAACCCTCTTTTTCGCTTCTTCTGCCTGTCCCCCGCTGCTTTCCTGTTTCCATCCGTAGTTTTCCATCTATATCCTTTCCCGCCTTCCGTATCATGTCTGATTCTTTCACTGCTGTATGACCGTTTTTTCCTGACATAAAAAACAGCCGCCATAGTATTTTAACACATACAGCAGCTGTTTTGTTCATATTCAACCGGAATAATATTTCCAGACCATTTCTATCTGTGCATGGAGAAGGATTCCTCATCATAATTCTTCAGATTATCATAGATGCCTCTGTCATCCGCCTCTTTGATCAGCGTATCTCTCGCTTTCTTTGCCTGCATCTGATCCTTATAGGAACTGGGACCTCCGACACATCCGCCCTCGCAGGCCATTCCCTCAATAAAATCCTCAGGAAGCCGCCCGGCTTTCATCAGCAGAAGCGCTTTTTTACACTCTGCCGCTCCGTTTGCCCTGCAGACTCTGATGTCCACATCATTGCCGGACTCCTTCAGGCTTTCAAGCACCGCATTGGCAACACCGCCGGAATTGCCGAACCGCTTTCCGAACACAGATGCTTCCTGGTAATCATTTTCTACCGGCTCCAGCTTTACGCCCTTCGCCCGCATCATGGCGCGGATCTCACTGTATGTAAATACATAATCCGCATTTCCCTCAATCTTCTGATCTACCACCTCGGATTTCTTCGCGACACAGGGACCGATAAATACGGTAACAGCTTCCGGATCCTTTGCCTTGATCATACGGGATACGCCGCACATGGGTGAAACCGTGGTAGATACCGCATCCTCCAGCTGGGGGAAGTGCTTGCGCACCATATTGACAAATCCCGGACAGCAGGAAGTCACTTTCTTCTTTCCTTCCGCATAGGCCCCGCGCCATTCCTCAGCCTCACTCTTGGCTGTCAGATCGCCGCCCAGACCTACTTCCACAAAATCAGTAAATCCTAGCTCCTTCATGGCCTTTTTCCAGCTTGCCATAGTAATATCCGGACCAAACTGTCCTTCTGTGGCCGGAGCAAGCATGGCATATACATGTTTTCCAGCCCTGATCGCCTCTATCACATCTACAATCCACGTCTTTGTACCAATCGCGCCAAAGGGGCAGCTGTGGATACACTTGCCGCAGCGGATACATTTTTCATCATCTATAATAGAAATACCATACTCATCATAGGAAATGGCATCTACCGGACAGCTGAATTTGCAGGGTCGTTTCAGATGCGCAATAGCATTATAGGGACACGCATCGGCACATCTGCCGCACTCCTTACATTTGGAAGCGTCTATATGGGTACGGTACCGGCCCGGCTCAATCGCACCAAATTTACAGGCATTCATACATGCCTTTCCCAGACAGTTCTGGCAGTTCTCCGTAACCGTATAACTGGAGATCGGACAGTCCTCACAGGCAGAGCTGATAACCTGAATAATATTCCCGTCATCCTCCGGTCCGGGCGCTTTCCCCTCCGCCAGCCGTACTCTCTGACGGATAATCTCCCGCTCCTTATAAATACAGCAGCGGAACTGAGCTGTGGGACCCGGAATCAGTTTGAAAGGAATATCCTCCTTTTTCTCCTCCAGTTCCCCTGCAAAAGCCAGGCGGGCCACTTCCTCCAGAACTGCATGCTTGATTTTGATTACATTTGCGTCTGCGTATTTCACAGGCATCCTCCTTCCCGGGTATTCCCTGCTTATATGGGCAGCTTTCCTCTCTAAGCCGGGAAACCCATACCCAGCGCATGTCCATCTGCCGCAGTTCCGGCAGGACCTGCGCTGAACTCAAAAAACCTCACTCACCAGTTCCATATTATATCATGGAAGAAAAACTTTGCATAGCAATTCACCGGTGCTTTCAAGCACTTTTCTCAGTACATAGTGAGTTTACAGTTACCATCCACTTTTCACTGCAGCAGAAAAGTCACAAGTGTTTTTTAAAAACACTTGACTTTTATATAAAATATAAGTATTGTAGATAAGCGAGTTTAAGAAAGGCAGGATATATCTGTTTTTCAGACTGCTGTTATTTAAATAAAAACAAGACGAAGTTTGCAGGAAAATGATGGAAATCAGCCGAAGGAGCAAAACTCTCAGGTGTCCGGAGCAAATGCGATGGATGAGGACTGTAAATGGATTGTGACTCTGGAGAATCTCATCTGCCCTCTATGTATTCATGACGGAAGGAGCAGCAGGGTGCCGAAGGTGCAAGATATACGGAAAGTATATTTAATCTCTCAGGCAAAAGGACGGAGAATAAGAAAGAATCCTTGCGGAATGTTTTTACTGCACGGGAAGAATTTTCCGTGTCCGTGAAACATACCGGAAGGCATGTCTCTTTTGTGATTACTGGCCGGAGTCATAACGACTCCGGTTTTTCTTTTATTTCCTATAAAAAAGAATCCTGCTCCGCAGGATTCTCCGCCTGCGGCGGGTTGCCTAAGCAACATTTTCCGTTCCGCCGCAGTGCGATCCTCGCGAAGCTTTTTCATCTTATAGGAAACAAAGTTTCCTATAAGATGAAAAAGCTCCTTGCCGATGTATCCGGCAGTCTTGGTTTCACATCTGACAGCAAAAAATACATAGGAAGGAATGAGTGAAAATGTGGGAAACAGTAAATGCAGTGCTGTCTAAAATAGACAGCTATGTCTGGGGCGTACCGCTGATCGTTCTGATCATAGCCGGAGGCATTATGCTCACGGTACGCATGGGACTTCTTCAGATGCGCCGGCTTCCGCTGGCACTGAAGTGGATGATAAAAAATGAGGAGGAAGGAGAAGGCGAGGTAACGTCTTTCGGAGCCCTGTGCACTGCCCTGTCGGCAACGATCGGTACCGGAAATATTGTAGGTGTTGCCACGGCAATCGCAGCAGGCGGCCCCGGCGCCCTGTTCTGGATGATTGTTGCCGCCTTCTTCGGCATGGCTACCAAATACTCCGAGGGTCTTCTGGCTGTAAAATACCGTGTGGTGGCGGAAGACGGACATTCTCTCGGCGGTCCGTTCTATTATATTGAAAGAGGAATGGGACCAAGATGGAAATGGCTTGCGAAAATCTTTGCCTTTTTTGGCGTATGCGTAGGTCTGTTCGGTATCGGTACCTTTACCCAGGTAAACGGTATTGTATCCGCAGTACAAAATTTCTTTGATCCGGATATGGCGCATCAGATTACCATCCCAGGCATTGGAACTTATTCTCCGGTTGTAATCGTAGCTTCACTGATCCTGGCTGTCTGCGTAGCTCTGGTATTGATCGGCGGAATCAAGAGAATTTCCAGCGTATCACAGGTAGTTGTGCCTTTTATGGCAATTATTTACGTGGCATTCTGTCTGATTCTTGTCATTACGAATATCACCGCAATCCCTGCAGCTATCGTTACAGTAGTCCAGGGAGCTTTCAATCCCCGGGCCGTCACCGGCGGCGTGGTAGGATCCATGCTTATCGCCGTGCAGAGCGGTGTGGCAAGAGGTATTTTCTCCAACGAGTCCGGTCTCGGATCCGCTCCGATCGCTGCGGCGGCTGCAAAAACAAAAGAGCCTGTGCGTCAGGGTCTTGTTTCCATGACAGGTACATTTATTGATACCATCATCATCTGTACCATGACCGGTCTTTCCATTGTCCTTACCGGGGCATGGCAGGCAGAGGGACTGGAGGGCGTGGAAGTAACCACCTACGCATTCCAGAACGGACTTCCCTTCCCCAACGAAGTGGCGTCCTTCATACTGATGGTCTGCCTGATCTTCTTTGCCTTTACTACAATTCTGGGATGGGATTACTATTCCGAGCGTTGTCTGGAATACCTCTCCGGCGGCAAAATGAAAGCAGTAAAAGTCTTCCGGTGGATTTATATCCTTGCCGTATTTATCGGACCTTACATGACCGTGTCCGCTGTATGGACCATCGCCGATATTTTCAACGGTCTTATGGCAATCCCGAATATGATCGCCATTTTTGCCCTCAGCGGAATTGTTGTGAAAGAGACACGGGATTTCTTCCAGAAAAAGAAACACAAAATGTAAAGATTCAAGACCCGCTCACGGGTCTTGGCGCGGGATTCGGGTCAGCTTTAGCTGACATCTGCTGTCCGGTGCTCTGCCCGGACAACAAATTCGGCGCAGGAAACGGAACTGCTCTTTCTGACAAAAGACTTTTCCGTTTCCTACGCCTTTTCTATTTCTGGACTGTCACTTCATAATAACTGACGATTTCCTGCTCCAGCTTCACATTATTTTCCAGCATATATGACGCCAGATCCCGGTACGCCTCCTCCTTTTTCAGGGATTCCAGCCGGATCCGGTCCTGCTCTGTCAGAGAATGCAGGCAGGAGCGGAAACACTCATTTTCAAGTTCTCTCTGTGACATACGGTACATCTTGAAAGGAATTCCCGTCACCCGGCACAGATGTTCATGAATATAGAGTCCTCCCGCATCAATATCCCCGAAATGCAAAAATGAAAGCTCCGGATTGTCTGCATAAACCCTCTTCAGAAACTCTCTCTGATCTCTGTCAGCATATCCTCCCAGATAAAAAAGCACGGCGTCCTCCTTTTTCATCCGCATCCAGGAAGTATAATTTTCAATAGTTATGAATACTCCGGTATTGACACGGATCTGTTCGATCTGTTTCAGCTCTCCGGCAAAAATCTCACATCCTTCCGAAAATGCGCCCAGATCCAGATCCCGTCCGGAAATCCGGACAGTCACATCTCCTTTGAAACAGATCCTGCGCCGCTCTTTCATGATATGATACTCTTCCAGAATCCCATCCTCCGGTTCCCCTTCTTCGCAGGGCTTTCCAAGGAAATCCCGAAGAGTTCTGCAGACCAGATGCAGCGTATTCTCTTCCAGATATTTGGAATCACCGTAGATGAGAACAGATGCCTCCCGCAGCAGCAGTTCCTTTTCATTATTCTCTATAAAAGCAAGGGCTTTCAGCAGTTCCTCTGTCTGAAGATATCTTGCCGGAATCCGGTTCTGATCCAGAGCCTTTTGCAGCTTCTCACACTCCCGGTCAGCCGCCGGGGAACGTCCGCTGTAGAAGGCAATCATTTCTTCTACATAAGCCCGTTTCCTGGATTTCGGCTCATACCGGTATGTTTTTTCCAGATAATCTTCCGCATCCTCCACTTTCTCATCCACCAGATAGATTGCCTGGATCTCGCTGCTGAACCCTTCCATATCAAAAGTCACAAAACCCATTTCCCGGCACATTCCGGCCGCCCGGTTCAGAGCCTCAATCTGAGCCATATCTCCGTCATTCCGGTTATAATTCCGGTAAAGCTCCCGGGGAAGGATCCGGGTTCTCCTGGCAGTCACATTTGTCCCGCTGTCCTTTTTGCTTTTTCTGTATTTTTCCACAAGAGAAACGAGGATTTTTTCCTCATAATTTACCATGCACTCTCACCATCTTCTGCCCTTATGCAGGCTTTTCCTGTTTTCCATATGCTTTTTCCTCATGAAACTGGACGATTCCAAGCTGCATGCTGTCAGCCCGCACACGCAGGGCAGGCAGTATCACTTCACATTCATTTCCGATAGATTCTGTCTTGTCCGGAGAACAGAAAATCACCTGCAGCCGCTGCTCACGCATAAAATCCAGCATCAGCTTTACATTGCCGGGATCCATTTTTGCGAAAGGCTCGTCAATAAACACCAGCCGCGTGGAATTCACCCGCTGATTGTAGATCATCAGCAGCGCCGAGGACAGAATCAGCAGATAGGGAATCTGCACCTCCGCCCCGGAATTGAATCCGGTCTGCCGGGACAGCTTTGCCCTGTCCAGAATCTGATTGCTGATCAGAATTTCATAATTCATATAGTTTCTGTAATCTGCAAACCGCGCAATAGTTTCTTCGCTGTTCTTTTCAATAATCCGGTTAATGATCTTTTTCATCTCCCGCTCCAGCTGCTCTCCCTCTTCATCCGATACGGACGTCAGCATCCCGAAGGTCATCTGCCCGTCGGATCTGCCGCCAAGCTGTTCCCGCTCGTCCAGATACCGGGCATATTCAATTACTTTCGCATACTCAGATCCGTCCTTCACATAGTGAACATCAAACTGATATTTCGCCGCGAAATTCAGCTTCGCCAGTTCCCCGTTGATCTGCTTCAGATCATCCCTGGCTCTCTCGCAGGATTTAAGGATCGTTAAGACAAATTCATTCTTAAATATATCTTCATACCGCCGGGTCTGTTCCTCCATTTTTTCGCGGATTTCCTGGAGATTGTCCATCCAGATCGTTTCTCTTCTGTCTGCATACTGCACTCTGCCCTCTGTTCCCCTGGGCAGCATACTCCCAGGATGCTTTGAGTTATAATCCGCCTGCTTCTGCATCAGCTCGCTTTTGTTCTGATCAATACTTCTGCTGACACGTTTCCTGGTTTCCTCCGCCAGCAGGCCGCCGGTTCCCTTTTCGCCATTTTCAAGATAACGCTCATAGGCCTCCACGGTTTTCTGCACCAGCGTATAATGCTCTGTTTTATATTCCCGATACTGTTTTTTCTGGATTCCCAGTTCAGCGGATTTCATCTCAATCTTTTCGCTGCATTGCTGAATAACCGCATCCTGGCTGCTCCTCTCCTGCAGCCTCCTGTTATATTCTTCCTGCACCGCCTGCTGTTCCGCCGCCAGCCGGGAAACCTGCTCATTCAGCTCAATATACTCCAGATTATTTTTCTGAGCTTTCTTCAGCCGGGTCAGACGCTCCTTCGACTCTCTGGCATTCTCTGCCACAGTCCGGTATTTTTTATGGGCGTCAAAATCATACTCCCCGAAAAACTCCCTGCTCTGGGCCAGGCGGTTCTTCTGTCCTTCCAGTTCATCCTTTTGTTCCAGATACTCTTTCTTTTCCCCGTTCAGCCTGGAAATTTCCTTTTCTGCCCGGATCCGGTTCAGCTCAAAGGTCTTCTGCCCCAGATAATAAGCCTTAATCCGGTCAAACCGCAGAAAATAGCTGTCCATGGCTACGGACACGCGGCCCTCTCTGGAAATGGCGTTTTCAAACTCCCGGACTTCTCCCAGGCTGACTGCATGCATCCTTCCAAGCTGGAATTCAAAATACCGTTTTGCCGCCGGATTTCTGATTTCCAGCATGTGAACAGCGGAATCCTCCTCCACCCCCACCTTCCGGCGCATCAGAAGTTTTGTATTAAACAAATGTGCATACCGGTGTTCCGACCTGTTCAGCACATCATCCGCAATATCATAATACTTCGGTTCCACCAGAATCGTATACCGGCGCCGCCCCAGGAAAGCTTCCAGGGCGTCTCTCCAGGCTTCGTCCTTCAGACTGATGACATATTCACAGGCAAACCGCGCCTTTGAAGATATGTTTCTTTTCTCAAATTCCCGGTTGATTTCGTCCCGCAGAGCCACATACTCCGGAATCAGACGCCAGGTATTCTGATGTTTCCGGCACTCCTCCAGCATACGGTGCTGGCCGTCCAGCCTTAGATCCAGGTCCTGCAGTTTCCGCTCCACATCAGAAATCTTCCGGATCTGGTCCTCATAAAGCTGATCCAGCCTCTCTTTGAATTCCGCTACCGCCACAGCCTTTTCCGAAACTGAATAATCATGACTGCAGAGAGAGGCCAGAACCTGTTTCTTTGCAATGTCCTCCTGATTCATGAAAAACTGATTCATGACCTCGCTGACCACCGTCTGGAAGTGCTCCAGTTTTCTGCACTTTTCTGTCAGCTCTTTCTTTTCAGACTCCAGGCCTTCCAGCCGCCGCTCTTCTTCTGATATCGCCCGGGAACTATCCAGCTGCTCCAGGCTCACCCTGGTCTGAATCAGCATCGCGTCAACTTCTTTTTTCTTTCCTTCAAGGATCTCTGCTTCCCGCTCCACATCTTCCCTGCGCTTCCGGGCCTGATCACATTTCCTGGTCTGCCTGTCAATTTCCTCATTCAGACCTTTTATCTTTTTATACACAATCCGGATATCATCCGCCAGCAGACGGTTGCTTTCATTTTCCCAGGCGTCATATTTGCTGAGGATTCCATCCAGTTCCCCGATTTCCTGCTGGATGATCTCAAAATTTTCATTCAGCCGTTCAATATTTTCCTTCGCCTCAATCAGCTTTCCAAAATCAACATTCCGCTCCTCCAGCACGCTCTCCCGGATAAAGCGGTCAATTCTGGCGTTTGGATCATAGGACATGATTCCCCGCAGCTTTCTGAGATAAGTGGGAAGCTGCCCCAGATTCAGCTTCAGTCCCGTCATCTGCATAAACTTCGGCAGCCCCTGCTCCCGGTTCATGAGAACCAGCTTATATTTTTTCTGGAGAAAAGACGCGCTGCAGGGCATGGTGGCGCCGTTCTCTGTATAAGTATGTTCCATCTGCTCCATTGCCGTCCGGTCCATGACATACCGGTAGGTCTGACAATTATTGGAAGCGCTGGTCTCTATCACAGTTCCGAGAAGAAACGATTTTTCTTCCACATCATCCTGGAACTCCAGCACAATATGACTGAACACATTGGGAACCCGATCCGCCGGGCGCATATAAGTCCCTGCGGTGGCGTCCAGAAGTCCTCTTGTATAAGAAGACAGGGTACGGCTCCCCTTGCTTTCCGACGATTTATTAAATACCGTATCCCCATATGCCGCGTATTTGATAGCGTCCAGCATTACAGATTTACCATTCCCGTTCTTTCCTGCAATCAGAGTAAAAAATCCTATAGGAGCCGTCACATTGGAGAACCCATACCAGTTAATCAGACGGATCTTCTTCAGTAAAATCATTCCTCTTCCTCCTCAAATTCCTCCGGATCCGGAGCCTCCTCTGTCTCTTCCTGTGTTTCTTCCGGTTCCTTCAGATACTCCGCCACAACTGTCCGGAACTGGGGGAGATCCCAGCCGAACTGCAGAGAAGGATACAGCTGGATCTTCATATCTTCTCCGTCCTCATGGTCATTGAAATTAATCAGACTGTATTTCCGGAACAGGCGGAAGGCCGCGTTCAGCTCTGTCTTTGTCAGGGTAATCTCATAGGAACGGATTTTATCAATCAGATCCCCTTTTGTCACAAAGTTTCCCTCATTATAGCCCAGATTTTCCAGATATACCTGCCACAGCACCAGCAGCAAATGATACTGAAGGGTGGAAAATGTCACCACATTGGCACGTTTCAGACCAACCGTATCCGCATCTTCCTCGCTGGCCATCAACATACATACCCCCGTCTTTTCATCTACAGTCATATCAAATCCGATCATTCTGAGATATTCCGAAATATCCTGCCGGTTGGATTCCCTGGACGCAAACTGATACAGGCGTTCATCCTTGTCCCTCAGAATAAATGTAGATTCCAGCAGCTTCCGGATACATCGTTTAAACAAATGATTATTTTCTTCTTTTATCGTAATCTGCAGACTGATGTCACTCATTGCTTTTTCCTCTTTATGTTGATATTACTGATTCTGGCGGCTTCTGTTTCCACCATTCCCTCTCTGAACTCTACCTCATAAGAAAATCCAGCGGTGCCGGAATAAATGATACTGGCGGCAATCATCGTTGCGTCATCCCTGGTATGCACTCCGCATTCCTCCACAGAAATCTGCTCCCTGCCCGTCATAATCCGGTCAAAATGCTTTTCCACCTGATCCATACTGTACCGGTCCGGCGTCTCTGTCAGAAGTTCATCCGTCAGCCGCTGCCTCTCCTCCATTGACAGCTCCGCCTCCGCAAGTCCCGCATTCTTCCGGTTGGGATTCGCTTTTTTCCTCCGCTCAAAAGACTTTCTCCCGATATAGCCCACGCTCATCAGCCGGTGGGTTCCGGCCAGTCTGGTTAATACCAGTTCCCGATCCTCATCGTCCAGATTTTTGAGAAACAGGAGCAGCCGGTTCAGCTCGTGTTCCAGATTGGTATTATCACTGAGCACCATCATCATCCGGGTAGAATACAGGTTATAGTAGGTATTGATTTTCCGGTCGATATATCCCATTTCCTTTTCATATTCCAGATTGATAAAACTGTCCAGTTCTCCAAACTGACGGTCGATTTTTTCCTTCGCCTGCTTCTCATCTATATTTTCGATTTTTGTATATTCCCGGATCATGCGCCCGTAAAGCTCGGAACGGCGCAGCTTCTGCATCATCCGGTCAATATTGGAAATATAGGACGGAATCAGCCCGCTTTTTTTGATAAAAAAGTAATCATTAAAAAAACGGTTCAGCAACTCATCTTTAATGAGAAACTGTCCAAAGCTGTTAACGTCCGCCATCTTCATGACCGCCCGCATAATCTCCCGGATACTGTCCTTGAGAATCAGAAGCTCGTTTTTCAGATCACACTCATTCTCAATCAGTGGAACCAGGATATTCAGATAGGGCCGGATCGCCCTGGCGCTGTCTTTCGCAAAAGAAGATTTCAGAATTTCATACATGGAAAAAATATGATTCGTGATTGCTCCATTGGCGTCACCGTCAAAAATCTTATGTATGGCGTCGATCAGCTTCCGGCAGTAAGCCGACACAGAAGCAATGTTATCTCCGCTGCGGCCGATTTCCTGGGGCGTGATCCACCCGCAGGCCCGGAAATACCGGATAATCGCCGACGCATTTTCCTGGGGCGTGCGCGCATTTCCGATCTCTTCCCCGATATTCTCTGTCTCCAGGGAATACTGACAATTCTGCAGATAAAGAATCAGTGTATTTCTGGCATCCGTTTCATACAGCACCGGAATTTCTTTTGACTTTTCGATAAGCTGTGTAATGCACTCAAAATAAACTGCCCGGTTCCGGCAGCAGAACGGATTAAAAAACTTTTCACTGACTGAGTCAAAAAAGGACATACAAAATCCTCCCTCTCTTCTGACACACGGCCTGTATACAGGCGCTTTCTGGGGATTATCATAACACAGTCCAACCGTTCTTTCTACTGCTAATCAAAGACGAGATAAAATTCCCGAATCTTTTTGATAATAATAATCGTTTTCTCTATTCTGTTATCCATAGAAAAATATTCCGTTCTGCAGACTCACATGGTATAATAGGAGCACTTAGCGAGGTATTTTCGAGCTTTAGTGCGAATAATGCTGTGCATAATACGTACACTTAGTGAATGCGAGCAGAGCGAAGCATAAACTTAGTGGAAATAATACCTGACCACTTAGCGAAGCAGAGCCGGAGGCGAATGCTGAGGTTAGTGGGAATGGTATAATGTGAGCACTAAAATCGCAGTAATAAAAAAAGGAGAGCCCAACATTTATGACTGAAAATAACAAAATGGAAAAAGAAAATCCCGGGCGTCCGGCAGGAACTGTCGGCGCAAAAATGCTGGACCGCATGAATACCAGCCACGAGCCCATCCGCTCCTTCGGCTTTCCCCTGCTGCCCTGGCATGATCAGATGCAGATCCTGGATGTCGGCTGCGGCGGCGGAGCTGCTATCGCGGAAATGCTGAAACTGGCTCCGGACAGTATCATCCATGGAATTGACTATTCCGAAACCAGCGTGGAAAAATCCACAGAACTGAACAAAGATTTCATCGGCTCCCGCTGCTTTATCCGGCAGGCGGATGTGACAGCGCTTCCCTTTGAGGACAATTCCTTTGATCTGATTACCGCCGTGGAGACTGTGTATTTCTGGCCGGAGATTAAAGCAGGATTCCGGGAAATCCACAGAGTCCTGAACCCGTCCGGCACTTTCGCCATTCTCAATGAGGGCAGCGATCCGGACAATATCGACTGGCCGGAGATTGACGGATTTATGAAAATCTACCGTCCCCGGGAACTGGAAGACCTCTTAAAAGAATGTGGTTTCCGAACCGTAAAAACAGAACATGGGCCAGAGCAGATTATCTGTGTCATGGCACAGAAATAATCAGATCCGGATACAGCACCGCCAGGGTACCCGCAGGTACCCTGTTTTTTGTGACGATGACAAGTACAAACATGCACACTGACTTCCGGATCATTCATGAAGTTCTATAGGCAGCCCATCCGGATCGGCAAAAAACGTAAACCTCCGGTTGGAAAATGCATCCATCCGGATCGGTTCCACCAATATTCCTTTTTCCTCCAGCTCTGCCACATCCGCCTCGATATCGGAGGTACAAAAAGCCAGATGCCGGAGTCCTGCCGCCTCCGGGTTTGTCACCCGCTCCGGTGGATTCTTCACCCCGAAAATCTCCAGTTCTGTTGTATCGTTGACTCTGAGATCCAGCTTCCAGTCATCCTTTTGCGGCCGGTAATTCTCACGGATCACCGAAAAACCCAGCTTGTTCACATAAAAATCTTTTGAAACCTCATAATCAGAAACAATAATCGCTACATGATGTATCACAGATAACTTCATTATGCTTCTCCCTTCTGCACAGTCAGATCATTATGCTGCCGCATTGGCATTAATGCTGTCTATTACACTTTTTATCCCCATCCAGACCCTCAGATCTGTAAAAATCTCCGCAACGCTTCCACGATCTGTAAAGGGAGACTCCTGGAGCACTGACAGATCTTTCATCATACCGTTATGTACAATATACTCTACAATCTGATTTACAAAATAGATCTGTCTGCTGTCCAGATTCGTATCCGTCAGATATGCCGAAAATGCTTCTTTTGCCGCATTCATATCAAGACCCACTATCTCACGGACAAATTCTCCCAACGGCTTGTCTCCAAACTCATTTTCATAGTCTTTTTTCGTGCCGACCTCTTTCCAGAGAATTTCCTCCAGGGATTCTACATCTGCTGCCGTCAATGGCTGATTGGTTTTCAGTTTCGCAATCGCAATATGTTCCGGATGCTGTCTAATGTAAAACTCTGCCTTTGCCTTATAATTCTTTAGCTCATCATTTTCCAGCTCTGCATCCTTCCAATCTACAGATAACAGTTCATCTGTAAAATTCGTCACATATTTTACTCCCCTTCCGGTAATATATTTCATAAGTCCCCGGAGCTTCTCTCTTATTTCTTCAAATTCATCAATCCCGGCACGCTCCACATAATCCGTTTCCAGGATTCTATGAATCAAATCTGTCTGTGCCTGGATCTCCGGAATATTGGCAACATCCGCAATCCCTTTCACACGTTTCAGCAGATCTCCCCGCGCCTTTGTATATTTTTTCCCCATCAGATACGCCAGCTCAATTCCATACATCAAGGCATCAAACCGGACAGCATGGGGATCCTCATGATCCGGCAGAATCAGAGGCGCAAGCTCTTCCTTCACAATCAGTGTATCCTCATATGTCAGACACTCATAATTTTCCTCAGAAGAATATTGCTCCACATATTTCAAATGCTGGCGCACAACAAAACTATCCTTTTTCAATTCGCGGACTTTTCTGCTCATTTGTTTTACCAGAGATCTCCTGTATGCAATCAGCCGATCCACCTGGCAGTCAATATCCTGAAGTTTATAAGATATTTCAAACTGCAAATGAAATATGGCACTTTGAAGTGTTGCCGTATTTGATACAGACATTCCTTTATTCATCCGGAAAAACTCAAAATTCCCACAAAAATCAAAAATGTAAAATTTATCTTTATCATTCCCATCGATCAGTCCTGGACACAGCCGTGTTCCCCGGCCAATCATCTGCCAGAATTTTGCCTTACTCATCACCTTCTTAAAAAATACAAGATTCACAACCTCCGGCACATCAATTCCCGTATCCAACATATCTACAGAAATTGCAATCTGAGGCATCTTTTTTGCATCAGAAAATTCATCTATTGCACTTTGCGCATACTTTGTCCGATTATCAATCACCATGGCAAAATCGGGTAAATGAGGATATTCCTTATGAAACACATCAAGGATCTTTTCCGCATGATCATGGTTCTTTGCAAAAATAATTGTCTTTCCCAGTTTTTGTCCATAGTCAATTCTGATTCCTTTTGTCATAAGCAGATGAAGAACCTGTCGGATTGTATCTTCATTGAAGATCCAGGTATTCAGTGCAGATGAACTGATTGCCTCCGGAATCTCTCCCTCCTCATTCCGGAATGTATTTTCATAAATTTCTTTCTCCTCTTCTGAAAGCTCACTGTACGTGATTCCCTGATCTATGAATTTCAGTTTTGATTCTATAGAAATATAGTCTATCAGATACCCATCCTTTACTGCCTGTGCAAGATCATATCCGTATGTGGGTACTCCTTTTTCCAGTTCAAAAACGTCATATGTATTCTTATCTATTTCATCTTTCGGAGTCGCAGTAAGCCCCACCAGCGGAGCGTCAAAATAAGTAAAAATATTCTTATATTTGTTATAAATGGATCTATGCGCCTCATCACAAATCACCAGATCAAAATGACCGCAGGTAAATAATCTGGCATCACCGTCATGGACAGCATCAATACAGTGAATCATTGTCTGATAGGTAGAAAACACACACCGTGCATGAAAGTTATCCTTTTCCTCTACCAGATTTGTACAGGACACATCCTCCAGCAGATTCACAAAACTTCTTTTTGCCTGGGTTACCAGAGAATTCCGATCCGCAAGAAAAAGAATATTCTTTAC
Source organism: uncultured Lachnospiraceae bacterium (assembly GCA_946491665.1). Taxonomy (GTDB): domain Bacteria; phylum Bacillota; class Clostridia; order Lachnospirales; family Lachnospiraceae; genus Eubacterium_I. The sequence goes on along the minus strand of CAMLYL010000002.1, from coordinate 84,727 downwards.
CCATCCAGAGTCCAAAAGCACCTTGCAAAGCGCAATTACAGTCCTGGTCTTTCCTGACCCAGTTGCCATAACAAGCAATGCTTTTCTCCGGTTTTTCTGATCAAAACTGTCACAGACCGCCCGTATTGCAGCTTCCTGGTAATACCTTCCGGCAATACGCTTATCAACTGTTATATTCCTCAGACTGGTTCGCATAGACAAAAGGTTAAACCATTTTTCCAGATCACGCTTTGAATAAATCGCAGCACATTTTCTCTCCGGATACTGGCCATCCATAATACGCGTTTCAAATCCATTGGTAAGAAAAACCACCGGCCTGCGTTTGTACTTTTGTTCCAGCATATCCGCATATAGTTTCGCCTGGTACCGTCCCTTCGTCACATCTTCACAGGTGCGTTTTGCTTCAACAACAGCCAGCGGACGATGCCTGTCATCATACAGAACATAGTCTGCCCGTCCCCTTTCCGACTGATTCGGCATTCCTGGAATCTCTACTTCATTGATCCAGTCAATCCCCTCTGTCCACCCCGCATCTCTCAGCATGGAATCAATATAGAGCTTTCTGGTATGATATTCTGACAACTCCAACGGCTTTGGCACATAGGTCTGCTGCTGCACCCGGCGCCTTGCCGACAATTCCTCCTTCAGAGAGGCATTTTCCTCCATCAGAGTTTTTAAATCCAGTTCCTTTTGCGCCAGTTCCTCTTCTTTTCTGCTTATTTCTGCTTTTTGCTTCGCAGCAGCTGCCCTGGATTGTTTTGCCTTATCCAGCCTGGAAAGGATCAGCTTTTTATCAAAAACATGCGCCTCATACTGATCTGCATAACAACACGCAATAAAATCAAGGTATATAGATAAATTCTCCAGACACAGCATGGCCTCATCCCGTCCCAATTTCTTGTTCGTATGAGCCACATTGTTGCCACATTGACGTATATAATCCATCCGCTTCCAGATGTCCGGACCGACGATCTGCCTGTACTCTTCTGCATTCATCAGACTCTGCAGATTATCCCTGTAAGGCATCTCCAATTCTGCATCCACAGAATACATCCATTTCAACGCAAACTCCATGGCCCTCCGGCAGTTGAAAATACATGCCTGGGGATCCATCAGAATAATCTTTTCAGCCGAGATTGCGATATCCGCAAAAGCAGAAAACTTTGATTCATTTTTCAGATAATCAAAATTTGTTGTCATAGGATCATTCCCCCCTGTTCTTTACAGAAAGTATATTAGATCTGTGTCAGTACGTCCTCATATGCTTCCAGAATATTATCACGCAATTTTATAAATTCCGGGATATAACTGTACAAAATGCGATTGACAAGCCTTTTTGCAGCTTCTCCATCGTAGATATGTGTCATATCATTTCTCGATTTCAGCATCTCAAGCCAGATATCTTCATCTATAAAATCATATAATTCATATGCGTCTTTTAATATTTCTCTCGGTGAACCGGAGCCCGCCGTACTCTTCCCCTCATATCGGAGCAGTTCTTTCAACACTTTCCAGCTAAATTCAAACTGAACAAAAAATTTGTAAATAATTCCGCTTATAATAAATTCATTTTCCAGATCCTCGTTCTCCGCTTTTTGCAGAATTTCAAGATTTGAAATATAGTTATCAAACTTTTTCATACAAAATCACACCTTCTCTTGTAAAGAATCCAGAAATGTCCCCTGCTCCGTCTTCTCCAGGTCAACAATATCAAAATTCAACAGTGTAGATGTCGTATCCTTAACATCAAGTATAAAGTCAGTACTCCTGCCTCCCTCGACTGCCAGATCAATATCGCGGGCTCTCGAACCGAACAAAATTACTTTTTTACTCCGCACTTTTCTGCTATTCTTTTAATTTTTTCCAGCACAAGCGGTTTAATGCCTGTTTTTGTTTAATCTTCCATATTCCTACCTCATATTCTCACAACATCTGCTCGGGTGTTCTTTGTCTTTCTTGCAACATAATCAATCTGACTGCAAATAAAAAACAAATCATTATTGTGCAGTAAAACTCCGGACAAAGATTTTTTGTGTTCTTTTCTAGCCGAAATTTGGATTTGTCGGTCTGAGCAACGAAAGCAGCAAACTGTTCCTGCAACTCAAGCGGTGGCAAATATATGACCGTTGCATTCATTTTCGAAAGCAACAAATTTGGCTGTGCCGAAGCACTTTTCACCATGTACATAGACGGATTCGCCATATAGCAGTATCGCAAAAACCCTGCACTGACCATATTGGTTTTTACCTTTAACAAGGCAACACTTTTTTGCAACAGTGTTCTCTCCGTGAGAGGGCTAACAGCAATTGCAGACTTACCGATGGTTGCTCCTGTGTTAACAATGACCATATCACCCTGCTCAATGTTGCAACGCCGATAATCTTTCGCGAAATCAGCATATGTGATTTGCGGAGCAGTATCATAATGGATTGCTCCATCGTAGATTTCACGCGCACCTATGTAGTAATAACCCGAATTTGCTTCTTGCTCACAACCTCCATGTTTTCCATCAGTAATCTTATGGCAGACCTCTTTTAACGTTGCTGTCGGAAAGTTGTAAGGATTCTCTTTCACTGTGCCAAACATCTCGACAAATCGGGCTTTGACCAGTTCGTCCAATAAATTCTTTTGAGTCTCCCGAAACTTCTTAACTTGCAATATACTATTTAATCGTTTAATAATCTTTTCTTGTTCCTCTAAACTGCGTACAGGAATTTTCATTTTTCTCATTGCAGATTGTGTAAGTTTCTTCCGAGTAGCCCCATTTATTAAATCATCAACATTATAAAACATTAAAGCGTAGCATAAATAATCAACATTTATTCCTGGTTTAGGTTTAAGAACATGTGCATGATTATTTACCCAACATTTACCTGAAACTCTATACGCAATAGGTTTGACTTTATTACCAAAATTTCCGCCATCCTCAGCTAATAATACCAATTCATCATCGAATAAATAATCTTTTACATAATCTTGTACTCCATTTGCTCCATAATATGGATAGATACCTTTTTGTCGATTAACTGCTGTAATTGGAACTCTCATCGAATCCAGGATTTCACAACATTCTTCCAATAATTTTAATTCCATCCTTCACCCTCTACAAATAACAATCTGCTTTTTTCTAACACTGTACTCCATTTTCGTGTTATGTTTAAGCAATATATTTCTGATGGGATGTTTTTACATTATTCTGGTTTACAATAGCGTACTGCATTGTTGTATCTATCTGCGAATGTCCCAGCAATTTTTGCACCTGTTCAATTGGCATCCCCTTATCAATAGCTCTGGTTGCCATTGTTCTTCGAAACTTATGCGGATGAATTCTCTCTAAATGAAGAGCCCTTCCCAATTCTCTTAACCGAATCTCCACTCCACTGATTTTCAGACGGTCGTAAGGCGCATCCAAGGTAACAAATAGAGCAGGATTCATATCTGTACGGCTTTCGATATATTCCTTTAAATGTATTTTTGTTCTGGCATCAAAATAAACTCTACGTTCTTTATCTCCCTTTCCAAATACAATACACTCTCTCTGTTCCAGATTTACGTTGCTTATATTCAGATTCACCAATTCTCCTACACGAATTCCAGTAGAATAAAGTAAATCAATAATTGCCAAATCCCTCAATGTGTGGCAGCCGTCTCTCATTCTCTCTATGCTTTCATCCGATATCACTTCTTTTACAACGGTTTTGGTCTTTATTTTATGAATTCTGCGCATTGGACTTTTCAAAATAAAATCCTCTTCCTCAAGCCACGAAAAGAAACTGGAAATATTTCTCCGGATATTATCCACCGTCACTTTGCTGCAATTATTTATCTTCTGATAATCTACAAGATAACTTCTTAGTTCTTCTGTTGTAATTTTCCGTATTGCAGTGGTAACATGAGTCAACAGATGCTCTATTGTCGTCCGATAATAACTCAGTGTACGCATGGAACACCCTTCGATCTTCTTCGCATCCAAAAACAGTTTCAAATACTCCTCATTGCTGATCTCTGTCTTTTCCGTTTCATTCTCACTCAAATTTTTTAATAAAACTTCCTGCAGTTTTTTCAGTTGAGCAATATTCAGATAATCTGCCATTTCATTTAAAATCTGAACTAATTTTTCTTCCATTATGGTATACCTCCGCTATTTTTCTATAAAGTATACCAGACAGAATATTAAAGCATTTTATTTTCCATATAACTCTCATATATATATGATGGATTTTCATAATATACACTGCTGTTATAATCGTCTATTTTCGCACTAATAAAAGAATGATAAACTTCTATCAAAGCATCCACGATACTGATGTTTTTTGTCTCTGCAACACTTTTTATTAATCGTTTATAGACCTTCCCGATATCCCAATAAGTTGGTATTGCATACCTACACGCTCCAACATTATCAAAATTTCCCATAGGAATACGCGCTTCGTCAATAAAATCCTGGCTTACCCGTTCTATCATGTCACAATGATATACATCTGCCAATTCATAAATCCGCTCCACTCTGTCTTTTCCCAGAAAATCAACCACATCTGATCTCTTATTCTTTGTTTTGCGGGCAATATAATCAATTAAACTGCAGGTATAAAATAAATCATTATCTTTAGGATCTTCTCTTCCTTCCCGTCTCATATCTCCTGCACCTCCTCATGTCCTCTGTACTGCAGACATTTTAATGCATCCTGCGTACAAAAATTAATCTGATGCGTGGGATACTTGAATTTTGCCAGTACCCAGAACTGTTCTCTTGTAATAATTCCATCCATATAATCAGATATATAATTATAAATCTGATCATCTGCCATTGCCCCAATAACTATATCATGACTATGTGCCTTACCGCTTCTGCACGCAATAATAAAATCCAGCCACTCCTCTGACATTCCCTGAAATTCTTTTATATCCAGACTGGTATCCATACGCACTTCATAAATCGAAACAATTTTTGTATCGTATCTTCTCGCCCAGCGCTGGGCCTGCTCCTTTATGATTGTGCAGTAAAACCCCGGGCCAAAATCTTTTGTATTTCTTCCCATCCGAATTTCCGGTTTCTCAATCGGAGTATAACCACCATGGTATACCGTCATCATATTCACTTCTCCTCGTAAACTATTTTCTTCACACTATAGACATTATTTAGGAATCCTTATCCAAAATATTTCTGCATCAAACTGTCAAACAATAACTGTGTCTCCTCCAAAGACTTTTGTATTGCAGCTTTGGATTTGTCGGTTCGAGTGACGAAGGAGGAGAATTGCTCCTGTAATTCAATAGGTGGTAGTATAATTGGAAAATCTTCTACTTGGTCAAGATTGATTTGCCGTTTATCGATCCCACCCACGCATACTTTGCGAATGTATCTCCGATAAGGCTCTCCAGTAAGAATTGCTACCACATACTCTGGGACTACCGTTCCATCTAATCGAACAAGGTAAACATGCCCGTTAATGTTAGCGCTGTTATCTGCACCACGGAAAAGTGCCGCACGCCCCAAACTACTATTCTCAGTATTTATCCTACCTGTCTTCGTAATGAGAATATCCTTATCATGAACGCTACTTTTTGCCATAGCAGCATGTGTTTCCATATCAATATAGGCAACATCATCGAGATCAATTCTATTGCGCCATACATTCTGACTTCGAAGGAACATAATTCCTTTGTCCACATAATTTTCACTACCGCCCTTAGGGGTATTTCCGTTAGTAATAAGCACTGAAACATCAGCCAGCTTTTTCACTGTCCAACCGAACGGATTAGAAATCGGATCCCCAAACATCTCGACAAATCGGGCTTTGACCAGCTTATCTAAATCATCAAGTTGCTGCTGACGCACAACAATAATTTTTTTTATTTTCAATAATATATCTGCAATATTATTTTGTTTCTCAAGTGTAGGAAATGGAATCAATATATTATCAAAATCTTTCTTAACTATATGTTTCATAGTTGCACCATGAGTTTTTAGTTCCATTTCTTGCAACTTATATTTCACTGAAAAAACAAAATACCATTTATTTGTCTCTATTTTGTCAAATAAAACCTTAAAAATGTGTTGATTTAACAGAGCTTTCCCTCGATCCCATACATATATGCCCAAACTTGCTGACCATGAAATCAAAACATCTCCATCATTAATTTCTATTTTAGAAGGATAAGTCCCATTGTAGTATCCTACATCATAAGAATTTCCAGTTAAATCTTGTATTCTAATTATTGGTAATCCTTCCAATCCACGGTCACTCGGTTTAAAAGCATAACCATTTATATAAGTAGCGATATCACCTAAACACTTCTTCATATTTCCCTTTCCCTACAAATAACAATTTGTTGACCAACTACCATTAATTTTATATATTTTTATTGAACCACTGAAATTGCGAATGCAATGTAAGTAGTGTTTTATTTGGCTATAACATTTGTCACACATCTTAGCAACTTCTTATGCATTTCATATCATAAATAATATAAAAAAACCAGGCTGGCTTGCATGACTACACAAGCCAGCTCCCGATCCTCTATTCTATTGATTCAGATTCTTTTTTCATTTGTAAATATTCTTCTTCTGCCTGTTCAATACAGGCCTTAATCTGTTCCGTTGTTGGTAACTGAGCCTGCACTTCTTCAATTTTTATATTGCTGTATGTGGCAACTCCAATTGGCGTCGTAATTCCTTGAAGCGCCCACTTTACTTCCGTGTTTCCATGTCACGGCAAATGAGCAAACCAACTGTCGGATTGTCATTTTCGGTGCAAATTATTTCATTTACCGCATTCACATAGAAATTCAATTTTCCAGCAAATTCCGGTTCAAATGGTCTAACCTTTAGCTCCACCACCATATAAAAACGAAGATGGATATGATAAAAAAGCAAATCTATTTTTCTCGTCTTTCCAGATACAATGATTTCTTTTTGACGTCCGACAAAAGCCCATCCCTTCCCTAACTCAAGAAGAAAGCGCGTCATATGATGCTCCAATGCCGTCTCAAGTTCTTCCTCATCATAATCTTCCGGAAGTGTAAGAAAACCCAAATCATAGTTGCTTTTCGTCAGTTCCTGCGCCAGTTTTCCTTGTGGAAGCGGAAGACGATCTACATAATTCGTAATTGCAGCACCGACAACATGATATAAATCGGAGCGCATGTTATCATCAAGTGCTCTGCGGCTCCAGCTATTTTCTATCGTTTTCTGAATATAAAAGATGGCTTCACTCACGGTTTCGCATCTCTGAACGATTAAAATATGATGCTTCCACGGTACATATCCGAACGCTAATGGAAATGACAATTCTGAATCATTTTGGTTCAGTTTTTGAGTTTTAAATTCTGACCCATCCTGGTTCAGTTTTTTCTCACTGATGTAAATTGTTTCGTTGAGTCTCCTAACCAATTCCGCCGTTTCTGGGTTTGCAGAATAGAAAGAATACCATTGCTTCATAAACCATAAATTTCTGGCGGAAAATCCTTTCACATCTGGAAATGCATCTTGTAAATCAAGACTGAGCTGTTCCACTACCCCTCTGCCCCATTTTTCTTCAGCCCGGCGCAGCACTAAGTCCCTGCCAAGCTGCCAATTAAACAAAAGCTGTTCCGAATTCACTTTAACGGCAGCTTTGATCTGTGCACTCTTATAACGTTTTTTTATTTCCAATACCCATTCCCGATATGAAGCGTCCTTACAAACATCATGGGAACGAACAACAAATGGTTTGTTCTCCATAGCAACTCCCTCTAACCATATCTTAACTTCCAATTTATGAATCATATTTTTCTAAATCTTTACCATATTGACAGTATTATTGTATATAATTCATTTTCAAGAATCAAGATTTCAAATTCACTTCATCCCCCAGCAATTTTTCAAGCTCATCCATCTCCGTCTGTATCTGCGCCTCCAGTTCCCGGATCTCTGCCATAATCTCAGATGTGGGAGGATATTCTACCGGAATGTACTCAATCTCCTTGTACTTATTAATACTGAGATCGTAACCATTATCCGCAATTTCCTGTCTGGGTACCAGAAATGATTTCTCTGTCCGTTTTCGTTCTGCTTCTTTATCCAGATTTTTAAATCTCTCTATGATATCCGGGATATCATTATCCGCGCATGGGGTCCGCTTATCGTCCAGACTGAATCCGTCTGCGGTCATATCATAAAACCATACCTGATCTGTTCCTCCATGACCTGTTTTTGTAAAAATAAGGATGGCCGTTGAAACGCCAGCATAGGGTTTAAATACGCCGGAAGGCATGGAAATAACGGCTTCCAGCCTCTGATTTTCAACAATTTCCTTCCGGATCGCTTTATGGGCTGTAGAGGAACCAAACAGCACCCCATCCGGAACAATACAGGCACATCTTCCTCCAACTTTCAGCATGCGCAGAAACAATGCCAGGAATAGAAGCTCTGTTTTTTTGGTCTTACATACTTTCAGCAGATCTCCTGATACAGATTCCGCGTCAAGACTTCCTTTAAACGGAGGATTTGCCAACACCAGGGTATACATGTCTTTATCGGGATTCTGATCAGACAGGCTGTCTCTGTATTCAATATAAGGATTATCAATTCCATGCGTCATCATATTCATGGCTCCGATCCGGAGCATGGTACGGTCCATATCGTATCCATGAAACATATGATTCATATAATGATCTTTTTTCTGTCTGTCATAAAAGATTTCTTCTTTCCGTTTTTCCTTTAAGTATTCTCCGGCTGCGACAAGGAATCCGGAAGTGCCGCAGGCAGGATCACAGATAATTTCATCAGCGGAAGGATCCATCAATTCTACCATCATCCGGATAATATGTCTCGGCGTCCGGAACTGTCCATTACGCCCGGACTGCGCAATCTTGGAAAGAAGATACTCATATACATCTCCACGGACATCCACCGACTGCGCCTCACTCATAAGCTCATATATTTCATCCAGGGAATCTACCACTTTTGACAGCAGCAATGGCGTCGGGAGTTTAAAAATAGCATCATCCATATATTTGGAATAGGCGCTGTCCTTGTCCGTATGCAGAGTTTTGATAAAGGGAAATACCCATTCCTGTATTACGCTGTACATTTTATCTGCGGGGAAATCATGAAATACCGACCACTTTAACTGTGTGCCATTGATCACCCGCTCCCCGATTTTCATTTCCTCCGCAAAGATGCTCTGAAAGGGAAGTCCCAGCATTGCGCTCTCCTTCGCCCGCATATTATCAGAATCATCCAGGTCATGGATGAACATCAGATATGTGATCTGCTCTATTACTTCCAGCGGATTTACCAGTCCGCCTGCCGCAAACACATCCCATAATCCATCAATCTTATTTTTCAATTCTCCTGTAATCACTTATTCATTCTCCTTATTCCATGTATATTTCGTATATCGTCCGCCGCTTATCTTAATGATCTCGCCCCGTTCTGTCAGATCTGTCAGCGCTCTCTGCACAGTAATCTGGCTGATATCGGGACATTGCTCCAGGATTTCTCTTTTTGTAATCGCTCCAAGTGTCTGCTTTATAATTTCCCTCACTCTGTCTGGTTTTGACATTCCACTGGTTGTAATCAGTTTTACCCTGGAAGAGAATTCTCTGTATGCCCCCACAAGAATCCCAAGCATATATTTCACAAATGGTTCGTAATTATTCAGATTTTCATACCACCCTTCCGAACTCTTCTGCAGACAGTCGTAGTAAGAATCTTTTGTGGTTTCAATCAGTTTTTCTATACTGATGTACTTCCCGACAATATAACCAGCCCGGTAAAGCAATAGCAAAGTAAGCAGCCTGCTCATTCTCCCATTGCCATCATTAAATGGATGAATACAAAGAAAATCCAGTATGAACATCGGAATTAAAATCAGCTGATCCATCTGTCCTGTGGTGGACGCCCGCTCAAAAGCAGCACATAATTCCTCTATTGCCGCCGGTGTTTCCCAGGCAGGTACCGGCTGAAACCGGACAAACTTTCTGCCCTCTGTATCCTCTTCTTCAATTACATTATCCGCCATTTTATACCTTCCGCCAAAATCATATCCTTCAAACTTATATAAATCCCTGTGCAGCTGTAAAATAATGGACGGTTTCGGGGGAATATGATCATGACTTTCATGAATTGTATTTAATACATCCCGGTATCCTGCGATCTCCTGCTCATTTCGTGTTCTCGGCCTCGTTTTATCCCGGACCAGAGCGCACAGCCGCTCATCCGAAGTATAAATTCCCTCAATCTTATTAGAGGCTTCTGTACTTTGTATTTTGGCTATCTCCACCAGTTGTGTGAGCGCATCAGCTTTTGCCTCTATAAATAAAGTCTGCTCCCCCTTATATTCATGTATCTGTGTAAGCAGTAATACAATTTCCGGTGTAAGCAGACTTTTCCATTTTTCCAGATAATCAAATTGTCTCATTTTCAATTGCTCCGTCAGACTTTCTGGTCAGTCTTTCATATAATCTGATTATATATTTTAATATTATCATTGTCAATTTAATTATATCATTTTTAAGAAAATGATATAATTAAATTGACCTTATGATAAAATTAATCCACATTTTCTAATCACCCCTGCCAGTTCCTTTCCCATGAATTTCTCCGAACTATGCAGCAATTCCATGATTTTCTGATTGGCATCCCTGACAACTTTTTTCATCTTTGCTGCTATACAGACAATGAAAAGCGGGCAGGGATTCTCTGATCTCCTACCCGCTTTTCATTGTCATCCATATGGCAGCTATCCTGTTTCCGCCGGTTTTTTATACGATTTTATGAACAGCTGACTCAGGCTGTAAACTTTGTCTACCAGTTATCTTTTTCCTCTTTGTAAAGATCCGGTAAAATAGTGATTAAATTTGCCATCTCAAAAAAGTGATGCTGTAATTGATTTCTGAGCCCCTGAACCGGTATTTCAAAACCTTCCGGAGCTACACATACTCCTTTTCCATCAATAATCTGATAACCGACCCATATTCTGCTTCTATGCTCACAGCCTCCTTCCACATCCCTTGCACTGTGCATAATTACAATAGGAAGGCCGCCGCCCTCCGGCTTTACCACATTTCCACATACAAAGAAAGAACAGTCTTTTGTCCCAATCCGGCTTTCATCCCATCCCATATCAGATGGTTTCAGAAATGTCAAAACTACTGAAATAGGATCTGTTCCCAGGAGAACAATCTCCCTGTTTGAATGCTTGACATTCTGACACTTTTCCAGCAAAGATATATCCGGATTCATTAATTTTTTCCTTGTCTCTTCTGAAATTCCAACCGCAAAATGATCTCTGGGATCCCAGATACTGTATCTGAGATTATCCAGCGGATGCCATGCGAACCACCACTGAAGCATTTCGCCTGTTCCATGGGGAATAAAATTCTGGTTGGAAAAACAATATCCGCCGGATTTCAGATGACTCACGCCTATTTCATCCGGTAAATATCCGGGGTCAAAAATTTTATTCCGGTCCGCAAGCTCCAGTCCTGCCCCATCCGGAAGCAATGGATGTTCCAATATTTTCTTTTTTTCTTCCGGGATATCTACCAGCTCTCTATTGAAATATTTGTAATAACTTTTCAATTTGTCTTCTTCAGTTACAGGCACTCTTTGAAAATTATTCATAGCCGCTCCTTTCATCAGTCGTTTTTAAAACATCCTCATCTGTTGCACCAATCATTTTCTCCTTTGTGGTCAGCACCACAAAAAATATTATGACTGCGATAACAGCACAGCAGACATATAAAGCATTATATCCCAGTGATGTCTTAATACAGCAGGAAACAATAATAAAACTGGAAGACATCATAACTGTCGCAATTGGAGTGATAATCCGGTTTGCTGCTGAAAAATCCCACCTTCCAAATATGGTTCCTACCATAGAAGGTTGCAAATTACAAATCCCTCCTACACATCCCATAATACCGCATGCGCTGATCCATACCATTGCCTGTCCCTGCGGCTGGAAAAGACCGACTACAAACAAGACGGCAATTGACACACAAAATATCAGCGTCGCTTTTTTGGTTCCCAGCTTCTGATCCAGAAAACCAAACAACCAGGAGCCAAACAGCCCAATAATAGATGATATCTGAAGAACATGAACCGCAAATGATGACTCATAACCGATCGAAACACATCGATTTACCAATTGACTGACAAAAGCCACTCCGATCATCCACAATGCCCCCCATCCAATACCAATCTGCCAGACCTGGGGAGTTTTCAGCAATTTTTTTACAGTAAAACTGCTGTCATAACTTTTCTTAATTACATCATCTGCATTCAGCTCTACCAGACCAGTCGGGTCGTTATCCGGATAACAGCCACATTCCTCCGGATAATTATGTACTGAAAAAACGGTAATTAATGCCAGAATCACAAATGCAGTGCCAACTATAAGAAATACCGGTGTAAGTCCGATTGCCGCAACTGCACTGGGAATATAAGGCGACCAGATAACATCTGATAAAATAATTCCCATAGTAACCCATCCCAATACAATTCCCTTCGTTCTGGGGAACCAGTTTGTAAGAATTACAGTTGCACCGGCAGCCTGGTACGCCATACCAAACACACGATTACCTATTACACTGATCAGAAAAATTGCATAATTCTCGCTTGTTCCATATAATATTGCGCAGACAGCCGCCAGGATTAGACTGAGTACAATTACAAATTTGGGGCTTTTTTTCATCGCCAGCTGTGTAAAAAACAGCGCGCTGATTGCCCCGATATAACCGCCATAACTCATAAACGGTAAAATATTGCTATATTCCCATCCCCTGGTTTCACACACCATTGGCAAAATAGTATTAGTCATACCCGTATTCATACAGGTATACGCCAAAAACAAAATCCCACAGAAAATAGCTATCCCCAGCTGCTTTGGTCCTGCCCAGGAATTTTTTTTACTATTCATTACAATTCCCTCCTCTTTTGATTTATATATCGATATCCAGCATAAGACCGCTCAATGATTTCCCATGAGCGTCCAAGGCTAATGAACGGGTAACGCCGCCTCCCAAGGTATTATGCAAAACAAAATTCAACGCTCCCAATGACGGAATTTCATATCGCTCGACCGATGTACAGCCGATAGCAGAAAACTTACTCATTACCACATCTGCAGTCAGTTTCTGTTTTATATAATCATAATCACTTTCATCGTACACAATCACAGAAATTGTCGACAAATTCCCTTTATCACCAGTTCTGGAATGTGCAATATCAAATAACTTCATATTTTTCCCCCTCCAAAAAGACTTCTGTATGTACATATCTTTTATCAATTAAAATAGAAGCAATTGATATAATATGTGTTACACTTGAGCGGGCTCCTCCACCTCCGGCAGGACCGTTAGTATAAAGCGCCTCTACCTCTCTTCCAGCTTCTTTTGCATCTGATTCTGTTTCTGTCCTGACAGCAAGCCGTACCCTGACTTCAACAGGTTCTGATAAAGATTGTTTTAATGCGTCTTTATACAAACTATTTATACCGATTATATCGATTCTTTTTTCCAGAATACGATTCGATATTTCTTCAAAACGTTTTTCCAGAATTTCCGCCGTCAACTCTGCCCTGGCAACACAGTTGATTCCTCCATAGCTGATCTCGCCTGTACCAATGTAACCATCCTCATATCCGACACTGACTTTATATGTCTGAGTTTCAGATCTTCCGGCAGCACCCGTAACAGATACTGTATCTTTACCAATCTCCTGTACTCTGATTTCAGAAAAATCCGCAACCACATCCGGCGTAATATACTGAGATGGATCCTGTATTTCATAAAGCAGCTGTTCTTTTACTGTTGCCTCCGTAACACATCCGCCGCTTTCCGGTAATTTGCTTATAACAAAGTCTCCTGTTTCATCAAAATTTATAATGGGAAATCCAACACGCCAGAGATCCGGCACATCCTTTTTCCCTGGATCTGCATAATAGCCGCCGGTTACCTGTGCCCCACATTCCAGCAAATGTCCCGCAACAACTGTTTTTCCAATAAAATCAAAATCATCATAAGACTTTCCAAATGCATACATTAATGCTCCTGTAGTCAATGATGGATCAGCAACCCTTCCTGTCACAACAATATCCGCTCCTGCTTCCAGTGCTTTTGAAATTCCCTGTCCTCCGATATAGGCATTTGCGGAAACAATCCTTCCCTTTAAACTATCCAGCGGTTTTCCGGTTTCCATAATTTCCGCCTTTGAAAATTGTTCCAGGATATTCAGCACATCATCACCTTCCACAACAGCAATCTTCAGTTTTTCCAAACCGTTCCTCACCGCAATTTCATAAATATGTTTCGCTGCATTTTTCGGATTCGCAGCCCCCATGTTCGTTATAATTCTGACTGGATGCTCCTTCAAAAGCGGAATCACTTTTTCCATACGATAATCCAATAGTGCATTGTATCCCAGCTCTGAATTTTTCATCCGGCATTTTTGAGCCAACGCTATCGTTCTTTCTGCCAGACATTCAAAAATGATATAGTCTGCGGCATTTTGTCTGATAATTTCCAATGCGGGCTCTATGCGGTCTCCGGCAAATCCTGCACCGGAAGCGATTCTCACACGTTTCATTACCTGTCTCCTTTCTCTTGATTGATACTTGCATTTTAACCTGTTATGATATATAATTCAAATTGATATTTATTATATTATACATAAGTTCAAATTATATTTTGAGGTTTATATTTATGCTTGATTTTAATATGGAATATCTTCGAACTTTTTATTATGTAGCCAGTCTTAAAAGTATTTCAAAAGCTGCGGACGCATTGTATATTACTCAGCCTGCATGCACCCAGACAATTAAAAAACTCGAAAACTATATGGGAACAGAACTTTTCTACAGGAAATCAAGATCTACAGAGCTTACTCCTGCAGGAGCACTGCTTTTCAAACATGTCCGGCAGGGCTTTCATGCATTTCTCAACGGCGAAAAAGAATTAGTCCGCTCAAAGGAACATTCTGCCGGTACTCTGTCCATTTCAGCAACAGAAACCCCTCTGTTTTCTGTTATTCTTCCTATGCTTAGCACGTTCAGGGAACAACATCCGGAAGCGAAAATACGTCTGTTCGGAGGAGGCAGCACAGCTGCAAGTCTGAAACATCTGCAAAGCGAAGAAGCAGATCTCGCCATCGGAGTAACACCTTTTCAGTATCCCGATGAATACACAATCTATGAGGGAATCGCTTTCCCTATCATAGCAGTTGCCGGAAACAACTATGTTATTGAAGAATCCCATCCTCTGACTGTCCGGGAACTCTCCTGCTATCCTATTATTTGTCCGGGAAGAGATTCCAGTGCATATGCACAGATCAGCCAATATTTTATTGAACAGGGGACTTTTTTTGAACCATCATACTCTGTTCAGACTTCCTCAACCATACAGATTCTGGTGGAAAACAATTATGGGATAGGGATTCTTCCCGAAATTTTAGTCGAAAAAAAACTTAGAAATAATAAGATGAAAAAAGTAGAACTTGAGATCACTCTTCCAAAGAGAAATCTCATTGTTATGCACAGGAAACAACTTTCCCAATCCAGCCTATGCGAAGCTTTTTTGCGTATACTCTTTGAAAACAAAATTCTAAGAAAATAGACAACCTTAAATCATATAAAAATTTCTTTCCAGATTCCAGAAATAGTAGTATTATTAAAAAAACATGATTATCCTGTCCAATTCTGGAATACAAAAAGGAAGTGATGAAATTGAAGCAGATTCTGACAAAAGACAGATTAAAAAACGGGCTGCCAAAAGCAGCTTTTTATTTACTGCTTTTCTATCTGATTTTTCTTCTGTTCGGCCCGAACTACGGCTTTGTTGCCTCCTTCACCGGTTCCGCCTTCAATTTCAACTATCAGAAAAGGCTCACCCTCCGTGAAGTCCTGGTTCTGGCCTGCAGTCAGATTCTGGTCTGCGCCCTGGCCTGCCTGGCCTCCGCGAACGTCGTGCTGCATCTGACCTTTAACGCCCTGTTTCCTCTGGTGTGGACTGCCTTGAGATCCTCGCCCTTTAATAACAAAGGATACTTTGTGGGAATGATTACCTTTGTTTTCCTTCAGTTAATCCCCGGTTACCAGAATAATATTCCGCGGATGATGGTGATTTCCACACTCGCAACAGGAATTCTGGTGACGGTCCTTATGATTCTGCAGCGCTTCCGGACGCAGAAGCTGGATTTTTCCATTATCCGGGACGGGCTGCGGCAGATTGCAGACCGTCTTGCCACCGGAGATACAGATAACGCAGGTCTGATTTCCCTGGAACATACCATGTATAAAATGTCCTATAACGGTCACAATGTCATGCATGTATTTGCCCGGGCAGAGCACGTCTACTATACCTTCGGGCTTATATTCCAGCGTTCCGCCTATTATTTTGTTGATAAAAAGAATGTATCAGCGGCGGAGGCCGCTCCCCGGGCCAGGAAAGAACTTGCCGCCTTTCTGTCCCGCGCCGCTCTGGAAATGAACCAGACCGATAACGGCGATCTGATCTGCGACGCCAGGGAACTTCTGGAAAAAGGAAAGACTCTGGAGTTCCGCTTCGGCTCTTTTTACCGGAATGTTCTCCGTCTGCTTGTAGTTGCCCTGAAAGAAATGACTGAAACCACGCCCCACAGGGAGCCGTTTCCGGTGCACCGCTATTTCCAGGATCTGATCAATCATCTGAAGCTGAACGCCTTTGAGTTCCGCTTTGCGCTGCGGCTGGCCCTGGTCATGACCATCTGCTTTGCGATTGTGGATCTTTCCCACGCCGAGCACTCCTACTGGCTGGCTCTGAATGCCTTTGTCATCATCCAGCCTCTGTATGAGGACAGCGTCACCCGTGTACAGGCCAGACTGATTGGAAGCATCATTGGCTGTGTGGCCGCTTACGGAGCCTGTCTGCTTCTGCCCGGTCCGGCGTGGACATATGCCTTCTTTACAGTGATGATTACATGTATGTATCTGTCCACTCCCGGAAAATGGGTACAGCCGATATTTGCCACTGCCTGCGGCGTGTCCATGGCCTCCATTACGCTGGGCAGCGGGGCCGCGGTGGAATACCGGCTGCTGTATCTGGGCATCGCCGCCCTTCTGGTTTTCCTGGTAAACCGGTTTATTTTCCCTTCCACCCGGGAAAAGCAGTTCCGGTTCAATCTCCATGAGCTTTACCGGATGCAGCGGTACTATATCCGGGTTCTGGAGGCGGGACTCAGCAGAAAAATCAGCCTGACAATTCTGCACAACACCCTGGTCAACTTCCACATGCTGTGCGATGAGGTGCGCAAATATCTGAACAGTCATCCTCAGTCGCTTCATGTCTACTATGAACAGCTTCTTCTGCTGCTGTGGCGGATGGTTGCAGAAGCGGAACAGATGATCGTTCTGATCCATACGGAAAAGTTGTCCGAAGAAGAACGCCGCGCTGTCGGGGAATTTTCCCGCCAGGCGTATGATATACTGAAAGACCGGCGTCCTCCCCATGCGGACCAGATCACCCCGCCGGAAGTAAACTCCTTTCCGTTTTTCCATGATCTGGCAGAGCGTTATACCAGAAATCTGCTGAATGTAACGGAAAAAATCCATCAGATCCGTCAGATCCGGGAAGAAGCCTAATGTGCGATATCATTCCCTTGCAGTATAACGATACCACCCACTGGATTCCTCCCGGTAAAATTTTCTTTTCCTGTCAGATAACTCCCAGGCCTCTGGCTACAATCATTATGAAGTCCTGTACGTTAGTTACAATGGTGGTTGCCGCCAGACTTCCCCGGTCCAGAAGCTTATTTACCACAAACTCATCCGCATCCACCGTATACAGAAATACCGGACGGACGGTTCCGTCCTCCAGCACCCGGTAGGAAGGCGTCATATTCCCGGTGGCGATGGTGTGGAGCATGGTCGCGAGACAGATCACCGTCGTAGATTTCTTCACCATCTCCCGCATTTTTGTCTGACCTTCATAGGCATTTCCTATAACCTCCGGCAGCGGTCCGTCATCCCGGATGGATCCCGTCAGCACAAACGGCACATGATTTTTCACACAGCTGTACATAATGCCGTTGTCAATCTTATAATCCTCAATAAACTGCGCGATCGATCCGCTTTTTCTGACTCTGTTGATCACGTCCAGATGGTTATAATGTCCGTTAGGCTGGGACTTCTGAGTATAAATGTCCTGGCCCAGGGCTGTATGGAACATGGATCCCTCCATATCGTGAGTTGCCAGAGCGTTTCCGGCCATAAGACCATCTACATAGCCGTTCTCCACCATGGCCTGCATGGCTCTCCTGGCATCCGCGTCAAAGGAAAAAGCCGGTCCCATGACCCAGATAATATTTCCATGGTCCCTCTCGTATTTCAGAAGTTCGAAAAAGCGGTCATAATCTCTGGCGTAGGAGGTCTCACGGCTTCTTCCCTGGCGGAATACAAACTTGTCTGCCTCTTCCTCCTCCGGATCTTCAAATCCGTTACTGTGAAGATAAATGCCCTCCTCTCCATTTTCGGTTCTTCCGAGAATTACCTTATCTCCGACCTCCAGATTCCTGTTTTCCACAACCTTCAGCTCCCCGTCGTCGCAGAGCACCACGCTGGAATCCATTCTGCTCTCTTTGGCAAGGGTCCATTTTCCGGCGATTTTGAAATATTCCGGATACATGGATGTGCTGTGATAATTCTCCGGCGCTACTCCCTGTATGGTCACCTTTTCCCACATGGCATCCGGCGCGTTTACAAACTTCTCCTGCGTAAAATCAGGCTCTCTGTATTCTGGCATCTGAAACATATCTGTTTTACCTCTCTTCTTTCGTTTTTATTCATCTATCTGATCTGTAGACGCAGACTCCGTCTGCGTAGGTTGCCTCCACTTGTATCTGATCGATCTCTTCCGGCGATATGCTGAGAATATCACGGTCCAGCACAACAAAATCCGCATGGTATCCCTCCGCCAGCATGCCGGTCTCCGGGAATCCTGCCGCCCTGGCCGCTCCCCGGGTATACAGCTTTATAGCCGTTTCAATATCTATGGCGTTTTCCTTTCCACAGTCCGTGCCGTCCGCCGCAGTCCGCGTCACCGCCAGCTTCAGTCCCGGGAAGGGATCATAGGGCACCGCCCAGAAGGTAGCCGGAGCGTCCGTGGAAAATCCGAGGGTCACTCCTTTTTCCAGTATAGTTTTCACCGGATAACATCTCTTCATCCAGTCACTTCCCAGATTAGCAAGATAGCTGGCGCTCTCTGCATACAGGAAAATCGGCTGGGTCACAAAAGAAATACCGCAGGCAGCGGCCTTCTCTATGCTTTCTGCGGAAGGATCCGTCACATGCTCGATCCGCACATAGGGAATTCCCTCCGGCGTCCATTTTTCTTCACCGGCGGCCCGGTTTACCATCCGCTCAATGGCCCGTCCGCCCATGGCGTGCATGGAAAGCTGGCAGTGATTTTTCTTACAGAAGCCCACCGCCGACTCCAGCAGTTCATCGGTGCACACACAGATCCCGTAATTGTCTGTGGAATCCTTATAAGGCCGGTGCATCCAGGCAGTTTTCCCGGAAATACTGCCGTCCCCCAGCAGTTTCAGCCCCGCCGCGAAGATCTGACGATTCCGGTCCAGTCTTTCCGCCGGAATCTCAAAGACTTCATTGTCTGCAAAAAAGTCCCACATATAGTACACGCCCGCCTTCTGGCAGAGGCCCCGTTCCGCAGCCGCCTCATATACAGGAAAATTGTCGCTGGGATCCAGATTTCCCATATCGCAGACTGCTGTAATGCCCCGGGCTGCCAGCAGTTTTCCCAGTCCCAGCAGGTTCTCCACCTTTTCTTCGTCCGATTCCACCGGCAGAAGCGGCGCAATCAGATTCCTGGCCGTCTCCTTCAGTACACCGGTAGGCTCCCCGTTTTCATCCCGCTCAATCTCGCCTCCCGGCGGATCCGGCGTATTCCGGTCGATCCCCGCCAGCTTCAGCGCCATGCTGTTTACGCAGCGGATATGGGCGCAGTTCCTGAGAAGCGCCACAGGGGCGTCGCTGCATCCCCGGTCCAGATCATATCTGTTGGGAGAACGCTTTTCCGCAAATCCCTGCTCGTCATATCCCCAGCCTTCAATCCACTGTCCCGGCTCCTGCTGTGCCCGGCGCTCTCTGATGGCCTGCACCAGTTCTTCAATGGAACAGATTTCCGGCGGCATAACAGTGATCTTTTTCATACAGTCCGCCAGCATGACAGAATGCATATGGGCGTCCACAAACCCCGGAATCACCCGTCGTCCCTTTAAATCAATCACAGTTCCCCTGTCACCGGGAAGATCCTTCTCACTTCCAATGGCCACGATGCGGCCGCCGGCAACTGTCATGGCATCCGCATAAGGCATCCGGTCATCGGATGTGAAAATCTTTCCATTTACAAACGTTGTTTTTCCTTCTATGCCCATCTTGTCTCTCCTCCGAATCTTCCTATAATAATACCAGAAGAAACAAAGTTTGTCAGGAAGTTTTGCCCGAATTATTGCAATTTTTTACATATGGTGGTATGATAATGAATATTTATTCATATTTATTTATATTTATAGATCAGAGCAGATCCATACTCCGAAACGGTCGGAGTTTTTTTCTTTCAGAAAAGAATCTGATCCTGTTCAGAAGAAGATCCGCAACAGACAGGAGGCGTCAGAAATGAATATATCTGCGGAAGAAATCCGCCGGAAATCTGAAGAATTCCGCGAACAGATTATCACAGACAGGAGATATCTGCACCGGATTCCGGAAATCGGCACAGATCTTCCTCAAACCAGTTCTTACATAAAAAAGAAACTGGATGAAATGGGTATCCCCTGGAAGGACTGCGGCGGCAGGCTTCCGGCACAGATGACAGAGGATTTTGTCAAAGCCGGATTTCCCAGGATGGAAAAGGAAACAGGCGTGGCTGCTGTCATCGGAAATGGTTCCCCCTGCATCCTGCTGCGGGCCGATATGGACGCCCTTCCCATAAAAGAAGACAACAGCCTGGACTTTAAATCAACCAACGGCTGCGGCCATATGTGCGGTCACGACGGCCATGCGGCCATGCTTCTGGGCGCCGCCCGGATTCTGAAAAGCATGGAAGACCGCCTGGAGGGAACCGTGAAGCTGATGTTCCAGCCCGGAGAAGAAACCGGCGCGGGAGCGCGGATGATGGTGGAAGACGGTATTCTGTCCGATCCGGAACCGGGAGCTGCCTTCGGCCTGCATGTACAGCCCACAGACGAAACCGGACAAATCGGCTTCGCCACCGGAGTCAACTCCGCATCCCTGGATACTTTTATTCTGAAGATTAAGGGAAAAGGCGGGCACAGTTCCCAGCCCCAGCTCTGTACAGATCCGCTGATGGTCATGAACCAGGTGTACCAGGCGCTGAATCTTCTGGTCACAAGAGAAGCGGATCCGGCCGCCATGGTAACCCTTACCTGCGGCGTAGCCCGGGGAGGAACAGCAGTCAACATCATTCCCAATGAGGCTGAGCTCCACATCGGGCTGCGGACCCTGAATGTGGAGGCCGCAGAACATCTGAAGGAACGGATTCCCCAGGTCATTGATCACTATGTAAAAGCCTGGAACGCCGGTTATGAGCTGACCACCTTCCACACTCCATGTACGCTGACGGATGAGACGCTCTGCCGCCAGCTGGTGCCCCATATCTGTGAGATCACAGGGCCGGACAGTGTTCACGAAATCCCCGCCATGACCGGAACAGAAGATTTCGGATACGTCACCCAGGAAATTCCGGGCATGTTCGCTTTCATCGGCGCCGGAAAGCCCGGAAATGCGCCTCTGCACAGTCCGCAGATGATTCTGGATGAAAACGTGCTGCCTCTGGGCGCCGCTGTTTACGCAAACGCAGCCGTATCCTGGCTGGAACAGAATAAAACCTCCGAATAAATCCTGCGGATGCTTCTTTATTCGGAAAGGGAGGAAAAAATGAATCAGAAAACAGAAAAGAAAAAGGCATTCCGCATGCCTCATGTTTTTATTATACTGCTGTTAATTATGCTTTTTGTCGTTATTCTCTCCTATATCATCCCCAGCGGATCCTATGAGAGAATTACTGACGCTGCCACCGGCCTCAGCGTCATTGACCCGGACACCTTCCAGTATGTGGAAAATGAAAATCCCATTGGTTTCATGGATTACTTTGAGGCCGTCTATAACGGTTTTGTCAACGGCGCCACCATCATGGGAACACTTTTCATCTGTTCCGGCATGATCTATCTTCTGGAGGTCAGCGGCGCGTTCGGCGCAGCTATCAATCTGATCCTGAAAAAAACAAAAGGCAAAGAATTTTCCGTTGTCTGCATTTTCTATACTATTTTTGTTATTTTCGGTGTGCTGGGTTACGGGGAAGCGGCATATCCCTTCTATCCCCTGGCTGTCACCATCGGCTTTGCCCTGGGATATGACAGAATGGTGGGAACGGCCCTGGCGATCATCGGAAGTACCGTCGGCTTTACTTCGGGAATGATGAATACCTTTACCACAGGCGTCGCGCAGCAGATTGTGGGGCTTCCCCTTTTCTCGGGAATCGGCTTCCGCGCCGTGGGACTTGCCGTATTTTATGTCATCGGTCTGATCGGCATTTACGCTTACTGCCGCAGGATCAGAAAGGATCCCAGACGGAGCTTTTACAGCGAAGAGTACATGAACCAGAACCGGGAAGATCACACCTCCGGCATGGAAAATATGACTGTTTCCAGAGCTCTGGGAATTATTATTTTCCTGGCGGTTATCGTCATTCAGGGATACGGCTGCATCCGGCTGAGCTGGTCCTTCCCCCAGATTGCAGGACTTTATGTGATTATGGGAATCATTCTGACGATTATCTTCCGTTTCAAGCCCAACGAAGCCTGCCAGCTCTTCTGCAAAGGTGCTGTCAGAGTATTTGCGGCGGCCTTTGCCGTTGGCCTGGCCCAGTCTGTAGTCGTGCTGATGAATCAGGCGTGTATCATGGATACGATTGTACATGCGATGGCAACACTTCTGGAAAACAGAGGCGCAATTCTCGCATTACTGATTATTTTTATTTTTGTAACACTGTTTAATTTCCTGGTAGTGTCCGGCAGCGGAAAAGCTGTTATCATTATGCCGATTCTCCAGCCCCTTGGGAAAATCCTCGGCATCAATCAGCAGGTGCTGGTACTGGCTTACCAGTACGGCGACGGTATCACCAACAGCTTCTGGCCCGCCAGTTCCCTGGTCCAGCTGTCCATGTGCGGTGTGGATTACGGATCCTGGATTAAGTTCTGCTGGAAAATTTATCTGGGCTTTATTGTAAGTGCATTTATACTGGTTATGATAGCCCACAATATGGGATACGGCCCCTTCTGAAAACACTTCAGATTTCTGATGTTCCCAGGGGATACGGTATATAAATGGAATTTTATCAGTCGACGGCAGAATCGGATAGGGAAAGATTCTCTTTCCCATCCGATCCACGATTCGCGCAGAAACCGGGAGCAGCGTATGATATGCTGCTCCTGACTTTTATCTGCATGTGCCATACCTGCTTTTACAGCTCTCCGTTTTCCATAATACAATCCCTATCTCCGCAAAGATCACCGGAACAGTGCGATCAGTTTCTGCCAGAAGGAAGGTTCTTCTTCCACCGGCGCGGCTGTCTCTTCCGTTTTTTCTATTTCAATTCCCTCTGTCTGAATCACAAACTGCACGGAATCCACATTTGTATTTTTCTCTGACACAAAGGATACCGGATCCTTCATACTTCCCCCGATCGTTTCCAGAAGACTGTCGATCTCCTCGTCAATCTGCGCATTCATATCCGAAGTCTCCTCCCGGAATTCTCCCGTACCGTCGGCCAGTTCCCGTGCGCCGTCACAGAGAGACACAACGCCGTCATACAGCTCTGCAGTTCCCTCATACAATTCTCCGGAACCGTCGGCCAGCTCGCGGCTTCCTTCTGCCAGGGAAGATACGCCGTCCATGATCTGATGATATCCTGCCGCAGCCTGCGCTACTCCGTCTGTGTATTCTCCAATACCGGAATCAAGAACTTCATACTCTTCCACAAGCTGGTTTATTCCATCCGCCAGTGTGGAAAGCTGTCCGGTCATACTGCTGAGGGTATTCACCAGACCGGAAATGGAGCTGTCAAAAACCTCATACTGTTCCTTCAGCCGGGTCAGTCCCTCCGTCAGCTCCGGAAGGCTTGCGGAGATTTCATCCAGGTAGCTTTCCATCCCGCCGATGGCAGCATTGTTTCCCTCCAGGAGAGTCACAACCCGGGAAAGCTGATCTGCCTGCTCCTTCAGCCGGGCTGCCTGCTCTTCCATCCCCGGAGTATTTTCTATCCGGGTCAGTGTATTCTGCAATTCTGTAATCTGCGCCCTCAGCGTTGAAATCGTCTGTGAATTTCCCGCTTTCAGCGTATCGACGTCCAGCCCGTTTGCCGCCATCAGCGATTTATACTGGGTATATCCCAGATTTTCCTGCAGGCTCAGAGCTCCGTCATACAGATTTTCTATGGCCTGCCGGATCTGACCAGACGCCTCTGTGAGAGCGGCAAGTTCCTCTCCGGATACGGAAACAGAATCAAGGGCTGTCTGGATCGTTCTGAGAGCCTCTTTTACCTGGGCGGATCCCTCTGTCAGTTCCCCGGACCGGGCATTTAAACTGTCCAGCCCTGTCTGCAGAGTGGCGGTTCCATTCTGCAAAGCTCTGACTCCGCCGTCCAGGGAGGATATCCCGCTGTTTAAAGAATCAGCTCCGCCATTTACTCCGGCTGTGCCATCCTCCAGTTCTCCCGCCCCGTCAGAAAGTTCCCCCGCCCCGTCATCCAGCAGTTCCACAGCGTTTATCAGTTCATTCACTTTATCCTTCAGTCCGGCGTTGTCTACTTCCACATTCAGGTTCAGATGAATCCCGTTAATGGATACCGCATCCATCGCAAAATCTGTTACATCCGCTGTGATAACTGTGTCAATCCCTTCTCCGGGAAGGATCGTATAAGTAAACTGCTTACTTCCGCCCACATTTGCCTCTGTAGCGTCGGGAGCCGAAATATTTCTGCACTTTTCTGTATCCAGCATGAAAGACGCCTGCAGGGCATAGTTCTCAAAAAAGTCTCCGCGGCACGCCTCATTCTTCGTTATCTGGAACCGGATTTCCAGTTCCCCGCTCTTTCCCGCCAGCTCATCCGCCGTATATTCCTTTCCATCCAGGTAATACCGCAGAGAAATGTTCCACGGGATTTCTGCATCCTTCAGCTCTCCCTGGTAATATACCTTATCGGCGGAAGAGGTAAAGGTAATCCGGTCCCCCTGCTGCCGGACCGCATCACTTGTATTCATCATTTTTACGGAATCATAATCTCCATAGTCGGTAATATCCCCGCCCGCAAAACTGTTTACCACATAAGTATTTTTCACAGATCCGTCCTTCTGCAGCATGACATAAACAACTTCTTCTTTCTCTGTGGCTTGTGCCGCTTCAGATGCAGAAGCGGAAACTGCTGAAGTGAACACCAGAACTACAGTAAGTCCCAAAACAAAAACACGTCTAAACTTCATGTAAACTTTCCTCCTTTTCCGGGCTGTTTTCTGCCCATCCGGGTATTCTCCCGGGAATATTCTCTTTTCCGGAGTTATAAAAATGAGTATGCCTTGTCGTTCTCTGGATAACGCCGTCCAGAAGATACAAAAGTCCCGGCAATACAAACAGCACCATGGCCAGTGAAAGCAGGCTTCCGATCCCAAGGAAGGTTCCCAGCTGGGCCAGAATACCGTGGCTGGAAACATAACCAAGCAGTCCTCCCACCACTGCCAGAACTGTTCCGGAAGTGATTACCGAGGGAGTCACCGCCCGGACAGTCTCCACAACCGCTGCCTTTTTATCCATCTGCTTCCGGAATCCGGTATAGCGCTCTGTAAACAGAATTGCGTAGTCCACCGTCGCTCCCAGCTGGATCGAACTGATAATCAGATAAGAAATATAAAAAACCGTAGTTCCCCGGAAATAGGGAATCGCCAGATTGATCCATACCGCAGTCTCTATTGCCAGCACCAGAATAACCGGAAGAGAAACAGATCTCATAGTCACCAAAAGAACAAGAAATACCGCTCCGATTGCGATCAGATTCACCTTTACCATATCCTGGGTAATCGTATCCATCAGATCATAGGAGCTGACTCCTGTTCCCGCCAGATAATTTTCCTCCGGATAATAAGTATCCAGGGTCTCCCGGATGGTCTCTACCAGCGAAAAAGTTTCCTCCCCTTCCTCTCCCGCCTCCACAGTTATGACAAAACGGCTGTAATGATCGCCGACAAGCTGCGACAGCATATCCTCATCCAGATATTCCTCCGGAATTTCCGCTCCTACCGTATCCACGTAAGAAAGAATACTTTTCACCTGGGGAATATCGTGAAGGGCGTCAGACAATTCCTGCTGGTTCCCCAGATCTCCCTTCGGAACCATTGCCACATAGGTATCGCTTTCTCCATACGTCTCCTCAATAGCCGCCATATCCCTTCCCAGTCTGGTGTCTTCCCCGTAAATATGGGAAGAACCATAATAAAAATCATTGGCGTTGGACGCCAGATAAGACGGCAGGATCAGCACGGCGAATACACACACCATAGGAATCATCACACGGCTGATCATGCGGCCAGGCCCTCTGAAATCCGGGAGAAAACTGCGGTGCTTCGTTTTATACAGCCATTTCTGCAGCGTCAGCGCCAGAACAGGCGTAAAAACAAAAACCGTAATCAGACTGATGGCAATTCCTTTTGCCAGCGCCAGCCCCAGATCCGGACCAATCCGGAACTGCATAAAAACAAGCGCCAGAAATCCGATGACCGTAGTCAGACCACTGGAAAGAATAGAGCTGGTGGATCTGCACAGAGCTTCTACCATAGCCTCCTTCGGATCTGGAATCTCTTTCAGACATTCTTCAAACCGGTGAATCAGAAACACGGAATAATCCAGTGATACCGCCAGCTGCAGAATAGCCCCGGCCGCATTTGTGACAAAAGAGATTTCGCCAAAAATCAGATTTGTCCCGCAATTAATCAGCACCGCCGCTCCCAGACCTGCCATAACCAGTACAGGCTCTGCCCAGGAAGTAGTTGTTAAAACCAGCATAAATAAAATAAACAGAACGCCGAAAACTGCAATTTTCCGAATCTCATCCACAGTGTCAACCGTAGCGACTGCGGTGGAAATAGCTGAGCCGCTGAGCGAGCCTCTGTCACCCACTGTCTCCCGGATCGCACTCTCTGCCTGCACCTGCTTTCCTTCCTCAATGGTGACAGAAAAAAGCGCCGTATCATTTTTATAGTAGGTTTCCACCGTATCCTCATCCATAGTCTCCAGGGGCTGCAGGATATCCACCGCGTCATCCAGCCAGGTAACCGCGGTCACACCTTCGCAGTTTTCAATCTTTTCCTTATATTCCAGCGCCTCCGGTACTGTCACAGCCTCCACCATAACCCGGGCGTTTGGAATCCCGCCTTCAAACTCCTCCTCCATTACATCGAGAGCCACCGTGGATGCGGTGTCTTCCGGAAGGTAATCCTTCATATCATAATTGACTTCCACCATACTCTGGAGCACCGCACAGACGGCGGCAGCCAGAAGGAAGCCAATGATGATCTTTCTGGGATGACTGACAATGATCTGATAAAACCTCCTCATGATATCTGCTCCTTTTCTTCCTCAGAAACTGCTGTACCGCAGATTTCAAAAATCTCCCGACCACCCAGCAGCTTCAGATATAATGTCCTTTCTGACATCCGTCCTGTGGCGTCATACAGAATTCTGCGTACTAATGTTTTCAGTTCCCCCCGGATGCAAAAATTTCCCCGCTCATCAATCGTCCCGTGAAAGGGGTTTTCCTCCTTCAGAATATTCAGATGACCGTTAAGAACGCCATTGTCTACATTAAATATCATAATTCCTTTTCTGTCTCCTACAGAAGTTTTCATAACTATATCGTACTCTTGTCTTTCCATCTTTCTCCTCCTCTCCCTTCCGATTTTCTTCACCCATCTTAGTAAAAAAATACAGGAAAACCAACGGTCAATCCCGGACGCATTGGGCAATATCGGACAAATGAGTAACATTGTCCATTGAGTTATTTACCGGACAAATGTATAGTATATCAGGTGGGGAGATGACTCCCGCGCCAAGACCCGTGAGCGGGCCTTGAATTTGATCATCCAACGCAATATCCCGATTCCGGATCAGTAACGGAGGACTGGCATATGACAAACAAAGAAATTTCCCTGAGAACAAAACGCTCTCTTGCCGCAGCCCTGAAAAGTTGCCTGGGGAAAAAATCTCTCTCTAAAATTACGGTGACGGAACTGGTTACCGCATGCAACATTAACCGGAAAACTTTTTATTACCATTTCCAGGATATCTATGATCTTCTGAAATGGATGCTGGAGCAGGAAGCCATCGAGGTTGTAAAAAAGTTTGATCTGATTGTAAACGCAGAGGAAGCCATCCGTTTTGTTATGGACTATGTGGATAAAAATAAGCACATCATCAACGGAACCCTGGACTCCATGGGATACGAGGAAATCAAACGTTTCTTTTACACAGATCTGTTTTCTGTTTTCCGTCAGACCATTGAACAGGGCGCAAAGGAACTGAAGGTCACGCTGGATCCTCAGTTTAGGGATTTTCTGGCTGCCTTTTATACAGAAGCCTCTTCCGGTCTTCTGCTGGACTGGATCAAAAACAAGATGAACCAGAATCGGGAAACGATACTGCAGGACATTCTGTCCATCTATAAAATTTCCCTTCCCGCCATACTGCTGGAAAAGGGAATCCCGGAAAAGCATTCCACCTGAAAGGAAGCTTTCCGGGATTTTTTTCTTGACAAAAGTATTATCTGTATTATAATCAGTAATACAAATAATACTCCTCATAGGCAGAACAGAAAGCTGCCAGGCAGCGACAGACAACGCAGCTGGCTGGTTCTGCGCATGATGAGTGAAATGGCTGTGAACAGCAACAATACTTTTTTACAGGAGGTGCGGAATGATTATTTCACTTGATATGAGCAGTGATATTCCGATTTATGTACAGCTCCGCAACCAGATTGTGACCGGCATCGGAAGAGGATATCTGAAAGCCGGGGAATCTCTTCCTTCTGTCCGGCAGATGGCCCAGGATGCGGGGATCAACAGCATGACAGTCAACAAGACCTATCAGATTCTGAAGGCAGAAGGATTTATTGAAATTGACCGGAGAAAGGGCGCCACCGTGTCCCCTGTCCGGCGGGCAGACAGCGCTTTCCGGGAAAAGCTGGAGACAGAGCTGGAGCTCCTGTCAGCGGAAGCCAGTCTGAAAGGGATGCGGAAGGAAGAATTCTTAAGCATCTGCGACAAAATATTTGCCAGAATGCATCCGGCAGGAAGTGAGGCTTAACAATGGAAGATCTGATGATGTTTCTTATTTTTGCGATCTGTGATCTTATGGTGGTACTGCTCTGCAGATACGCCTTTGGAAAAAGAGACGCCTACAGCGAGGGGATGCTTCTGGGTGTCCATATACCGGCCGGCTGCCTGGAGCACCCGGAAGTGGAACAGCTGCGCCGGAAAAGCAGCCGGAGCTGGAATATGTTCCAGTGGATCAATCTGGCAGTCAGCCTGCTGATCTGCTTCTTTTGTTTTTATGATTTCATACTCTTTATAATTATATGGACCATCTGGCTGGCGGAATATATCCTGGTATTATACTATCTGATCATTTCCTCTCATCGTCAGATGTACCGGCTGAAAATAAAAAACGGCTGGGTCATTGAGGAAAATAAAAGGATTATCCGGATTGACACAGCAGTCTCCAGCGCTGCCGGAAAACTGGCCCCCGGCTGGAAATGGCATCTTCCCATTCTGATTCTGTCGGCAGCCAGTGTTTTTCTGCTGCTCATCATGAACCGCAGAGATGATCTGTCCTTTGACTCCTCCATCTCCATATGGACATTGTACGCCGTCGGAGTCGGGATCTGTCTTCTGTTTATGGCAACCCATATTGCCGTCATCCACGCTCCCAACAGAGTATACAGCAAAAATACAGAAGTGAATTTTTCCGCAAATCAGCTTTCAAAGCGTTCCTGGAGCACAGGACTGCTCCTGGCCTCCTGGCTGAACGGAGCAGCCTGGATTTATCTGGCCATTTCCTACTGCGTATCCGGAGTAAACCTTCCCTTTTTGTGCTACGTTGTCTACGGCATTCTGATTACACTGGAGGCCGTTGCGCTGCTGATTCCGGTGGGATATGCCCTGAAAAAACGGCAGACCATTCTGGACTCAGATACGGAGCCCTATTATGTAGATGACGATGAATACTGGAAAAAAGGCTGGTATAATAATCCGGATGACCGCCGCATTCTGGTTCCGAACCGTTTTAACCGCACAAAATATGCATTTAACTTCGGCCGCCCCGGCGCCAGAGCATTTATCATCATACTGACTGCAGCAATCCTTGTCCTGGTGATCTGGGTATTCTGTATGCTGGCTGATCTGATCAACGCGGAAGTCGTATTTACCGCAGATCAGCAGACCTTCTCCTTTGAGGCGGCAGGATATGACTGCGAATTTGATCTGGATGAGATCCGGTCCGTAGATCTGATTGACGCCCTGCCGGATGATTCTTTCACAAGGACCAACGGCGGAAGCACGGAAAAAGTGAACATCGGCTATTTCCGGGGAAAAGAAACCGGCGAATGTATGATGTTTCTGTATAATGACAGCACGCCTGTGCTGGAAATCCGGCTGGAGGACACTACTGTATTCGCCAACAGCACAGACAGCAATGTCACAGAAGAGTGGTATGATGTACTGGAGAGCGCTCTCCAGTAAAAAGCTTTCCGTTTTCTATTCACAGACAGAGGGGACAGAGTCTGTTTCAGACTCCGCCCTCTTTTTCTGTTACAGACTTTTCATTTCCGCAGTTTCAGACACTCTGCCGGAATCGCTGAGAACGCTTCCCTTCCGGGATAGTTTGCCGCCGCGCCCAGCTCCTCCTCAATCCGGAGCAGGCGGTTATATTTCGCCACCCGCTCCGAGCGGCAGGGCGCTCCGGTTTTGATCTGCCCGGTATTTAAAGCAACCGCCAGATCCGCGATGGTGGTATCCTCTGTCTCCCCGGAACGATGGGAGGCAATGGTAGTATATCCTCCCCTCTTCGCCAGCTTAATCGCTTCTATCGTCTCAGACAGGGAGCCGATCTGATTTGGTTTGATCAGAATGGAGTTGGCGCAGTGCTCTGTAATCCCTCTGGCCAGCCGGGACTGATTTGTCACAAACAGATCATCCCCCACCAGCTGTACTCTTCCGCCCAGGCATCCGGTAATTTTCTTCCATCCTTCCCAGTCTTCTTCATTCAGAGGATCCTCAATGGAAATCAGCGGATATGTCTCCACCAGCTTTTCATAATAGGCGATCATCTCATCCACGGAGCGGGAAATCTGGGTGCAGACCGTATCCGGCTGGGCAGCCCTGGAGCTCTCACATCTTGCCTGGCTCTCCCCCGGGAAAAAGTACATGGCGCTGTCCGGCTGATAGAGCTCTGACGCCGCCGCATCCATAGCAAAAGAAATATCCTTTCCCGCCGCATATCCGGTTTTTCTCACTGCCTCCATCAACAGATCCATCGCTTCAAAAGCATCGGAAATCTCCGGCGCAAAACCGCCCTCATCTCCCACAGCCGTGGACAGCCCTTTTTCCTCCAGCACGGTTTTCAGACTATGATACACCTCTGTCCCCATACGTAGGGCCTCCCGGAAGCTGCCCGCCGCCAGAGGAACAATCATAAATTCCTGGAAATCCAGATTGTTTTTCGCGTGGGCTCCTCCATTCAGAATATTCATCATGGGCACCGGAAGCCGGGTTCCCGACCGGCCGCCCAGAAAGCAGTACAGCGGCAGATCCAGAGAAGCGGCCGCGGCATTGGCGGCTGCGATGGAAACTGCCAGAATCGCATTGGCTCCCAGATGGGACTTGTCCTTTGTTCCATCCGCTGTCCGCATTGCTTTATCGATCTCATAAAGATCAGAAGCGTCCATACCGCAGATAGTCTCCGCAATCGTAGTATTGACATAGTTGACCGCCTTTTTCACGCCTTTTCCCTGATACCGGTGCTCGTCCCTGTCCCGAAGCTCCAGCGCCTCAAAAGCCCCTGTAGAAGCGCCGCTGGGGGAAATTCCCCGCCCCACGCTTCCGTCTGCCAGAATCACCTCCGCCTCCACGGTGGGGTTTCCCCGGGAATCCAGTACCTCCCGTCCTGTCACTGTCTCAATTTTCAGATATTCTCTCATTTTGCCTGTTCCTTTCCTATAAGTTCAAGACCCGCTCACGGGTCTTGGCGCGGGATTTGGGTCAGCTTTAGCTGACATCTTCCTTACCGAATCCCTGCGCATCCTAAGCGGAGCGTTTATCAGATGGGGGATTGACTCCCGCATCTGATAAAAAACAGAGCGGTTTCTTATTCCGAATCGCTCTGTCTCTCTTATGTCCAGTATGTGTATTTTACAGGCAAATATTCTTTTTTCTTTCCCTTCCGGCGCAAAAACTTACGTCTATGCGCTCAGAAATTCTTTCAGCTCTGTTTTCGCTGTCTGAAAATCCTGCAATCCCAGATCATACATATGCTGATTTTTTTTCACGTCCATGGTATAGGTATTGATTTTCAGATCTGTCTCGGGAGCAAACAGGAAAAGCTTTCCCTCCTTCTCCAGATCAAACATCTGCTTCTGGGTCTTCCGGTAAACCAGATGCCGGCGGTTCAGAGCCTCCACTGCCTTCGGGTACTTCCGGCACATCAGCGTGTATGCCCGGCGGAACTGCTCCGGATTTTTTACAAATTTCCGGGATTTGGTAAGGATCACCACCAGCTTCTCACAGCCCTGATCCATGGCCCTCTGGATCGGGATCGGATCCGTCACTCCTCCGTCATAGTAATGCCATCCGTCAATCTCCACCGGCCTGCAGACCGCCGGAATCGCGCAGGAGGCCATCAGATGCCGGTAGTCATCCCGGATCAGATCATGCTTGGAAAAATATACAGGCTCCCCGGTCTCCGCCCGGGTCGCCACAATTTCATACTCTGCCGGACTCTGCAGAATCGCGTCCAGATCCAGCGGATCGCCCCCGTCCGAATTCGTGAGATAACCGTAAATATATTTCAGATTAAACAGATCGCCGGTTTTCAGAAAACTTCTGAGACCAAAGTACAGAGGATCCTTCGTATGCTCCGTATAAAATCTGATATTTCTGCCATGCTGGCCTGCCACGTAAGATGCGGCGCTGGCAGCGCCGGCAGACGCACCGATGCAGTAATCAAATGTAATCTGATTCTCCAGGAATGCGTCCAGAACGCCGGCGCTGTAAGCGCACTTCATGCCGCCGCCCTCCACCACAAGTCCGGTCTTTTTCATATGTATCTTCACCTCTGTCTCTGTATCACGGTCCGCTGCTGTTCCTCCCACATACGCAGAGCCATCCGCTACGCAGATCGCGACATTTTAATGCTTAATCATCAAAAAGCGGTGTGGAAAAGTAACGCTCTGCAGTATCCGGAAGTACTGTCACCACGGTTTTTCCCTCTCCAAGCTTTTCCGCCAGCTTCAGAGCCGCCGCCACATTGGTGCCGCTGGAGATCCCGCACATCAGCCCTTCCTTTTTTGCCAGATCCTTTGCGGTCTGCAGCGCTTCCTCATCAGAAACAATATAAATATCATCGTAAATCTGCTGGTTGAGAATATCCGGAATCACGCCGTCGCCGATCCCCATCTGCAGATGGGTTCCGATATTGCCTCCTGCCAGAATAGCTGCGTTCTCCGGCTCTACCGCCCAGATCTCAATATCCGGATTCTGCGCCTTCAGCACTTCGCCGATACCGGTAATGGTACCGCCGGTCCCGATTCCGGAACAGAAGCCATGGATCGGTCCCGCCACCTGCTCCATAATCTCCAGAGCAGTATGATGGCGGTGGGCCTTCGTATTATTCTCATTGGAAAACTGCTGGGGAACAAACACATTGGGGTCTTCCCTCTCCATCCGCAGGGCAGTCTGGAGACATTCCTCAATACATGCCCCGATATTCCCCGCGTCATGGATCAGAATCACCTCTGCTCCGTAATGGCGCACCAGCTTTCTGCGTTCCTCGCTGACGGAATCCGGCATAATGATAATCGTCCGGTATCCTTTTACGGCTCCCACCAGCGCCAGGCCAATTCCCTGGTTGCCGCTGGTCGGCTCCACAATAATCGTATCGGGATGGATCTTGCCCTCTTTCTCCGCCTGCTCAATCATATTCAGCGCCGTCCGCGTCTTAATGGAACCTCCCACATTCAGTCCCTCAAATTTGACCAGCACCTGGGCGTTTCCCGGCTTATTCATCCGGTTCAGGCGGATCATGGGCGTATATCCGATTGCTTCTAAAATATTATTATAAACCACGTTTTTTCTCTCCTTCATATCGACATCTTTCCTATTATATGATATTCAGAGAAAAAACTCAACAACTCTTTATCCGATTCTCCGGAACAGCTCCCAGCAGTACAGCAGCCATTTTTTCGGAATGACCTTTCCCAGAAGCCGGTGCAGGAAACACATAATTCCCGGAGTCGATACCGCCAGTCTCCTCCTGCTGGCCCGGAGCGCGCGTTTTACCACCTGGTCCTCCTTCGTCGCCAGGGGGAAGCTGCGGACAGCGCTCTTCACATCCGGATTCGCCTCATTATGACTGGCCACTGAAATAAACTCCGTATCCTTCACCCACCAGGGGCAGACTGCCGTCACCACCACTCCTCTGGGAAGCAGTTCCATCCGCAGGGCACGGGTATAGCTGTACAGAAACGCCTTGCTGGCAGCATAAAGATTCATATGCTGGATTGGCTGGAATGCCGCCGTGGAACAGATCTCCAGAATCCGGTCCCCGGCTCTCATATGGGGAAGAACCGCCAGGGTGGTATTTACCGCCGCCCTGCAGTTCAGATCAATCATGTTGGCGGAATCAAACCTGGAAATTTTTTCGTAATTTCCGATTTTCGCATATCCTGCACAGTTGGCAAAAATCCCCACCTGTATCGTCCGGGGATGGCTGCCGGATACCGGAACCGCTTCCGCCGCCGGATTCCCGGGCTCCATGGTCTCACATTCTTCCCCGCCCTCCAGCAGCTTTTCCAGTCTCCGGATACTCTCCTCCTCTGTCACATCCATAGGAATCACCCTTGCCGGCAGAGAAAGTTCCGCCGCAGCTTCCTTCAGACGTTCCCGGCGGCGGGCGATCAGCCAGATCTCGTCAATATCCGCTTCTCCCTGGTCAATCTGAAGGGCAAAGGTCTTCCCCAGACCGGAAGAAGCCCCTGTAATCAGCGCGATCCTTACCGTGTTCTTCCCGGTCTGCGCTCCGGCAGTTTCCGCCGCTTCCTGCCTCGCACTCTTTTTCCGGTAAAGAACCAGTTCTATAATCAGAAGCGCCAGGCTCATAAGAACACACGCCACAAAAATTGTCCCGAAAACGGTCCGTGACCAGTCCCATATCAGTTCCACAATCATCTGCAATACTTCCATTCCGCAACACCCCTCATTTCCTGTATGCTATTCTGTCCTGTCATATCTGCACCGGCAGATTTCCTGTACGAGAAATAAAAAACAACACGACAATCACCTGTAAAACCAGAATCAGAGGCATCCCCACGACAAAATACCAGTGCTTTGTCTTATGCCGGAACACATACATTCCCAGCCAGCTTCCCAGGCTTCCTCCGATCACCGCCGCCAGGAACAGAGACGCCTCCTTCACGCGCCATTTTCCCCTTCTGGCTTTGCGCTTGTCCACTCCCATCATACAAAATCCGATCAGGTTGATCGCTATCAGATATAGTATGATAATTATCTTTACAATATATTCCATTCCGTCCTCTTTCTGTTCTCACTAAGTTCATGCTGCGCTTCGCCTGCATTCTCTAAGTGTTTACACCAGGCACAGCATGACCTGCACTAAACTCAGAACACCTTTCCCGGTGTTCACATTATACCATGTCCACTAAGCTCGAAAATACCTCGCTAAGTGCTCATATTATATCACACCCTGCCGGAGAATGGAATCAGCCAGATCCTGATCCAGGGTCTGGCTGATTCTGCGCAGCATAGTATCATTCATGTATTTTCCGTTTTTACTGAAGAGCATTGATAATCAGATTCATTGTATTCGCGTCCGGCATGGGCGCCACCTGGGTAATTTCCTCTGCAAGACCGGATACTCCAAAATGACTGATATCGGTCGGGGTATCATATACGCCGGTCCGGAATCCATGCTTTTCCCAGGCAAGTTTCTGCACCTCTTCATCCATCAGCGCGTCAATCCCTTCCGTTCCCGCATCATCCAGGGCAATATATACATGGGAGGACCAGACAGTCGGCGTCGGATACATCATAATAATATCGTCACTGATCTGGGACCAGGTTTCCGGATTTTCCACAGCAAACTCCAGAAGCTGGCTCTCATATCCCGCAATCAGGGGCTTGGCCCCCATACCGGTTTTCAGAAACTGATCAAACAGATCTGCGGAAGAACTCTCCATATATCCCAGTTTCTGGAAGATATCCTGCAGTCTGGGCAGAATCGTGTTTACGTTATTCTGATCTGCCACTCCACCGCTGAGCGTATTTGCAATCAGTCCGGCAAACATATTCCCGGAATTGGACTGAGTAGGATCTGTTGTTCCTACTGTCACACTGCCGTAAAGCTGCGGAAGTCCCAGATCCGCCCAGGAAGTTCCCTGTTCGATCTCTGCCGTCAGCTTTTCCATGTCTACATAAAAGACTCCGTCCTGTACAGATACAATTTCCGACGTCACCAGCGCCTGGGCCACTGCGCTGCGGGTATACAATACAATAGGAGTGTTAAAAACAATCTCACTTTTCACAGGCTTCCCATTTACCTGCTCATAAAGCTCCAGAGCCGTCTGATTGGACGGAAACAGAAAATCTTCTCCAGTGGTATCCGAAGTCACCATATCAATAGAGCCTGCCTTGGAATAATTTATTCCCAATTTATATCTATCGCGCAGGATTTCCTGCACATCTTCATCCTCCAGAAAACCGATTTTCTCTCCACCCACATAACCGTTAATCTCCGTTACAGCTCTGCTTTTGCTGACTCCCACATAAGCTGCCGCTGCAACAATGACCGCTGCCAGAATCCCCAGACCTATCAATTTCGTTTTCATCTTATGTCCTCCATTTGCAATGTATTCTTCAGAAGCTCAATATCAACCTCCACATCCATCAGCTCACCCTGCATCAGATTTGTAAACTGCTTTTCAAAGGCATGATGCAGCACCGGCAGCGCCTCCGCTGTTTTCTGAAGAATTTCCGTTATCTCTTCCGAATGGATGCCTGTATTCTGAAAATCCACATATCTGTCCAGCAGCTTTGCCGCCAGATCCAGGTAATAAGTAAAAAATCTGCGTGCCAGACTGATTTTCTCCGGATTTTCTTCCAGGTACAAAAGAATCTGTTTTCCACTGTCATACAGCGTACGGGCATCTCTCTGCACACGCTCGTCCTTTATCTCAACGATAGAAGTTTCTATTCCTTCCAGATCTTCCCGGGCTTCCTTCAGAAGTCTGCTGATTTCCTCCCCTCCGGGAAGAGTTTCCACATTAATTCCGCCAACTCTGTAAACAGGCCGCAGCAGGAAAAAAAGTCCGAAATAAACTCCCACACACAATAAAATACAGATCAGGAGATCCCATTTCAGAAACAAAAACAGAAACAGGAACAGAGCGGCCGCGATAAGTACGGCCGCCAGCATTCGTTTGATATCTTTCATCAGTTATACCCCTTTACACTCTGGAAAGCTTCCGTCAGATTTTCACGCCCGTCAAACACTCTGGCATTTGTATATTCTGCCAGGTCCTCCAGCTGGGTTTCATCTGCATCCCCGAACATAATGGAAAAAACGGGAATATCCTCCCCCATCTCCTGATAGGAAGACTCAAAATCACGGATCGAACCATCCGACTGTCCGTCTGTCAGAAGAATAATTGCCGGGGTATACTGGGACAGATCATATTCCCGGAGCATTTCCAGTGCCTGGACCGCAGCACGATACATATCTGTACCGCCCCGGGGCCCGAGGTCCTCTACTTCATTGTAAAGCGCCTCCAGATCACTGCCGTTTCCCTCCGCAGTATATGTATCAATTACATCTTCGTTAAATGGAATCAGAATATTTACTTCATTTTCCGATGCCTGGAGAAAATTCTGCCGGGCATTTTCCTGGATCAGAAGCTGTTTCATGGCCTCTTCCAGCTGCTCATTTCCCTCTCCTCTCATACTGCCGGAATAATCGAGACAATATACATTCAGGGAAGGTTTCTTAAAGTCCGTCTGATACAGATCCAGACATTCAAAAAGTACATCTGTGTCCGGCATTCTGATGGGCGATAATACCCGGTCCGGCTGCAGGCCCCAGTCCTCCTGGAATACATCCCGGTTTTCCTCTGAAACGCCGGTGTAACCTGTTCTCCGCCCGGTGCGCTGGATTTCATTCTGCACCTCCTCTGACAGCAGATATTCCTGCAGTTTCAGAAATAATTCCTCTTTCTGGTCATCTCCCTGATCCACATATCCAAGAGGGGAATCTGCCAGGGAAAGGCCGTCATAAGGATATACGACATACAGGGGTTCCTTCCCCTGTGCCTCCAGCTCCCGGTTCGCCTGGATCATCAGACACTCATAGTTTACCATCGCGTCATAATCGCTTGCCACAAACATATCTTTCAGCCAGTCAGAACTGCCGGAAGAACGGTCTACGCCGGAAAGCAGCTCTTTCATCTGGCTTTTCAGATTCTCACTCTGCAGATCCTCCTCCGTAATCACTTCCGGATTCCCCAGAAGGGCATAGAGGAAACCAATATAGGCGCTGGCCCCGGAATTGGACTGTGTCGCGCTGGTCATGCAGAAACTCAGAGATCCGTTCTGTATAGCGCCCAGAAGATCTCCTACCGAAACTTCACGGCCCACAAACCCAAGGTTCTCTGCCAGACTTTTCCGTATCCCGAACACCACCGGTGTGACCGAGATGGATTCCGCATGTTTCACCCGGTGTCCGGTATCGCCTACCGTAAGCCACAGACTGCTGGCCGGCCATACAGCGTCATAGGGAATTTCCTCATCGCCCAGAAGACGCATAATATCCAGAGACCCCTGATAGGTCATTTCAATACGGACATTTTCCCGATCTGCAAACTCCTGCAGAATGGGTTCCAGTTCCGCGTTTTCCGATCCGGACACAATGCGCAAAACAGATCTTCCATTTCCCAGCACCGTCCCCGGCTCATTCTGCGTTTCCGCGGAACCACATCCGGAAAACAAAGTCAACATTATAGAAACTATCAGCAATAATACGGCAAAGCGTTTCCCCGTTTTTTTACTCATCTTTTCCTCCTTCTGACGCATTTCCTCTTTCAGCACATTTACCGTGCTTATAAAGGCATACCCCTGGGTACTAGCTGTGTCGTCAAGGCAAATTTGGAAGTTTACTCCAAACTTATCTCCTTAACGAAAATACGGCAGATCGTTTTTCATGTCTGTATTCAGATAAAAATATTCTATACCGTTCATGTAAAATTCTAATTATCTTAAAACAAATCTTTTGTAAAATTTCATTCTGTGATCGGATCGCGGACCGACGCCAAAGAGATCTGATTGAGAAATGCGAAGGAAAAAAGAGCAGACAACAACTTAGCTGAAGGAGTAGTTCACAAAATCCAGACAAGAGTATTCTGCGCCCTGAAATAAAGATTATAAAAGAGAAGAGACAATCCACTGGAAAATTCAGTTCTTAAAAAGATCCAAATTTTCTGAGATTGTCTCTTCTCTATATGTTATCTGTCCCGCTTCACATAATTCATATTTTATTCAGACACCGTTTTGCAACAGATACGAATTTTTCATACCTTTCATTTTGCGTCTGCTGGAACAACATCTCAGATAACTTCAGAAACTGTTTTAAATACTTTCGGCGTTTTATAAATTTTGTAGCCGGATGCGTTCCCACTCTATAATAACTGACCGCCAGATCATCATAAGCAGATAAGGTTTTTAATTCCCGGGACAGTTCTTCAGATAGCTTCATACTCTTCCGATACATTTCAAGCGCCTTCTCCAGATTTCCGCTTCCTCCCAGTCCCTCATAGATATCGCCAATCCTTTCATAACAGACAGACAGATCTCTACGGCTGACTGCCGTACCCTGCTCTCTGCACAGTTCTTCTGATAACTTCATGCTCTTCTGATACATTGCAAGCGCCCTCTCCAAGTTCCTGCTTCCTCCCAGCTTCTTATAGATAACGCCAATTCTTTCATAGCTGACGGACAGATCCCTACGGCTGGCTGATGTTCCCTGCTCCCTGTACAATTCTTCCCGTAACTCCAGGCTCTTCTGGTGCATCGCAAGCGCCTTCTCCAGGTTCACGCTTCCTCCCATCTCTTCATAAATATTGCCAATTCTTTCATAGCTTAAGGAAAGATCTCTCCGGCTGGCTGTCTTCCCCTGCTCTCTGCATAGTTCTTCAAATAACTCCAGACTCTTCTGATACATCGCAAGCGCCCTCTCCAAATTCACGCTTTCTCCCAGTTCCTTATAGATGTCGCCGATTCTTCTATAGCTGACGGACAGAGCCCTGCGGCTCTCTGACGTACCCTGCTCTCTGCACAGATCCTCCCGCAACTCCAGACTCTTCTGATACATTATAAGCGCCTTCTCCAGATTTTCGCTTCCTCCCAGCTCCTTATAAATATCTCCTATATTGCTATAGCTAGCGGACAGATCCCTACGACTCTCTGACGTACCCTGCTTCCTGCACAGCTCTTCCCGTAACGCCAGACTCTTCTGATGCATCACCAGCGCCTTTTCCAGATTTCCGCTTCCTCCCAGTTCCTCATAAATTGCGCCAATTCTTTCATAGCTGATGGATAAGTCCCTACGGCTCTCTGCCGTACCTTGCTCTCTGCACAGATCCTCCCGTAACTCCAGGCTCTTCTGGTACATCGCAAATGTCCTCTCCAGGTTCCTGCTTCCTCCTAGCTCCTTATAGACATCTCCTACATTGTCATAGCTGACAGACAGATCCCTGCGACTTTCAGGTGTTTTATTTCTGGCATTCAGCTGCTGTGCGAAGGCAAGGCCCGCTTTAAGCATCCTGCATTCCAGTTCCATTTCTGACTGACTTTCACCAAATAAAGCCCACAATTCATGGTTGACAAAATTTACCAATTGATGACCTGCCTGCAGCTCCATCCCATTTCGGAGCAATTCCTGCAGCCATGTGCCATGATCCGTCAGCATCAGATCATGGGCGTCTTTCGCCAGAAATGACATGATCTCCTGATCAGACTTAAACTCCTGCACATAATCCACAAAGGTTTTCTTATCATCCGCCAGAATACAATGATAACCAAATTCACGCATCCGGACACTGTCATGGGGATCAAGGATGCTCAGGTGTTCCAGAATCTCCTGGTGCAGTGTCTGCACATCCTCACACTGCCCTTCCAATCCTCTGCGTATGGACTGATGCGCAAAGTCGTAGCGGCCGTCATCCCGCAGAATGAAAAATGCGCTGAGATACTGCACAAACCGGGCAAAGTCAAGGGCGCTCCACCGGACATTGCCGACAGACAACAGGGCTTCCAGGTCGCTTTCCCTCAGACCGTGACGGCTGACAGCAAGATACTGTACCGCTTTCCGGACAAATGCTCCGCCCAGCCGCCCGGATGCTGCCTCTATAATATCCACACACACGCCTTCCAGCGTATCAGAACAGCGCTTTACCAGCTCAGTCTGATGCCGGGTGATAGCGTCCATACCGTCCCCATGGACTGAGATATCTTCGAAATCATCCTTATTCATCATGATCAGCCGCTGAATCAGAAGGCTTAAGTACAGCGGGCTTTTGGCGGCAGGCTTCTGAATTATGGCGGAGATCACCTGCCCGTCCAGTTCCCGCCCCTGCGCCCGCAGAATTCCCCGGATGATCTCCGGCCGGTTGCCCTCAGCCAAAGGCTCTACCATCACGCAGTCCATAGAACGGCTCAGATGATAATCCGAAAGGCAGGAAAGCACCATCTGCACCCTGTTCGTCAGACTGTAGGGAATAAACCGCAGC
This sequence comes from uncultured Lachnospiraceae bacterium, assembly GCA_946491665.1. Taxonomy (GTDB): domain Bacteria; phylum Bacillota; class Clostridia; order Lachnospirales; family Lachnospiraceae; genus Eubacterium_I. The sequence continues at coordinate 42,565 of CAMLYL010000002.1, read as the reverse complement.
TGATCCCGAACCTCATCCGCAAAAAGCTGGTCCACCGCATCAATCAGGATCACCAGCCGTTTCTCTCCACGACTGCTGTAGATCTCCGCCAGTTCTGCCAGACGATCCGTCCATTCCTTTGTGCCGGTCTTTTCTTCCTGCTCCATATCCGCAAAGTGGGGTTCTTTTAATTCCGTCTCCAGAAAGTCAACCAGATAACGGATCAGGTCTGTCCCATCATTGCTTAAGGGCGTAGTGGAACAAAAAATGGGCAGTGCCTTATCTCCTCTTTCTTTTAAGGCATACGCCATCCGGGCCATGAGAGTAGATTTTCCCGTACCGCTCTCCCCCCGGAGCGCCAGGAGATTTGTATCATAATCCAGCTTATTTATATATGTAGTAATAAAGCTTTCCCGGGCGCTGAACTGCCGTACCTTCCCGGCGGCATAGTCCCACTGGCTGAGCTGATCCCGCTGGAAAGGAGTCAGTGCGGCGGTCTGCTGCCATTCCGCTTCCATCAAAGCCTTCAGATCCGACTCCACCATTTCTGCAAAAGCTTCCAGACCACAGGGACGGTTTTCCCTGCCATCCCACCCAAGCGTATAGGTTTTCAGCCTTCCCCCGGCCAGCTTTCTGATACGTTCCTTAAGCGCATGCAGCTTTTCGGCATGGTAATCATCCTCGGACCGGTAAATCTCCGGTATTTCATCTTCAAACTCCCGGAAATAAAACAGGGTATGTTCCATCTGTTCCGGGTTGGAAAGAGCGCCATACTCGATCTCCAGAGCAGTAACGCTCTGTTCCAGATCATCTATCATAAGGCCGGTCCTGTCAGCTGCATTTGCAATCAGGCCTGTACTGGGGATCCAGCCGTAACGATACCCCAAAATGACCAGCATGTACGGTCTGCACCGGTCGATTTCCTCCATGCAGACGGAAAGCACCTTACGGGATCCCTCCTCGCTCTCCAGATCACCGGTATTAACTCCCCAGCGCAGGTCGCAAAAAGACACGCTCTCCCCATACTGTCTTGCCGCGTGATTCAGTGCCGGGGTAACTCTCTCATGAATGATATCCCGCTCATAGTGCATGTCCCGGAATGTACTGGAAACAAAAATCGTTTTCATAAACTCCTCCTCCGATCCTGTAGATACATGTATATACATATGATACCATATCCACTTTTCAGGATCCACGGGGGATTTCCCTCTGGTTCTTTTGCATAACCGGACGCATACAGGCTGCGCGCAGGGACAGTTATAGTGTATCCCGATAACTTTTTACTGTGTTTTTGGAGTAACATCTCTGTAAGGGCAGGCAATCCGTCAAAAATCCATCAACAAAAGGGCCTGTCTCACTGATATTGCTCAGTGTGACAGGCCCTTTTCCGTCATAGATTCCTGTTATTTCTTTTTCTTCTTTTTACTTTTTGAGCTTTCCGCTTCCTTCGTTTCCACGGACGCAGCCTGCTTTTTCAGCGACCGGTTTTTAAACATATACCAGATCGGACCCGCCAGGCATACCGAAGAGTACCCGCCGCAGATAATACCGACCATCAGCGGTCCGGCAAATTCACGGATAGAAGATACGCCCAGAATGAATATCATAAATACCATAATAAATGTTGTCAGAGAAGTATTCACACTTCGTGACAGTGTCTGGGTAATACTCTCATTTACCACATATTTCAGATCTGCAGGCTGGTTTCCTGTCTGCATGGACAGATTCTCACGTACACGGTCAAAGATAACAATGGTGGCGTTGATGGAATATCCCACCAGGGTCAGCATACACGCGATAAACGTGGAGCCGACACTTGTCCGTGAAAGTGCATAGAATGCAAATACAATCAGCACATCATGTACCAGACAGATCACCGCGGCGCTGCCGAACCGGATATCCTTGAACCGGAACCAGATGTAAATCAGCATACAGATGGTGGCAATCACAACGGCCCAGATAGCGTCAGAACGCATCTCGCTGCTGATGGTGGAACTGATATTCTGGGATTCCGAAATATCCTCCTCAGCCACATTAAAGTTCTCTTCCAGCGTCTGCGCAAACGCCTCACGCTCTTCCAGAGACAGGGTTCTGGTCTTAAAGATTACATCCGTGCTGTCAGCAACCTTCTGGGTCTGGACATTACTGTCTCCGGTAACCTCTTCAATATAAGGAACAATTTCTTCATCAATTTCCTCAATGGTATAATCCGTATCAAAGGTTACCGTAGTTGATGTACCGCCCACAAACTCAAGACTGTAGTTCAGTCCCTGTCCGGTAGTTGCCCTGTATGCGCCCATACCCACAAAACCGGCCACAATCACAGCTGCGGAAATACCGATACAGATAAAACGTTTTCCAACAAAATTGAGAGGCTTTCTCTCCTTCTTCTCGCCATAGCATTTCTTCCCCTGGAAGCCCATGCCGTACAGCGCCCGCATCAGCCATCTGGTAACACCTAAAGCCGTAAACATGGAAAATACGATACCGATGGCCAGTGTGACTGCAAATCCCCGGACTGTACCGGATCCCCGGATTCCTAACACGGCAGCCGCAATCAGAGTCGTCACATTTCCGTCCAGGATAGCGGAAAATGCCTTTTTGTAACCGGTAGTAATCGCCGTGTTCACTGACTTTCCAGCCGTGATTTCCTCCCGGATACGGGCGAAAATAATAACATTGGCATCTACAGCCATACCAATGGAAAGAATAATACCCGCAATACCCGGCAATGTCAACGTAATATGATACAGATGCAGGATTGCCAGAACAATTCCCGTGTAAATCAGCAGCGCAATGGATGCTGCCAGACCGGGAATCCGGTATACGGCAATCATAAACACAATAATAATCAGCAGTCCGATTACCGCCGCCAGAATACTGGAGGTAATCGCCTGGGAACCAAGCTGAGCGCCTACTACTTCCGACTGCAGCTCTTCCAGCTCCACCTTCAGAGCGCCGCTGCGAATCTGGGTTGCCAGCACCTCAGCCTCCTCAAAGCTTTCCATGCCTGTGATAATCGCAACGCCGTCTGTAATCTGATTATTTACCTGAGGATAGGTGATACACTCTCCATCATAATAAATCGGCAGATAACTTCCCACATTATCTCCCGTATACTGCGAAAAAATCTCCGCGCCCTCTTCTGACAGAGTCAGCTGTACGCAGTATTGTGTCTGACCGGTTGTCTGATCCTGCTGAGTCACCGCCTGGGCGTCTACCACATCGTCACCGGTCATATATACTTCGCCATCCACAGTCTGGAACTCCAGGGAACCCGGCGTTCCCAGTTCAGACAGGATCTGATTGGCGTCAGATACGCCCGGAATTTCGACTGTGATACGGTCATCACCCACCTGATATACAGTAGCCTCCGTGTCATAAGCGCTGACACGCTGCTGCAGCTGGTAAACCGTATCCGACATATCCTCTGAGGAAGGAGTCTCATCACCGGCTACCTGATAGGTGATACTGACGCCTCCGGCCAGATCCAGTCCCAGATGAATGCCCCTGTCGCTGTCTTTATCCACAGTTCCACGTACGATTCCATAGGAATACCATCCCAGCAATAGTACAATCACAATAAATATCAGAAACGCTATTACTGATTTTGCTTTCTTCATTTTCAATTCCTCCAACTCTACTCAGCCATTGCCGCCTGAATCATAATCGCACACTCGACTCTCTTCTTTTCTAATTCACAGCCGATATCGTATGCATCATTGATATGTCCATGAAAATGGTAGGAGTTGGCTGCGCAGCCGCCGCTGCAATAGAACCTGGCAAAACAGCTCCTGCATTTTTCTTTGGCGTAGACGTTACAGCATTTGAACTCGTCCCGGATATCTGTCCGCGTCACGCCATCCCGGACATTCCCCATCAGAAACTCTTCATTCCCCACGAACTGGTGACAGGGATACAGATCTCCCCAGGGCGTCACTGCCAGATACTCCGTTCCGGAGCCGCAGCCAGACAGACGTTTCGCCACACAGGGACCTCCCTCCAGGTCAATCATAAAATGAAAGAAATTGAAATCCTTCCCTTCCTTTTTCCGCTTCACCATCTCTGCGGCCAGCTTATCATACTCTTCAAAAAGCTTCGGCAGATCTTCTTCCCGCAGCGCATAGCCTTCAGAATCCTCCGCCACCACAGGTTCCACTGAAATCTGTTTAAATCCCAGATCCGCCAGATGAAGTACATCCTCAGAAAAATCCAGGTTATAATGGGTAAATGTACCTCTCACATAATACTTATCCTGGTTTCTGCTCTCCGCAAACTTCTGAAACTTCGGAACAATCAGATCATAGCTTCCTTTTCCATTGCGGAACGGACGCATATGGTCGTGAATTTCCTTCCGTCCGTCAATACTTAAAACCACGTTCCCCATCTCTCTGTTGGCAAACTCCATCACCTCATCATTCAGAAGAACGCCATTGGTGGTCAGGGTAAAACGGAAATTCTTATCGTGAATCTTCTCCTGCTCTCTGCCATACGCAACCAGATCCTTCACAACCTGCCAGTTCATCAGCGGCTCGCCGCCGAAAAAGTCCACCTCAAGATTCCGTCTGTGGCCGGAATTGGCAATCAGAAAATCCAGAGCCTGCTTTCCCACCTCAAAGCTCATCAGCTCCCGGCGACCGTGATACTCGCCCTCCTCCGCAAAACAGTAGCGACAGGCAAGATTACAGTCATGGGCAATATGTAAACAGAGAGCCTTCACTACCGTCGGTCTCTTTTTGAAATCCATGATGTAGTCTTCATATTCATCGTCTGTAAAAAGCTGTCCGTCATCGGCAAGCTCTTTTACTTCATCATAAGCTCCGGCAAGCTCCTCCCTGTCATAATTCGAAGAAAGCGTGTCCAGAATTTCCTCCCTGGAGTGATCCTCATACATGGCTATAATCTCATATGTGACATCATCTACCACATGAATGGCTCCGCTGTTCACATCAAGTACAATATTGTACCCGTTGTTTTTATACTGATGAACCATGCTTCATCCTCTCTTTCAAATAACAATCTGACGGCCTCAGCGTCATACGCTTCAGCCTGTACTGAATCAATTATATAAGTTCTTCCGACACACATGAAAGCCGCATGCTTTTGGCATACGGCCCAGTGAATCCATATTCAGTTACGATATCCTCCCTTCGGAAGGATATCATGTCCGGAGCTTATTTATGCTCGCAGCTCTGATTACCAACTGTACAGGAAGTCTTGCATGCAGACTGGCAGGATGTCTGGCATTCACCGCAGCCGCCCTTCTTTACAGTATTCTGCAATCTCTTTGTATTTAAGGTCTTAATATGTTTCACAACAAATACTCCTTTCCTGCTTGTTTTAATCTGTCAGAAGTATAACACACATCTTTTTGGAAAGCAACGGAAAATCCTCCGGAAATCCGGGGAATTCCCCGGAAATCGTCACTGCACAGCCTGCAGAATTACTTCTTTTTCAGAAATCTCACCGGGCTCCAGATCCATTTCCGCAATTCTTTCTCTGATCATCTCCTGCGCCGCCTGCACCTGCAGATACCGCTCGATCTGGTCTTTCACCTCATCAAATGACGCCTGTTCATTTTCCTGACGTCCGGTACACTTCATCACGCAGAACATTCCCTGGTCTTCATACGGGCCGTAAACCTCCCCTTCCTGAAGACCGGAGGCAATCTCCCAGCGGTTTGCATAGACGCCGCTCAGCCCGTCCTGTGTATCAGCGGAATTCAGATCCAGTTCCTCCAGCGAAACGCCCAGGACATCTTCGATCTCCGCTGTGGAAGCTCCGCTTTCCAGCGCAGCGGACAACTGTCTGGCAGTATTCCATGCGCCTGATTCATCGCCGGAAATCTCCCCATATAAAATGCTGACACTCACATCATAGGTGTAGGCTTCCTGATTTTCCTCATAATAGTCCCGGCAGTCTTTCTCTGAGACCTTCACAGAATTCTGTATCAGCCCCTCAACCACCTGTGTTTCCAGGTTGGAATACCAGTATTTATAGTAAGAAGCCTCGTCAAAACTGCTCAGTCCATAATTAATTTCCTCACTGGAAGATTCTCCCCGTTCCTGATTTTCCTCTTTCATGGAATCCATCAGCTCCTCATAGGTATAATCCTCCGCCAGACCCTGCTCCGCCGCCAGCTCTTTCAGCGCGTAATATTCCTTCAGCTGCTCTTCCACCAGATCTGCAAGATGGGAATAAGGAGTTTCCCCATCGATCTCTGTCTCCCAGAAATCCTCCTGATTTACCTGATCCGTGGTATACTGCATGGAAATCTGACTGCTGTTCTCTTTTGCCAGCATTCCGTACTCTTCCGCTGAAACAGCGCTGCCGTTCAGATAAAGCACTGCTTCCCCATCCGTCTTCGCACTCTCTCCCACAGTTTCTGATATACTCTGTTCATCCTTTCCGCAGCCCGGTACCAGAACCAGCGCAACCGTGAGGATTATCCCCACGGCTGCACGGAAAGGCCATTTCTTACTTATGACCATAAAAACTCCTGTTATTTTCTGAGAAATGTTCCTGCCCGCATACGCAGGCAGGAATCATCTTTCTGCTATCCTCTGCGTCTCCGTCTCACTGCAACAGTGCATACAGCTGCTCCAAGTGCAATCAGAACAATAATTGTATAGACTGCAACAGGAGCGGTATCGCCTGTCTTTGTGCTGTCAACTGCAGCGGATGAGCTGCCGCTGCCAGGTTTTGCCTGATCCACGGTCAGTCCGTTCACTGCCTGCGCCAGAGCAATATAAGCATCTTTCAGCTCCTGCTCTGTGGCATTCTCATTTGCGAGAACTGCCTGTGCATTTGCCAGCGCGTCTGTGAACGCTTTGTAGCTGCTGTCTGTAAAGCTGCCCTGTGCAAGATTCCTGCAGGAATCATACAGTTTCTGCAGCTCGTCTCTGATCTGGCTGCCGGAAGGAGTCTCTGCAACTTCCAGTCCGTTCAGCGCTGCTGTCAGAGCATCCAGCGCCGCATCTACTTCTTCCTGTGTCGCATCTGCATCTGCCAGAACTTTTTCCGCATCTGCCAGCGCATTCAGGAATGCGCCGTAGCTTGCGTCTGTGTACTGGCCCTGCTCCAGATCCCTGTTGGTATCATACAGCTCCTGAAGATCGGATTTGTCAACTTCTGCAGGCTGCTCTGCCGGCTGAAGCGCTTCTATGGCCTCTGTCAGAGCTGCTGCCGCAGCGTCTACTTCCATCTGAGTTGCCTCCGCATCATCATAAACAGCCTTTGCCTCCTGCAGTGCTGTTTCTACCGCCGCGTAGGAATCAGCTGTGTAATCGTTCCTGTCAAGGGCTTCTGCATCGCTGATTGCTTTTGCAAGAGCTTCCTTATTCACAACAACCTCTTCCACATACTCATCGGCGCCGATATCATTTGTACCATCCGCTAATGCGTCGCCATAGTAGTCATATATCGGTTTCTCTGTCTCATTGGGAACCAGCTCATCTGCAACTGCAGAAGGTGCGCTGTTCGGTGCGTCCGGATGAGCCGCTCCTGCATCAACAGCCGGCGAGTTCTCCTGAATCTGGAAGCCGTCCGCAGTTCCGAGCGTTGTCTTTCCATCTGCCCATGTTCCAGATGTAACATCTTCCACATTCTCAAACATCGGATCTTCATAAACTGCATTCTCGTCGTTTGCTGCCGCCTGATATACCGCCTGTGCGGTTCCGTCACTACTGTATACCAGGTTGTTGTAATAGGATACGCCGTCAGACTGTTTTACGCTGCCTTCTGTCGCCGGTCCGTAGAAGATGTTGTTGAAGATGGATACATCTGTCACAACAGAGCCTTCCCAGTCGGATGCCGGTGTAAGGGCCGCCTTATATCCGGTGCCTTCCCAGTACATTGTATTGTTGTATACCTGAACTCCATTGGATCCATATTTGCCGCCGCCGACACGGATCATCGGCGCTCCTTCATAACGTCCGTCGTTGACACTCAGGTTGTATCTTGCGATATTATTCACTGTAGCGCCAGGGCCCGGGCAGAGCATCAGGAATCCGCCGTAGTTGTCATGACTGTAATTGTACTCATACAGACAGTTCTGTACGCCGTAATCAAAGTCAAAGGCCATACTGTCATTTGTTCCCGCAAGCATTGCTTCGCCAAAAGATGCTCTGGATGAATTGGATGCCTCATTGTAGCGGAAGGTTACATTATCAGAATCCCAGGTCCACAGCGCCGCATGATTTACATTTGCGCTGTAATCCCAGCTGCTGTCCGCCGCGTTGTCGATCAGGTTGTACTGTACCAGCGCGTCTGTCGTGTTGATCGGTACGATACCGTCGCCGGCCACATCATGTACATAGTTGTTCTCAATCAGGACATCGCTGCTGCCGATCCATTTTCCATTTCCGGCATTCTGGTAACCGGTATCACTGCTGCTGCCGCCCACTAAAGTACGGCTTGCCCATACGCTCTCCATATAGATCGCTTCGTGGCATACTTTGTAAACTTCATTTCCGTCAATGGTCAGTCCGTTATACCAGGACTCTATCTTTCCGGTATGGTTGGCTCCGTCGCCGGTCACAACTACAATCAGACCGCCGGCTGCCTTCTCGGCTCCGCCTGCCATTCTGCCGTTTACATCATGAATCTTGTTGTTCTGGATCACAATATTGGAAAGTTCACCGGCATCTCTGTTCTCCACCACAAGACCGGATAACAGTTTCTCACTCTGGCCGTAAACCCAGCCATCGCCTGCTACTGCGGAATTATCCCAGTTGGTGATCTCCAGATTTTCAATCACAATGTTCTCACAGTTCCTGATATGAACTGCCGCCAGATCTTCCTTGGTGCTGTACTCCCAGTTGCCGCCATTTCCGTTGATTACCGGATCTGCTCCTTCGCCGTAGCTTCCGATCACAACCGGATCATCCGCTGTGCCTGCCGCGCCGACAACCTTAAGCTGCTCACCATTCCATACAGAACCTGCCTTCAGAAGGATTCCGCCTCCGGTGGTCTCGCCCTCTGTCCAGAGCACGGAGGATGCTTTTTCCAGACTCTTCCATGCGGTTTCAGGAGTCAGACCGTCCCTGCTGTCATCACCGTTTTCAGCGTCTACATAATATACATGGCCGCCCACCGGTGTATCAATAGAAACAAGCGCATCCATAGCGTCCCGCAGATCTGCCGTCATCTGGCGGATCTCACGCTGTCTGGTATCATCTGTCGCATTCTCTTTGAATGCTTTGGCTGCTTCCAGAGTCTCCTGGAATGCCGCCCAGCTCTTTGCTGTATAATCAGCTTCAACTTTGCCTTCCGCCTCTGCTACTGCCGCATCAAATTCGGTCCAGTCCAGAACTCCTGCTGTAACCTCTTTCAGGGATACATTGTCCAGATATCCGTATCCGCTGTCAATCCATGTATATACATTGACAGATGTTGTATCGGAACCTGTGGTAAAACGAACCTCAAAGTTCGTCCAGTCTGTTGCGCCTGCATGCACATCATATGCAAGCTTATCCGCATCATCTGCGTTGTCGGTAAATCCGCTGTCAGAAGAAAATACTGCATAGATCTCTCTTCCGTCTACATTTGCGCCAACGTAATAGGGATCACTGCTGTCAACCTTGGCAGATCCGGTAAATACATACTCGGTATCCGGCTCCACTGCCACAGACTGACTGCTGCCGTCGCCCCAGGTATTTGCATCGCCGTTGTCACGCATATACTGAATTCCATCCGGCGCGTCATCGCCCCGCTGTACAGAAGCGCCATTTCCAAGATTCCATCCGGTAGCGCCGGACTCGAAGCTTCCGTTCTCAATCAGGTTATCACCGACAGCAGACTGTCCATCTGCTCCGACAATACCCATCCAGCTTAATACCGGATCGCTGCCGGAAGCCTTGCTGATGGATACGATCACGTGATCAGATCCTTCCGGAACAGTGATATCTGTTCTCTGCTGCATAGCCTGTTCTCCGGACAGAGTAAATGATGTTGCTCCGATTTCAGTCTCATTTCCTTCTGCATCAACAGAAGTCGCTGTGATCTGAATTCCTCTGGTGCTGCTCCACCACTCCTGATATCCGGTCATTACCGCATAATTTCCGGGCTCCAGTTCGAAGCTGTAATCGATGGTTCCGCTGCTGGTTGCCCACCATCCGCTGTCATAGAAATCACCCGGCGTATGGGATCCCATATCCTGGGAAGAACTTCCTCCGGAAGCTCCCGGCGTACTTGTGTATCCCCATTCAATTCCGTTGTCATTTCCAAAAGGCTGATCGGAAACCATATTAAGCAGATTGTCTGCTCCCGCCGCAAATTTTTCATAAACCTCCGACGGATTATCCGTTCCTGTCGCGCAGTCCGCAAAATATACCAGCGCCGGAGGGCAGCTGAATACAGTGATTGTAAAATCTCTGTTCAGTTCTGTCAGTGTACCGGTTACAGTAACATCGCCAAGTACATAATCGCCAAGGGCTGCCGTTGCCTCATCAAGGCTCCACTCTACCGGAGTTCCGTTATATGCTGTATCGCCGAGTGTCACATCAACGGTATCGGGAAGAGTTTCCATCAGACTGCTGATGGAGTCTGTACTCTCCGGGAATTCCGTATTAACTGACAGGGCTCCTTTGCCCACCAGCTCATCCAGAGTCCAGTCGGAATAGTCCTTGATCATGATTGTATTGTTGTTTCCGAACTCAATCGGAAGCCATACATATCTGGAATCACTTAAATCCCCGCCGGTATCCGGATTGAACCAGCGGTCACCCATATAAATGTACTCACCGTTTTCCGGATCTACCGGAATTACACAGGTACTCTGTGTCCAGAATGTATTATTATCTGAATCTCCCACACAGGGATTTCCCATTCTTGTCCAGGGTCCCAGAGGATTTTCTGCTACGGCATACTGAGCCTGATTCGGAGCCCATCCCGTACAGCCGGATGTAATCAGATAATACATGCCGTTGTATTTAAACATGGCCGGAGCCTCACGGGAGTCTGTACTGATGATCGCGAAATCCTCACCCAGAATCATGTCTTCATTATCTTTTGCCAGTCCTGTATAACTGTCGTTCAGTCTGGCAATATACATTACCTCATTACCCTCGGAAGAATAAAGAACATATGCCGTTCCGTCATCATCCTTGAATACGTTCATGTCGCGAACATGTCCGCCTTCACTGTCAAATCCGTGATCTGTCCGATCCGGATCAGACGCCAGAAGATAACTGCCTACAAACTTGAACGGTCCTGCAGGACTGTCAGATACTGCCACACCTGCTCTTGCTTTGCCGTAATCAGCAGTATTGGTAGGTGTACGTCCGTCGCAGTGCCACCACATCACATACTGATCTGTCTCATCATTGTAAAGAACCTTCGGCCGCTCCATGACACAGCGGTCCTCAGCCAGATTCCAGTAAACCTCTTCCAGCTTTGTCTCATAGGTAGGATCCTCAGACGCCATACCCGCATAATCGCCGTACAGAGCTTTCAGTTCTTCATCTGCCTCAAAAACAGTGAGATCAACATAACTGTCATCGCCGTAATGCTCATCCGGCACATCAATGGCGTCAAGGGCAAGCCCTTCGTCTTTCCAGTTATAAAGATCCGTTGAAGAATAACAGTGAACACCTTCTACCGGACGGTATCCGTTTGTCTTATCCTCGCCGTACCAGTACCAGGTATCTCCAATCTTCTGTATCTGGCCGCCATGAGCCTGGATCTTGTTTCCATTATTATCATACATAATCTCGCCGTTTGTACCGGTGATCGAATCATATGTAATATACGGCTCATTATTTTCCAGGCGTTCTACCTCATTGGTAATATCCTCTGCCAGACCGGAAAGTTCTTCCTTTACAGCCAGATAACCGTCTGCGGCAACCTTTTCAGCATCTGCTACCATGCCGTTCAGTCTGGCAAGTTCCGTCTCTGTCTTGCCATTGTCGCTGGCCAGATATTCCTGCGCTGTCTCCAGAGCTGTCCTGAGAGCTGCTTTATCCGCGTCTCTGTCCCAGTCGCCGACTGCGCCCAGAGCAAGCTCTGCCGCACACGCGTACTGATCAGCTTCACTGTCGCTGTTGCCCATGGTATGAACTGCGGTCAGCCGTACATAGCGGGCAGATGTCTCCGGGAATGTGGCAGTTTTTACATCCTTATCTGCCGCCCATGTTCCCTCTGCCACCTTTGTGAACTCACTTCCATCGGTACTTACGGAAATCTCATACTCTGTATAGATACCGTTGGAATCCTTGTCCTGTCTGGGTGTATAGGTGAGCTGTGAAAGATTATTTACTGTCTCACCAAGATCCATGGTAATGTACAGACCGTCTTCTACAGTAGGATGGCCTGTATTCCAGGATGAATGCCAGTGTGTACTTGTGCTGCCGTCAATAGCCATTGAAGCTTCGTTGCCGCTCTGGTAGCTGTTTGCCTCCACAGACTGAATCGTCAGCTCAGACGGATCTGTCGGCTCTTCCTCCGCTGCTTTTACAATGATATAACTGAGCATGGGATCCTTGTTTGCGTCATCCCCTCTGTCTGCTGCAGCCTTAGCCCGGAAATCGAGAACCCCATCCTGCACATCAACGGTATAAGTCTCTTCGGAAAGTACATTGTTCACACAGCTCATGGAGCCGGCATCCTGCCCTTCCAGTTCAATTACCACCGTCCGGTCATTCCACCACTGCGGAATGAAAACGCCTGCGGTAACCTCTACGCTGTCCACGTCTTCGGGAAGTTCAAAATGATATTTGATTCCGCTTGTCTCTTCATCATAAACCGCGCCGTCAGAAATATACCACGAGCTGGAAGACATATCTGACGGATCAGAATCATCCTTCTTTGCGGTTAAGTCCTGTGAATCATATCCCCAGGTGTAGCCTGTGGAATCTTCACCATATTCCTGATCCACATTTGACTGGGAAGTTCCCATGCTGTAACCGTTCGGGACAACAGATGAATCTTTCGTTCCACAGTTGACCAGATACAGAAGCTCGTCATTCTCCGCCGCCTGTGCCGGCACCGTGAGATAAGACGCAACCGGCGAAACCGCCATTGCCGCTGCCAATGCACCGGCCAGAACCAGTTTACCGCTTCTTCCTTTCCTTCTTAAATTCATAACGCCCCTCCATTTCTTTTCCAGAGAAGCCGGGCGGGCCGCCCGGCCTCTCTGTATAATTCCTTTAACCTGCTATTTCATCGTCCGTCTTCTTCTGAAAACAAGTGCGATAGCTGCAGCTGCTGCGGCTGCCGCAGCTGTCAGCGGAATGATCGGAGCTGAATCTCCGGTCTTTCCATTGTCCGCAGGTTTTGTTCCATCCGGATTCTGCGCATCCCCGGAACCGGGCTGCTGCACAGATTTCAGATTCTGCCATGCAGTGTACAGATCACTGTATGCAGCGGAAACCTCTTCCTGAGTTGCATCCGGATTGTCCAGAACTGCTTTTGCAGCATCTCTGGCCGCCTGGAATGCCTGCCAGCTCTCTGCCGTATAACCGCTCTGTGAAAGATTCTTTACGGCGTCATACAGCTTCTGCAGCTGATTCTTCACAACGATTTCCTCATCGCCTCCGCCGGGCACTTCCGCAAGTCCGTCAGCCGCTGCCGCAAGAGCGCTGTATGCAGCGTCTACTTCCGCCTGCGTTGCATCTTTATCGTCCAGAACTGCTTTTGCAGCATCCAGAGCGTCTCTCAGCGCCTGATAACTTTCATCGGTATAATTGCCCTGCTCCATCTCAGCGTAGGCATCATACAGCGTCTGCAGTGCATCCTTGTTCACTTCATCCGGCTGCTTCTCAATCAGTCCGTCAACCGCTGCCTGCAGATCAGCAAGCGCCTGATCTACTTCTGCCTGTGTGGGACTGGTGCTTCCGAGAATATCCGCTGCCTTCTGAAGAGCTTCCTTATATGCTGCAAAGCTTTCATCGGTATAGCCATCCTGAACCTTATCCTTATTGGCATCATAGTATGCTCTCAGATCTTTAATGCTTACAAGACCGTCCATAGCACTCTGCAGCGCTGCGGCAGCCGCGTCTACTTCCTCCTGAGAAGCAGGGTTGGCAAGCAGCTCATTTGCTTCATTCAGGGCACTGGTGACTGTCTCAAAGCTTCCGGTGGTGTAATCTGCGGCGATCAGCGCGTTTGCTTCATTTACCTTATTCTGGAGTTCTGTCACATCCACGCTTCTCTCCGTTACGTTGCTGACTGCAATCCAGCTTAAGATTGGATCATCGTTTGCAGCCTTCTTTACAGTCAGAGTTACTACAGATTCCTGATCCAGAGTGATCGTACCCTGAGCACAACCTTCAGTGCTGTCCACAGCGTCAAAGTCAAAGAGCTTCTGTTCTGCGCCGCCGTTAACGGAATAATATACATCCATGGCACGTCCCATGCTCCACCAGCCGGTGCAGCCCATCATGATATTGTGATCGCCGGCAGGAAGTGTAACCTGATAGGAGATATTCTTTCCGCCGCGTGCCCAGTATCCGCCGGTATAAGGATTCTCAGTGCTGTTGGAACCGAAGCCGGTCATATCATATCCGTCTTCACTTCCCAGCGTGCTGACGTAACCCCAGCTGTTGTCATCCGTCTTCGCCTGATCCGCCGCGTTGTCATTCAGGAGTCCGCTGCCTGCCGCTTTTGCGTTGGCCCATGTCCGTGACTCCGGATTATTACAGTCGATCATGTATTCCAGATCAGCCGGAAGTACCTGTACGTTCGCAAGAGCCTCAGCTCCGGTCTCTGTCGTTCCTTTTACGGTCACAGTCTGGAAAGGAAGCACATCGTAAGATACGCCGTCCAGATTCCATGTCACCGCCACTTCCTCTCTTCCGACAGTTACTGTCTCCGGAAGTTCAGGCGTCTGACCTGCCACTGAATACGTATTTGTCTCTTCCGGTGTGCCGTATGCCGCCATCACTGCTTCGTACTCTTCCGAAGTGATCCGCAGCGGTGTGCCGTGTCTCGCCCGGCTCGGCATCTTGAAGGTTCCCTCTTCCGGAGCAGTGAATTCTCCGCTCTCAAGATCTGTTGTAAGAAGCGGATAATATCCGATGCCTCCGAAATCATCAACAAGCAGACACCAGGTATCCTTCGCTGCATCATCACTGTTAAGCTTGAAAATTGTCGGTCCCTCTACCCACTGATTATCAGAAGAATTCAGTGAAGAAGACGGAATCTGTGTAAACTCACCCAGAACACTGTTGCTCTTTTCAATGAAAATAGTCTTTGTCAGAGCTCCGAGTTCATTTGTTGCATCGCCTTCATTCTTTGTATAACGATAATATGTTCCGTCGTTCTCGATCATTGTTGTATCGATACTGGACTGATCTTTCTCGATATACAGCTGTGGCTCTGTAAATGTATAAAAGTCTCTTGTCTTTGCATAATATACACGCTGCTTATTATCTACAGACGGTGTTCTTGATGCCCAGTATACAATATACTCTCCGGTCAGCGGATCGTAAGTTGCCTCCGGCGCCCAGGTGCAGCCTGCTCCGATGTCCGCGGATACCTCCACCATTCGCTGATCGGACCAGTTCACCAGATCTGTGGACTCCCATACCATCAGACTCTGGCTGCCGCTGTTCTGCGCAGCGTTCCAGTCACCATTTCCGTAAATCTTCAGATCTGTGGCAATCAGATAGAACTTGTCTCCCTCCGGAGAACGGATAATGAAAGGATCTCTCACACCCTCTTCTCCCAGTGTGGAAGTAAGCACCGGTTCATTGTTGTTCAGATCATCCCAGTTCAGGCCGTCCTGGCTTGAAGCGAAATAAATCTGTTCGCCGTCGGAATATCCTTCACCTGCAAAATATGCGAAGAAGTAGTCTGTATAGTCCTCTTCTGAAATTTTCTCAGGCGCCGCCTTCACATTCAGAGTAAACGCTTTCTTTCTTGTACTGTCTTTATAAGTAAGCGTTGCAGTCATTGTAACTTCCGTATCTTTCGCCGGCCTTGTCACAACGCCTGCCGGCATTGCGTCATACCCTTCTACTTCGTGGGATTCCACATCAACAATTTCCGGATGGCTGGTTTCCCATGTAATATCGACTCCGCTGTCCGTTGTTACCGGAAGTGTGATATTGCCTCTTACGTCGTCCTTATTGGGAATATCAAGCTCCTCTGCTGCCGTGTCAAGAATCTCATCGATATTTTCTCCCACGACATTCAGTGTGAATGTAACTGTATTTTCCTCGCCATAGCAGGTATAGGAAACCGTCACTTCCACTGCCTCATCGCCGTTTTCAGGAGCGGTCACCGTTCCGTCTTCGGCAATCGATCCGTTCTCCGGTACATTCCAGGTCAGATCAACGCCGTCCACGCTTTCCGGGAATGCCACATCGCCCTTGATCTCATCCAGAGAAGCATTTCCGTTCAGAAGCGTATCCTGGATATCTGCCAGAAGCATATCTGTCTTATCCGCTGTGGCCGGTGCTGCCATCGCAACTGTCTCCGCATCCAGAGCCGCATTCCAGATCCTGATATCAGATACGTTGGCGATCAGCTTATTATCCGGGCTGTACAGCGACTGTCCGATATAGCCGAGGATATCGCCGTCCGGGATCACGCTGGACACATCCTTGCCGTGATCCAGTATAGATACTTCCACGCCGTCCATGTACATGGTAAGTGTCGTTCCATCAGACACCAGGGTGATCGTCGTATATCCGCCGCCCAGCTGCCCGCTCGGTACCGGCATCCTGGACTCTCCGCCTGCCGATTCACTGCCGACTTTCACTGCTGCCAGCACGGTTCCGTTATAGCTTCCCTGTCCGGAATTGGGGCTGACAAAGATATAATCTCCGATATTGCCGGCGCCCCATTCTCCGATTCCGTCGCCGAAGCACCAGAGCCAGTTGTCACCGGTCGTCGGCGCGCTGACTACCGCCTGTACCGTAAAGGACGCTGCGTCGTCGATCACGCCGGAAGGAATCGTCGCATACTGCTCGTTATTGAACTGAAGAACTTCTTCCTCGCCGTATGCAGCAAAGTCTGCGTCTTCTGTATTATACAGAGTCGCATCGTTTCCATTTCCGGAGATATCCTTCAGCACACTGCCTTCATGGGACATATCATAATGAGCTGCAAGGTACTCTTCCGTGGGATCTGGCTCTTCCACTGCATTGACTGAAATCCAGCCAAGCACCGGATCGCCGTCTCCGCCATTTTCCACAGAAACAGTAACTACTGCATCCTCTTCCAGTGTGATCGTACCTTCTGCGGAACTTCCCGTATCGTGGTTGGTTGTCAGCGTACAAAGAAGTTCTTTCTCGCCGCCGTCTACAGAGTAATACACATCCATGGTACGGCCGCTCCAGAAATCATAGCCTCCCAGCATAATCCTGTGGCTGCCTGCCGGAAGCGTCAGATCGTATGTGATCGATACATCCGAACCAGCCCAGTAGCCATAGGAGTAAAAAGGCGTCGTGCTTCCCTGATCATAAGCCCAGGTATTCAGCCCTGAAGGATCTGTTGTCAGTCCCCAGGTATTGTCCGCTGTCTTCGCCTGATCAGAAGAATCCTTATTCAGCAGACTGTCCAGTCCCTGCGCTGCCGTCCACACCCCGGATACATAATTGTTGTCTCTGGGCACCGGCGTATTGCCTGACATACAGTCAATCAGATACTCCAGCCCATCCGGAGCGCAGAGAATATAACCTTCCAGCGTACCGTTGGCCTCGCTGGATGTTCCTGTTACGGCAACATAATCATACAGTTCCATCTCATCCCAGTTTACCTCTACCTCGCTGAGATTCCATGTTACCGCAATCTCTTTTGTCTCACCATCGGAAAGTGTTGCCTCCACAGTATTCGGGAGGACCGGAACGGATCCGTTGAAAGTGGTGGCTGTCACCGTCTCCTGGCTCTCAATAGAAGGAGCCAGTTCCCATACGCCAAACTCAGAGAGGTTGCATTCACTTTCCCGCTGAATCTTGACATAGCGGTAAGTCACCGTCTTTCCTCCGTTAAAATCCATATAATAGACCATGGTATCTGTTCCTGTACTCGGCGCGCTTCCCACCGTATAAATCGGTTCCCAGGAAGCTCCGTCGCTGGAACCATAAATTACCGCATCCAGCATACGGTCTGCGAAACCGTTTCTGGGAGCGTAACTGATGGCCGCAATCTCTTTTTCCTCACCCAGATCAATTGTCACATAACCGGGGGTTCCGTCATCCGCATCCACGCCGTCATAGAATGTACCGTAATTTCCGTCAACAACAGTCTGAGGAGTATTGGCAGTACCGTTATTCCATACTTTTCCGCCGGTCACCTGGCTGGCGTCTACATCAATCTTGCTGACAACCGGAGTATTCTCATCCGTTGCCGGAAGGATTTCATCCACACCCTCAATAATATAAGTTGTAATGGAGTTTGCCTTTACAGTTGATGTGAAACTGTTTGTCTCTGTATCAGCGGTAATATTGGCGTCAGCTGTTACGTCCGCCCATTTCTCGCCGGTATCCAGGTCTCCGCTGGTACGGATCGCGGTGATCTCTGTGCCCATGCTTTCAAAACCGGACAGATCAAACTTCCATGTTCTGTCTGTGCCGGAGGTATTCATGGCAACGACCACTGCCTTCTTGCCTTCCGGATCATAAGCCGCAAGTGTATTGCCCTCGCTGCTGGTGCCGATAATGGTATATCCGGGACGGATATATCTTGAGAACTGACCGTACGCATAATACTTCATGCTGAGCACAATTTCTTCATTATCATGATCGGCCGCCGCCAGTCCCCAGTAGCCGTTAGAGCTTCTGGACTGCCATGCGTTCTCCAGATCCTCCATCGTCAGATAATCATTGGCGCTTCCCTTATTCACCCAGGACTGTCCGTATTCACTGCTATCTGCGTGCATGTCGATAGCGTTCCAGAGAATCCATGCGGAAGCTTCCAGCCCGTTGACATCCGTCATCATCCGCTGTGCCAGTCCCAGAGCAGCTGTCATCTCACCGGCATCCGTACCGGCAGTATAAGCGCCGTCAACCTCTGACATCCAGAGATTCTTGCCTTCGCCTGCTGCCAGATTCTTTAAGCCTTCACGATCAGATCCGCTGTAAGAATGCGTATCAATACGATCCACAATCTGCTTTGCCTCGTCAGAAAGCTGATTATAGGAATCAATCTGTGTATCAATACTTGTCTCATCTGTTCCCGAGATGACAATTTCGATTCCCTTTGCTTCCAGTTCCGCATTCAGTGCCTCAATGATTCTTGACTGCGATTCGCCGGGATCGAAGTGACAGCCTTCCTGCTTGTTGCTGTATGCGCCCCAGTAATTGGTGTTCGGCTCATTCATCGGCGTCGTGCTCTGGAAAGTAATCACACCTTCGTTATTCCAGTGCTCAATGACATCCGCCATGTAGGCTGCAAACGCATTCACAGAATCTTCTCTCAGGTTATCCACATTTGAATTTGTATTTCCCGAGCTGCATCCGCTGACTGTCATAAAGTACGGCGGTGAATTGGAAAATGCCTCGGCAATGAAATCTTCACCGCTTGCAGCTGCCGCGGCTTTCAGAATATTCATCTGATTTGCATCCGCATCCCAGTCATAGTTCCATGCATAGCCGCACTCTTCATCCGCTCTCGCAAAATTCTCCTCATACCACTCAATCGGATGCTGGTTCGTATCAATCTTTGTCACATCTGTGGCATATCCGGGCACTCCTGAATCGGAACGAATGATATGCTCGGCATGAGTAAACTCATCCTCTGCCGGAAGCACGCCTTCCTCGCCGGACCTGATAATGGCCATCTTCACAAAATCAAGAGTCCAGTCGTTCTTTCCTGCAATATTGATCGTATTCTCGCCTGCCTGCAGCTCCACATTGGGGATCGTGACGATAAACAGCATACAGTTGGAGCCGCCGCTGTTTCCCTCCGCCACAATACTGCTGTTTACAGTATCCGTATCAACGACATAATCAGTCTGATTTTCTCCCTCGTTCACGCGGATCGCCACATCTCTTGTGTTGGTCCCCTCCAGAGTCATCATCAGTTTCACAGTGTAGGTTCCTGCTTCATCCACTTCTACTGTGTAGCGCAGATTGTCTCCGGATCCAGCCTCGTCATCCAGCTTGTTGATCCACCCGATCTTCTGGAAACTTCCCACCGGATCTCCTTTTGTCAGTCCGAAGTCGGCGTCAGACACAGAATAAGTAATATTCTGCATTTTGGTGTAGGTATCCACACTCATGCTGGACCCTGCGCCTGTAGGATTTGTCCCCCAGTCTGTCAGATCATAAATCTGTGCATTCTCGTTCACCGGCACTTCCTGAACCTCACCGATGGCATCGCCGCCGCCCACATTGTAACGGCCGATGTTCATGTCCAGTCCCTCATCACTGAAGAACAGTCTCGCAGCCTCAGATGTCAGCTTTTCACTGTACCCGATCCGGTTCGCCCACCAGCAAAGAGAGGTTCCCCAGCCTTCAAACTCACCCAGGCCATCGCCGTTTGTATCATGAAACGTTGATGCCTCGGCAGGTTTTAAACGAATCGTTCGGTTCACAAATTCCTGGGAATTTCCAGAATCCGCCGCCAGCACGGTCACAGGCTGAATCACCATAGCTGCTGAAAGCACGCCTGTCAGAACCAGTTTCCCGATCTGCCACGGCTTTCTTTTCATCTTTTCCACACCCTTTCCTCCTTTTCCTTTTTCTAATGTCCGCTTTCGGGAGCACGCTTCCCAAAAACAGACTATTGCAAAGATAATTATAAAAAAACAGACACCCAAGGTATATTAAATATCTTAGATATCTGTCAGTTTTCTTATAAATCGAGATATTCTATATCTCATGCTCTGATATCAAATTATTATGTTATTCATTATCCCATATCTTCCAGCTCCTCCGGTCCAGAAACTGTTTCCGATAATAATTCGGCGTTTCTCCGGTCGTTTTCTGAAAAACATTCGTAAAATGACTCTGGGAACTGAACCCCAGATAAAAAGCGATTTCATGTATACTGGCATCCGAATACCGGAGAAGATTTTTGCCTCGCCTTATTTTTTCCTTCTGAATATACTGTTTGATTGTGATATTCTCACTGGTTTTGAAAAGATGAGAGAGGTAATCCGCATTTACATTCAGGTGTTTCGCGATATCCGCAATGCGGATGGAATCATGCAGATGAGAAAAAATATAATCTTTCACGCCTGCAATCAACGGATTCTGGAGTTCCTCCTGACTTTCTGAATCCTGTTCCTGATGCACAGCCAAAGCAAACGCCCGCTGCGCCTCCCGTTTCAGAGCAATCACCGCCGGAACACTGTCCAGTTCCTCAATCTGCTGAATAAAGCTGTCCGCCATGGAAAAAGACCACTCCTTACTGATGCCTCCCCGGATAGCGCTCCTGGAAGCCAGCGTAATATTTCCCACTGCAATATTCTTATGATGACGCAGGGGATCTTTGGCCAGAGTACCGATCTGCCCTTCGTAAGTTTCCGCAATACTGAAATTCAGAGCCTCCACATCACCGGTCCGGATACTTTCCAGTTCCCGGAGTTCCTGCTCATAAGGATTGTGCGGACCGTACTGCTCCTGCCGGTCAAAAATGTCCTTTTCCACCCGCTCCCAGACTCTGTGACTCTCACAGAAATTCTTTTCATTCCGGCTCCAGAATTCCTCTGTATCCATCACATTTCCCGTAAGATACCAGTACAGAAGCAGCACACCGGACACCAGATCATCAATTCTGCAGTTTCGGAGCGAAAAACCTGATTTCTTGAGTCTCTCACCCTTCTCCCCTTTCACATACGCCAAATACTCTTTCCTGCTCATTCCCGCAGCCACCGGACCAATCAGATACCAGGCATTCTTCTCCTTCGGATCCCGGATCTGCACAAAAAGAATTTCTCTGTTTGACCGGCTCATCCGTATCATCGGAAATTCCACTTCCCCAAGCTGAAGATTTTCTTCCAGAATCTCTGCATCCTGAAACGGCAGTCTCTGTATTCCCCCCTCTTTCCCGAAACTTTGTTTTTCTTTCGTCCTGCAATCATACTGACAGACACAAACGCCCATCAGATCCGCCATTTTATCCAGAAAGAACTTCTCATCCATTTCCGGTTCCTCCCCGTTTTGCTTTCTTATCCTGTATTTTATCATATTATCAGCTATAATACCAACCATTTTGGTATGATTACTCTTCGGTATCTGACAAAATATACAAAAAATTCTTTTATATTTTTGTATGATTGTGAACACTTATTTTCAAAATCTGATATTATAATATACGTAAACCCCCAATACATTATAATTTTTTTGCTACCCCCATAGTAAAAAATACCTTCTCCTTGAAAAAGACAGCGATTAATCCGCTGTCTTTTTTTCTTCATGTTACCTGTATTCCAATCGCAGTGTATTCAATGCATTATACACATCCAGTTTTCCGTATCCGAAAGATGTATTCGGATAAATCCGGTCTGTATCGCGGATTGCTCCCCGAATCAGCAGATGGGATAAGTCTCTGGAATTCAAATATCTCAGATTGTTTTGCTCAATTCCCCATTGAAAAATCTGTGCACACCCGCCTGCTGTCACAGCTGCCGCCACACTGGTTCCTGTTCTGACGCCATAACGCCCGCCAGGCTCTGTACCATATACATTCACTCCCGGCGCCACCACATCCGGTGTGATCATCCCCAAAGTGCTGAATCCCCGACCTGATCGGGCATCAATTCCCCCGCTGGCCGTCTGATAGCCGCCAACCGTCACAGCCACAGAAGAAAACCCCGGAACCAGAATCGTTGTATCCGGATCAGAGCGAAGAAAATAGACATCTCCTTTCATAAGACCGGAAAGCGGAAGCCAGCAGTGAAATGAGCCTTCCAGAATCAGTTCCGGAATAACTTCAATACTCCATACACCGGGATAAGGAGCTGAAAAACGGAGATAGATCAGCTGTCCCCCCAGCCTGGCTCCTCCGGTCGTATAATCTATAGTCAGTCTGGTACGTTCAAAAATAAAATTATGACTTACGCTTCCCGCCGTCCCTCCTCCCCCTGAAAAACGCTCTCCGCTGGGCGAAACAACAGACAGCCGGTAAATTTCCGGAATAGAAGCCCAGAATTCCATATAGCATCCCGGCACATTTTCTCCTACAGAAATCTCAATCCGATCTGTCATTCCTTCCTCCAGACCGCGCTTACTGTAGTGATGTCTGGCGCCTGCCTCGTTTCCGGCGGAAACCACTACAGCCCGCTGCCCCCGACGGCCAAAATTGTCAGTCAGCATGGAAACCGGCTCTTCCCCGGCATGATTCCCCATACTGCTTCCCATCCCCACACACAAAATCAGCGGCATCTGAAGCTGATCTGCCAGATTCATCAGCCAGGACATTCCCAGCATCAGATCATTTTCCTGATAACAGGGAACATCATCCGGAATAAAATAATATTCCCGCAGATAGGGCTTCGCCTGTTTGCATTTCACCATGGCAATGGCGGCCTGCGGAACTGCTCCGGAAAAATCCTGCGACAGATCAGCCGTTCCACAGGCTGTTCCGGCCAGAAAGGTTCCATGCCCGATTTCATCCCGGCTCGGTACTATCTCTAAAGGCTGCTCTGACCGGAGAGCCTGATTTATCATTGCCCGGTCAAAGAACTGACCATAATAAAACCCCTCCGGCGGAGTTCCGTCCTCGATGGTCTGATCCCAGATCCCCACAATCCGCGTACTTCCATCCAGATTCTGAAAAGCAGGGTGCGTATAATCAATCCCGGTATCCACAAACCCTACCAGAATTCCCTGTCCCATCAGATCCAGTCCGGCAGGATTCTGCAGCCGGAGAATCCCGCTGGACTCCAGAGCGGAAAGATCCGTCAGCCCAAAACATTTCGGAATCGTCTGATAGGGATAATCCTGCAGATTCAGCGCCGGAATTCCCTCTCTTGCAAAATAGGCAATATCATACTGATCCGACACCCGCTGATAACATTCCGTTTCCCCCCGCGGATAACCGCTGACATAATCCAAAATCAGATCATAGTAGTCGTTCGAATAAACTGCCTCCCGGCAATCATCTGCCTGCTGTATTTTCATTCCACATCCATCCAGAAAATAATCTCACTGATATCATATGATACCGGGATTCCAAAACATACATTTTATTAACATGTCTGGCAAAGAATCGTTTTCCCTGAAATTTTATATTTTATTCATAGATAATAAGAAGGAACTGTGATAGAATAGCGTCAGATAAGGAAAGGAAACAGAAAATTTTTATGACAGATAAGAACGATTTCAGAGAAGTAGATACAGACGGTACAGATCTGACAGCGTCCCCCTCGGACACAGGCACGGAAACAGTTTCTGACCATAAGGATGAGGGAGACAGTTTTGAAGAATACTGCTCCATGTGCCGCCGGCCGGCCAGCAAATGCGGTCGTCTGATTCATATTCCCAATCATATGAATGTCTGCCAGGACTGTATGCAGAAAATTTTTGACGGTATGGGACAGATGGGCGGTTTCCCCGGAATGTCCGGCATGGATGGGATCAACATCGGCGATTTGTTTTCCACTCCCCCGGGAAAGGGCCCGAATATCAGCTTTGTGAACATGTCTGATCTGCAGGGTCTGCTGGGAAACCAGCAGAAGGTAAAGCAGAAAAAGAAAAAAGAAAAAAAGCAGACCGAGCCGATTTTAGATATTAAAAAAATTCCCGCGCCACACAAGATCAAGGCCAGTCTGGATGAATATGTGGTAGGTCAGGAGCACGCCAAAAAGGTAATGTCAGTAGGCGTTTACAATCACTACAAACGAGTGGCATCCCTGGCCGCCCGGAAGGAAAACAACAGTTCCATCCCCTATCTGGATGACGGCGTGGAGATCGAAAAGTCCAACATGCTGATGGTGGGACCTACCGGCTGCGGCAAGACCTATCTGGTCAGAACCCTGGCGCGGCTGCTGGATGTGCCTCTGGCCATTGCCGATGCCACATCCCTGACAGAAGCCGGCTATATTGGTGACGACATCGAAAGTGTTCTCTCAAAACTCCTTGCGGCAGCGGATAATGACGTAGAGAAAGCAGAACACGGCATAGTTTTCATTGATGAGATTGACAAACTGGCCAAAAAGAAAAACGCTACCCAGCGGGATGTCAGCGGTGAATCCGTACAGCAGGGAATGCTGCGTCTTCTGGAAGGTTCCGAGGTAGAGGTTCCTGTAGGAGCTACCAACAAAAATGCTATGGTTCCCATGACTACCATCGACACCTCAAACATTCTTTTTATCTGCGGAGGCGCTTTCCCCGGACTGGAAGATATTATCAAGGAGCGTCTGAACGAACATGCCTCCATCGGCTTTCGGGCGGACTTAAAGGACAAGTACGACGGAGAAGAAAATATTCTGAAACATGTAACCACAGAGGATGTCCGAAAATTCGGAATGATTCCCGAGTTTATTGGACGTCTGCCGATTCTGTTCTCTCTGGATGCACTGACAGAGGACATGCTGGTACGGATTCTGAAGGAACCGAAAAATGCTATTATCAAACAGTACCAGAAACTTCTTGCCATGGATGAGGTAGAACTGGAATTCACGGACGATGCGCTTCGTGCTATTGCCAGGAAGGCAAAGGTGAAAAATGTGGGCGCCCGCGCCCTGCGCTCTATCATAGAAGAGTTTATGCTGGATATTATGTATGAAATTCCCAAGGATGACAACATCGGAAGAGTAACCATCACAAAGGAATACATAGAAAAAACCGGCGGACCGCTGATTCAGATGAGAGGCTGCGCCAGCCTGGAAGATCAGCAGAAAAACAATTAAGCATACAGAAAAAACCGGGGCATAAGCCTCGGTTTTTTCTGTCGATGTATATACTAACTAAGGGGATTAGATAATTGCGTTTCTGCAAGCTTACTTCCTATACCTCATAGATCAGGTCGCCATAGGAAGGCATGGGCCACATCTTCTTATCAACAATGATCTCCAGCTTGTCGATGGGAGCACGAAGCTCTGTCATGGCAGCCTTTACCACATCCCTGTAATATTCTGCGCGTGCTTTTCCGTCTTCCATTTCCAGTCCGGCATCTGTTACCTTCTCAAGCTGTGAAAGAGCAGTCTTCGCCTGGGCAAGCAGAGCAGAACAGTCTTTCAGAAGATCCGTCTGTACACTGATATCGCAGTCACATGCCGCTTTTACAGCATTTACAGACTCTGCCAGAGATGTAATGTATTTGATCACTGCCGGGATCAGAGACTTGCTGGCAATATTGATCATTGCCCTCGCCTCAATATTGATCTCCTTTGCGTAATTCTCATATAATACCTCTGCACGGGACTTCAGCTCCGCTTCAGTAAATACGCCGAAATCCTCAAACAGCTTAACAGCCTTATCGGTTGTCAGAGCGCCAATGGCGTCTACCATGGACGGGATATTCGGAAGACCTCTCCTTGCTGCCTCCTCGATCCATGCCTCTGAATAACCGTCTCCGTTGAAGATAATTCTCTGATGCTCGGTAGCCTGTTTCTTGATCAGATCATGGAGGGCTTTATCAAAATCATCTGCATTTTCAAGAACATCGCAGGCCTCCTTGAATGCCTCTGCAACAATTGTATTCAGTACCACATTCGGCTGGGAAATGGAATCCTGGGAGCCGACCATGCGGAATTCAAACTTATTTCCTGTAAAAGCAAAAGGTGATGTTCTGTTCCGGTCTGTGGCATCCTTCATCAGATCCGGCAGAGAATCTACGCCGGTTTTCAGCAGCTCTCCTTCCAGGGAATGGGTTGCGGTACCTGTGCTGACCAGCTGCTCGATCACATCATCCAGCTGATTGCCAAGGAACATGGAAATAATAGCCGGCGGAGCCTCGTTTGCTCCAAGTCTGTGATCATTTCCCACATCAGACGCAGACTCACGGAGCAGATCCGCATGTTTATCAATTGCCTTCATGATACAGGTCAGTACCAGAAGGAACTGAAGATTGTCATGAGGAGTATCTCCCGGATCCAGCATATTAATGCCGTCATCTGTGGTGATGGACCAGTTGTTATGCTTGCCGGAACCGTTTACGCCTGCAAAAGGCTTCTCATGAAGCAGACACTGCAGGCCATGCTCATTGGCTTTTTTCTTTAAAATCTCCATCACAAGATGATTGTGATCTACTGCCAGATTACATGTCTCATAAATCGGTGCGATTTCATGCTGTGCAGGCGCAACCTCATTATGCTGTGTCTTTGCCGGAACGCCAAGCTTCCAGAGCTCCTCGTTTACATCTTTCATAAACGCCGCGATACGGGGACGGATACTTCCGAAATAGTGATCATCCATCTCCTGTCCCTTGGCCGGCATGGAGCCGAACAGGGTACGGCCTGTATAAATCAGATCTTTTCTCTTTAAGTATTTTTCTTTGTCAACAAGGAAGTATTCCTGCTCCGGTCCCACGGAAGGCGTTACTTTCTTTGATGTTGTGTTGCCGAATAATCTCAGCAGCCGCAGAGACTGTTCGTTAACAGCCTGCATGGAACGAAGCAGCGGTGTCTTCTGATCCAGCGCCTCGCCTGTATAAGAACAGAATGCAGTGGGAATGCAAAGTGTCGCGCCTGCCGCGTCATGTCTCACAAAAGCATAAGAGGTACAGTCCCAGGCTGTATATCCTCTTGCCTCACATGTGGCGCGAAGTCCTCCGGACGGAAAAGAAGATGCGTCCGGCTCGCCTTTGATCAGCTCTTTGCCTGAAAAACTCATCAGGATTTTTCCCTGGGAATCAGGAGCCGTAATAAAAGAATCATGCTTCTCCGCGGTTACCCCGGTCAGCGGCTGGAACCAGTGGGTGTAATGGGTCGCACCCTGCTCAATTGCCCATTCTTTCATCTCATGAGCAATGATATCCGCTGTCTCAAGATCCAGCTCTGTGCCGTCCTCAATCGTCTTATGGAGTTTCTGATACACTTTCTTCGGCAGACGTTCTTTCATCACAGTATCATTAAATACGTTTTCGCCAAAGATGTCTGCTACGTTGTAATACTCACTCATCTCTTAACTTTCCTCTCTTTTCTTTTTCAGGAGAATCCCCTTTCAGTCAAAATGAAAAAAGGGCATTCCACTCATTTGGAACGCCCTTGTTCATCACTGACCTATGTCATGCAACTAAGATAGTACAATTTTAATAAAATTGCAAGGGTTAAATTTAATTTTGCCCTTTTTCACAATAAATTCCGTGAAACGGATAGAAAGTTCGTCACTATTTTCCGCCATATCATGCCTTGTCAATGGAACCGAAAATCTCCATTTTCTCTTTTACTTTCGCCTTGATAGCCTCAAAACCGGGAGCAAGCACTTTTCTGGGATCGAATCCCTTGCCTACAAGATCCTTGCCCTCCTCAATATATTTTCTGGTTGCCTCAGCAAATACGATCTGGCACTCTGTATTTACATTGATCTTCGCAACGCCGAGAGAAATCGCTTTCTTGATCATCTCATCCGGAATACCGGTACCGCCGTGAAGAACCAGAGGCATATCTCCTGTCAGTTTCTGGATGGCATCCAGAGTCTCAAAGCTTAAGCCGGCCCAGTTTTCAGGGTACTTGCCATGGATATTTCCGATTCCCGCTGCCAGCATGCTGACACCCAGATCCGCAATCGCCTTGCACTCTTCAGGATCCGCGCACTCGCCCATGCCGACTACGCCGTCTTCCTCGCCGCCGATAGCTCCGACCTCAGCCTCCAGAGATAAACCCTTCTCATTACATACCTTTACCAGTTCTTTGGTCTTTGCCACATTCTCCTCGATGGGATAATGAGAACCGTCAAACATAACAGAAGAGAATCCTGCGTCGATACATTTATAACATGCCTCATAGCTGCCGTGGTCAAGATGCAGAGCAACCGGAACTGTGATATTCAGCTCCTCCAGCATACCGTTTACCATGCCGACAACAGTCTTGTATCCCGCCATATACTTGCCCGCACCCTCGGAAACGCCAAGGATTACCGGAGAATTATTCTCCTGAGCAGTCAGCAGAATCGCCTTTGTCCATTCAAGATTGTTGATATTAAACTGACCAACTGCATAGTGGCCTGCTTTTGCCTTGTCAAGCATCTCTTTTGCTGAAACTAACATAATGATTCCTCCATAAAATTTTATTAAAACACCTCTTTAAATCTGACCCATTATACCATAAATGTAATCCTTCTGCAACGATTGTTTATCCGCACATCCTTATGTTCCCCGCCAAACTCTCCATCCAGCGTCCACGGGACACAGTCCTCACTGTGGATTTCAATATGGTCCGTCTTGCAGGTATAGATATACGGCGTATCGCAGTTGCGGGGCATCACAAGATTTGTCATAATCTCATTCAGCTGCAGCGGATTCTGAGGCATTTTGATCAGAGTCACTTCAAAAAGACCGTCATCCAGCTCGACCGTTTTCCCGGCCAGATTCTTTACGCCTCCCACTGAAACGGAATTACTGATCATTCCGTAAATAAACTCATCCCGGATAGTCTCTCCGTTGACCTCCACCTCCATGTAATAAGAAGGGATATCGTAAAGACGTTTGGCGCCCTCCATCACGTAAGCAGCATGACCGAAGATATTCTTCAGTCTCTGATTCGTCTGATATGACACATCTGTAAACAGTCCGAAAGCCGCCACATAAATAAATGTGTCATCATTAAAGGCTCCCACATCACAGGGGAAAGGCCTTCCGTTCACCGCCACATCCGCCGCCTTTACCATATTGGACGGAATATGCAGAGACTGGGCAAAGTCGTTGGTGCTTCCCGCCGGAATATAACCGACAGGAGTCAGAGAATCACACCGGATCATACCGGTAACCACTTCATCCAGCGTGCCGTCCCCGCCGGAACAGACAATCAGATCATATTCATCCGCCACCTCAGGAATCAGACGCAGCGCGTCCCCCTGTGCCTGAGTGGGGTATATTGTAACCTCATATCCCGCTTTTACAAAAATGTCCACAATTTCCAGCAGATGGCTTTTGATCTGCCCCTTGCCGGATGTGGGATTAAATAAAAAATACAACTTTTTTCTGACCATCCTCATTCCTCCTGGCGCAGTGCGCCGGCAATTTCTCCCAGCTTTTTTAATCTATGATTTACGCCTGATTTTCCTACAGGCGGATCCAGATAAGCCCCCAGCTCCTGCAGGGATTCCTCCGGATGTTCCAGCCGCACCCGGGCCATCTCCCGCAATGCCGGCGTCAGCTTTGCAAACCCCAGATGCGCTTCAATATAATGAATATCCTCCAACTGACGAGCGGCAGTTTTCACCATCTTCGAAATATTGGCAGAATCACAGTTGTACTGACGGTTTGCACTGTTTTTCATATCCTTAATAATCCGTACATTTTCCAGCTTCATCAGAGCGTTTGGAGCATTCATCACATTCAATATATCCACAATCGCCCCGCTGTCTTTCAGGTATACAATATACTTGTTTTTCCTGCGGATCGTTTTGGGAAAAATGCCAAAAGTTTCGATCACTTTGCAGAGCTCTTCTGCCCCCTGCATTTTCCGGCAGACAATTTCAAAATGATAGGACTTTCCTGGATTGCTCATGGAACCCGACGTCAGAAAAGCCCCCCGGACAAAAGCCCGGCGGCAGCAGGGATATTCCAGCAGACACTCCGCAAATCCCGGCCGCTCCCAGTCGGCAGTCTCCAGAAAAACGCGGCTGAACTTGTCTCCGACTCCGATTTCACTGAGCGATTCTTCCTCTCCCTCATGTTCCGCTTCCCGCAAAAGCTCTGAACCGGGGCTGTCCTCTGTCTCGGAAGACAGCACGATCCTGTACTTATTATTCTTTCCCGAAGGCAGCCGCCGGATATGCAGATCCACAGCAATATCAAAAGCTTTTTTGATAAGCCTCAGATACTTCTTCGCCAGCACCACATTCTCCGTCTCAATAAGAATATATCCCTTTTCTGCGGTTCCCTCCACCGTCCCCGCATAATGGATCATGGATGCAATTTCCGCCAGCAGGCAGTGATAATCATCCGGAAGCTGATGTGCTATTTCATTTTTTATATCGCCCGAAAAAGACATGCGGACACCTCCTGACTGCGGTATTGCCTGTTCACTTCACTATTTTCCCCGCTTCGCGTCCTTGTCAAGATCTCTGTGCTCCACCCGAAGCCCATAAGTCTGATTTTTCTGCAGACGTTTATATATCTCATTTGCCAGAGTTACAGATCGGTGCTTTCCGCCGGTGCATCCCACAGCCAGTACCAGCCGGTTTTTTCCCTCTTTGATATAATTGGGGATCAGAAACCGGATCATATCCTCCAGCTTATCCAGGAACTGCCCCGCTTCCGGACTCTGCATTACATACTGGCGGATCTCCGGATCGTTCCCGGTCTTTGGCCGCAGCTCCTGAATATAATAGGGGTTCGGCAGAAAACGTACATCAAATACCAGATCCGCGTCTGTGGGAATCCCGTACTTGAATCCAAAGGACAAAACCGAAAGAAACAGGTTGTCAAACGTTCTGTCCAGCCGGAAAATATTCTCCAGCGCCGCGTTCAGTTCTCTGGTAAGAAGCTGGCTGGTATCGATAATATAATCCGCCTGCTCCTTTAAAAATTCAACCTGCTCCCGCTCCTTCGCAATCCCCACTTCCAGCCGGTCCTTCCCGGCCAGGGGATGATTTCTTCTGGTTTCCTTATATCGCTTCAGAAGCTCTCCGTCAGAAGCATCCATAAATACAGTAGTGATATCCTTCCCGTTCCTTTTCAGGTCCGCGATCAGACTGGCTTCCTCCGCCAGAGAACTGCCATTGCGGATATCCATGCCCAGAGCAATCCGCGAATGCTGCTGATCTGCTTCTGTCAGTTCAAAAAACTTATCCAGCAGTATGGACGGCAGATTATCCACACAGAAATATCCCATATCCTCCAGATATTTCAAAGCTGTAGACTTCCCCGCGCCGGACATGCCGGTAATAATTACATATTTCATGACAGACCTCAAATATGTTTTCCCACAAACTTTACCTCGGGTTCCAGCCGCACTCCGAATTTTTCCAGAACTTTCTGCTGCACCTGTTCCATGAGGGAACAGATCTCCGCAGAAGTGGCGTGATCCCTGTTAATCACAAATCCGCTGTGCTTTTCGGATACCTGGGCGCCGCCTACGCGAAAGCCCTTCAGCCCCGCATCCTCAATCAGCTTTCCGGCAAAATGCCCTTCCGGCCGCTTAAACGTACTGCCTGCGCTGGGATATTCCAGCGGCTGTTTTTCCACCCGTTTTTTCTTTAAATCTTCCATAACAGCGTAAATCTGCGATTTTTCTCCCTTTTCCAGAGAAAGCACAGCCGAAAGGACAATGTATCCCTTCTCCGGCACAATGCTGTGGCGGTAAGAAAGCTCCAGCTCAGAAGCAGGAATTGTAAGAACCTCACCCTTCCGGGTCAGGACCTGAACACTCGCCAGCACCTGTTTCATCTCTCCGCCGTAAGCGCCCGCGTTCATAACCACCGCGCCGCCGATGCTTCCCGGAATTCCCGCCGCAAACTCAAATCCGGTCAGACCTTCCGCCGCAGCCTTCGCCGCAATCCCGGACAGCAGTGCGCCGGCCTGAGCTGTAATCAAATCCCCGTCAACCGAAATCTCCGACATTCGCTTTCCGATCTCAACAACAACGCCTTCCACACCGCCGTCGCCGCACAGAAGATTACTGCCGTTTCCGATTACAAGACAGGGAATCTGATGCTTCCTGCAGCATACAATTACTTCCGGAAGACTTTCAGAATCCGGAGTTACAAGAATCTCCGCCGGTCCTCCGGTACGGAATGTAGTATGACGGCTCATGGGCTCGTCACAGAAAACAGCATCCGTTCCCACAATCCGACACAAATCTTCATATAATTTACTGCTCATACTATATACCCGGTTCCTTTCTTTGCTGCTGTTACTATTCTCCCGTCCTCCCTGCCGCCTTTCAGCAGGGCGTTTCGAATAATTTCCTGCATGTTTTCTATTTTGCGCATGATTCAATTCATTTTCAGCAATTACGCATCCTTCAGGAACGCCTCATATCCCCGCTTTGCCTCATACAGATCTGCTTTGCTGATGATCTCCCAGGGCGCATGCATATTCAGAACCGCAACGCCGCTGTCAATTACCTGCATGTTATAATTTCCAAAAATATAGGCGATGGTTCCGCCGCCTCCGGCATCTACTTTTCCCAGTTCCGCCGTCTGGAAGCTGACCTGGTTGTCATCCATAATTTTACGGATTTCAGCCACATACTCCGCGCCGGCGTCATTGGATCCGCTTTTGCCCCTGGAACCGGTATATTTGTTAAATACCAGTCCTCTTCCAAAATATGCACAATTCTTTCTCTCCATAACTCCGGGATAATTCGGATCATAGGCCGCGCTGACATCAGAGGAGATCACTTTGGAATTCTGCAGACCTCTGCGCAGCTTCAGTTCACTGTAATCTCCGCAGGCGTTCATTACCTCTGCCGTAATATTTTCAAAAAACCGGGACTGCATGCCGGTAGCGCCGACACTTCCGATTTCTTCTTTGTCCACCAGCAGACACACTGCGGTTTTTTCCGGCACATCCAGCTCCAGCATTGCCGCAAAAGAAGGATAGGCGCAGACACGGTCATCGTGACCATATCCCATAATCATACTGCGGTCAAAACCGTAATCTCTGGCCGCTCCGGCGGGAACCGCCTCAATCTCCGCAGAGAGAAAATCTTCCTCTTCAATCCCATACTGTTCCTTCAGAATGTTTAAAATATTGCCGCAGATCTTCTGTTTTGCCTGTTTCGTCTCCTGATCATCCTCATCAGTAACACTCATCGGCATGCTGCCGATAAGAATGTTCATATCCTCGCCGTCAATCACTGAGGCGGCAGACTTTTTCAGCTGTTCCTGTGAAAGATGGATCAGCAGATCGCTGACGCCAAATACGGGATCTCCCGGCTTCTCACCCACATTAATCTCCACAACAGTTCCGTCTTTTTTCACCACCACGCCGTGAAGCGCCAGCGGCAGAGTCACCCACTGATATTTCTTCACGCCGCCGTAATAATGTGTATCCAGAAGAGCCAGATCGGCATCCTCATACAGAGGATTCTGTTTCAGATCCAGACGGGGTGAATCAATGTGAGCCCCCAGAATATTCATTCCGGCCTCAACAGACTTCTGCCCGATCACATACATTGCCATGCTTTTTCCTTTGTTCTCTGCCAGAACACGGTCGCCCGGCTTCAGTCTGATCCCTTTCGCGATCACATCTTCCATATCCATAAATCCGGCTTTTTCCGCCAGAGTCCGGAGGGCAGTTACACACTCCCGCTCCGTTTTGCATCTGGAGATAAAGCCCCTGTATTCTTCCGCGAAATCAAATACTTTTTTTCTGTCTTCTTCGCTGTATTTTTCCCATGCATTTTTTCTTTCCATGCCAAAACAACTCCTTTATCCAATAACTATTCATCATAATTCTGACTGCCAACCAGGCTTTCCTGAACTCTCTTATATAATTCCTGGGCCGCATTATACCCCATCTTCTTCTGTCTGTGATTGATCGCCGCAGCCTCGCAGATCACAGCCAGGTTCCGTCCGGGCCGGATCGGAATGGAATGACATACTATTTTTGATCCGAGAATCTCGGTATACTCTTCCTCCAGCCCCAGCCGGTCATATTCCCGCTCTGCTTCCCAGGTTTCCAGCTTGATTACCAGATCAATGGTCTGCTTTTCCTTCACGGCCTCCACACCGAACAGAGTCTTCACATCGAGGATTCCGATTCCCCGCAGTTCAATAAAGTATTGTGTGATTTTCGGAGATGTGCCCACCAGAGAGTTATTATTCATCTTCCGGATTTCCACCACGTCATCTGTCACAAGACGGTGTCCCCGCCGGATCAGCTCCAGCGCCGCCTCGCTTTTTCCGATGCCGCTCTCTCCCATAATCAGCACACCTTCTCCATAGATGTCCACCAGAACACCATGAATGGAAATACTGGGCGCCAGCTGGCCATTCAGGTAGAAAATCGCCTCCGACAGAAAATCCGATGTAGCAGTAACAGTTCCCAGAATCGGTATCTGCCGTTCCCCCGCAATCCGCAGAACCTCTTCATTCGGTTCAAATCCTCGGCACATTACCACACAGGGAACATCATGATCCAGAAGCTGAGCATACCGCTGATAGCGCAGCTCCTGCGGCAGATTTTCCAGATAGGAATGCTCTACCATTCCGATCACCTGAACCCGTTCTTTGGCAAAATGCTCAAAAAAACCTGTCAGTTCCAGCGCCGGACGATTCACATCTGACTTCGTAATAAACCGTTTTGTCATATCCACACACGGTGTGAAACATGTCAGTCTCATTTTGTCAGCAAACTGCTGTACACTAACTCCCTGCATAGGCTTCCTCCATTCTTTTTACGCATCCTTTTCCTTTATAGTGTATGATTTTATCAACTTCTTATCCATCAGGTATCCTCTGTTCCATCCTCCCGGACAGGGTGGAAAAACCGATAGACGGAAACTGCCGCCCGTTCATTCATGGACGGAACAGCTCTCAGAGAATCCACATCCGCCTCCCGTATGGCATCCAGCGACTCATAGGTACGCATCAGCGCTTTCCGCCGCTCCGGCCCGATCCCCGGAATATCGTCGAGAACAGAATGTACCTGCTCCCGGCTTCTCAGCGAACGATGATACTCAATGGCAAACCGATGCGCCTCATCCTGTATCCGTGTAATCAGACGGAACCCCTCCGAGTGGGTATCAATAGAAATCTCCATATTATTATAATACAATCCCCGGGTTCTGTGGTGATCATCTTTTACCATGCCGCAGACAGGAATCTCCAGTCCCAACTCATCCAGCACCTGGAGAGCAATATTCACCTGACCCCGGCCGCCGTCCATAAGAATCAGATCCGGGAACCGCGTAAAACTGCCGTACTCTTCTCCAAGATTCTTTTCCCGGTTTCTCTCTCTTTCTTCCATTCCATGGGTAAAACGGCGGGTCAGAACTTCTCTCATGGAAGCATAATCATCCGGACCTGCCACTGTCCGCAGCCGGAATCTCCGGTAATCACTGCGGCAGGGCTTCCCTTTCTCATAAACAACCATGGAACCTACGGTCTCAAATCCGTTAATATTGGAAATATCATAGGCTTCCATCCGACGCACATAACCAAGCTTCAGCCAATCCGCCACCTCCCGGACAGCGCCGATCGTCCGCCCCTCTTCCCGGCGTATCTTCTCCCTGTCCTGAGTCAGAACCATCTGCGCATTTCGGGCCGCCAGCTCTACCAGCTTCTCCCGGCTTCCCTTTTTGGGCACGCGGATATGAACCTTCTGTCCCCGGCGTGAAGTCAGCCACCGGCCCACGACCTCCGCATCATCAATTTCCATCTGAAGCATAATCTCCCGGGGAATAAACGGTGTTCCGGCGTAGTACTGACGCATAAATGTAGAAAGAACCTCTCTCGGGGTGTCCTCATTTCCGATGGTCACATGAAAATGCTCCCGTCCGATCAGGCGTCCCTGACGCACAAAAAATACCTGCACCACTGCGTCCCGGTCATCCATGGCCAGCGCTATAATATCACGATCTTCACCGTCAAAATCTGTAATCTTCTGTTTCTGGGCGATCTGCTTCACACTGGCGAGCAGATCCCGGTACTCAGCGGCCTTTTCAAAATCCATCTCCGCCGCGGATGCCCGCATCTTTTCCTCCAGCTCCCTCAAAACCGGATCATACTTCCCGTTCAGGAAATCCAGAGCCTGACGGACCTGTTCCCGATACTGCTCCTGAGATACATATCCCTGACAGGGAGCGGGGCACTGATGAATATGGTAATTCAGACAGGGCCGCTCCTTTCCGGTATCTCTGGGAAGCACCCTGCTGCAGGAACGAAGCCGGTACAGCTTCCGGATCAGTTCGATGGTATCCTTCACTGCTCCCGCGCTTGTATACGGACCATAATAACGCGACTTATCCTTTTTCATCTGACGCGAAAAGAGGACTCTGGGATATGCTTCTCCCAGAGTCACCTTAATGTACGGATATGTCTTGTCATCCTTCAGCATCGTATTATATTTCGGTCGATGCTCTTTAATCAGATTGCATTCCAGGACGAGAGCCTCAAGCTCAGAATCAGTCAGAATATATTCAAATCGGGCAATGTGCGTCACCATCTTCTCAATCTTGGGACCTTTGTTCCTGCTGGATTGAAAATACTGGCGCACACGGTTTCTTAAACTCACCGCTTTGCCGATATATATAATCACATCCCGGGCGTCATGCATCAGATAAACCCCCGGATGATCCGGCAGCTTCTTTAACTCTTCCTGAATATCAAACATATGCCAATCCCAATCTTATTCTTCGAAAGCTTCATCCGGCGCCGCATCCTCCGGAAAATCCGCTGCATCACTGACTGTTCCCTCTACATCGATGGGCTCATGAGCAGCTCTCATCTCATTAAAAATATTCATAAACTCTTTTCCGGAGATAGTCTCATGCTCATACAGATAATCCGCAATGCCCTCCAGAATATCGATGTTGGCATAAAGCATTTCCTTCGCAGTACTGTATGCTTTCTCCAGCATCTGCTTTACCACCTCATCCACTTTGGCAACCGTTGTCTCCGCGACAGTAGACATAGCTCTTCCGTCCAGATACTGGCTTTCAACCGTCTCCATCGCCATCAGTCCGAACTCATCAGACATACCCAGCCGGGTTACCATAGCTCTGGCAATCTTGGTCGCCATTTCTATATCATTGGCTGCTCCCGTCGTCACGGAGTCACACTTGATCTCCTCCGCAGCGCGTCCTCCCATATAGGTTACCAGACGCGCTTCCAGCTCTGCCTTGGTCTCCAGATACTTCTCCTCCTCCGGAGTCTGCAGAGTATATCCCAGAGCTCCCATCGTTCTGGGCACGATCGTAATCTTCTGCACCGGCTCGGAATCCTTCTGCAGAGCGCTGACCAGTGCATGGCCAACCTCATGGTAGGCAACCAGCCGTTTTTCCTTGGGACTCATAATACGGTCCTTCTTCTCCTTACCGGCAATCACCACCTCAACGGACTCGAACAGATCTGCCTGGTTTACATATTTTCTGCCGTGCTTGACCGCATTAATCGCAGCCTCATTAATCATATTGGCCAGATCAGATCCCACACATCCTGCCGTGGCAAGAGCGATAGCTTCCAGATCCACAGAATCATCCATCAGCACATTTTTGGAATGCACCTTCAGAGTTTCAACACGCCCCTTGAGATCCGGCTTATCCACAATCACGCGGCGGTCAAAACGTCCCGGACGAAGCAGAGCCTTATCCAGCACCTCCGGCCGGTTGGTGGCCGCCAGAATCAGCACGCCCTTGGAGCTGTCAAAACCATCCATCTCGGCAAGGAGCTGATTCAGTGTCTGCTCACGCTCATCGTTTCCGCCGCCGTAATGACTGTCACGGCTCTTTCCGATGGCATCCACCTCATCAATAAAGATAATGCACGGAGCGGACTTCTGCGCTTCCTTAAACAAATCACGGACACGGGACGCGCCCACACCCACGAACATTTCCACAAAATCAGAACCGGCCAGCGAAAAGAACGGTACTCCCGCCTCTCCCGCAACGGCCTTGGCAAGCAGTGTCTTACCAGTACCGGGCGGTCCCACCAGCAGAGCGCCTTTCGGAAGCTTGGCGCCGATATCCGTATATTTCTTCGGATTGTTCAGGAAATCCACCATCTCCTGCAATGTCTCCTTTGCCTCATCCTGTCCGGCCACATCACGGAAAGACACTCCCGTACTCTTCTCCACATACATCTTGGCCGTAGACTTGCCGACGCCCATGATGCCGCCTCCGCTGCCCATACGCCTCATGGCAAAGGCAAAGACCCCCCAGATCAGCGCAATCGGTATAATGATACTCAGAATCTGCCAGATCACATTGGAGGTACTGTTGCTTCTTCCGGTATACTCCACATCATACTGATCCAGAAGCGAATACAGTCTCTCATCCCCCAGATTCACCGTATGATATGTCGTCTGATACAGCGCATTGTCATCTTCCTTCGGCGTAATCTGAATCTGTCCGGAGGT
Organism: uncultured Lachnospiraceae bacterium; assembly: GCA_946491665.1. GTDB lineage: Bacteria > Bacillota > Clostridia > Lachnospirales > Lachnospiraceae > Eubacterium_I. The sequence goes on along the minus strand of CAMLYL010000002.1, from coordinate 3,565 downwards.
AAAGACAACGCTCTCCACCTCACCGTTTCTTACCATATCCGTAAATTCCGTATAAGTAATTTCCTGATTGGTCAGACTGCTGACGCGGTTCGTCAGTGAGGTTACCATAAGCAGAACTATCAGAGTAATCAGAACCATCCATAGAATACTCTGCCCGTTTCTTCCGTTCTTTTTATTATTGTTATTATTTCCACCGTTGTCCGGTCTGTGTTCATCCATAAAAATAATTCTTAATCCTGCACGCCCTGTGCAGTCCTTTCTCTAAGTTTCCCCTGTCACATAACCGCAGTTCCGGTTACCCCCGCCCGTCTGCAGCCGAACTCTTTCATACATCGTATTATTATATTGATATTTTGCGAAGAAATCAATATTGTAAACGTGAACTTTTGCTGATTTTTTATAAAGTTTCTATGAAATCCGACAAAACGGAAGCGCCTCAGCCCTGCTCCCTGAATTCAAGACCCGCTCACGGGTCTTGGCGCAGGATTCGGATCAGCTTTAGCTGACATCTTCCTTACCGAATCCCTGCGCATACCCGCGGAGCTTTTTCATCTGACAGGAAACAAAGTTTCCTGTCAGATGAAAGATGTCCGCACTTCCTGTAAAACAGGCAATGCGGACATCTGATTTAATATTCGCGATACTCCAGAGCCGCACGGACAAAATTACCGAACAGCGGATGGGGACGGTTTGGTCTTGACTTAAACTCCGGGTGAGCCTGAGTGGCAATAAAACAGGGGTGCTCCGGAAGCTCCACCATTTCCACAATCCGCCCGTCCGGAGACAGACCGCACAGCTTCATGCCATGCTCTGTCAGAGCCGCACGGTAATCATTGTTAACCTCATACCGGTGGCGGTGGCGCTCATGAATCACCTCCTGCCCATATACGGCATATGCTCTGCTCTCCTTATCCAGGATACAGGGGCAGGATCCCAGACGAAGCGTTCCTCCGATATCTTCCACCCCATTCTGATCCGGCATCAGAGCAATTACAGGATAATTCGTGGCAGGATCCAGTTCTATGCTGTGCGCGCCTTCCAGACCGCAGACATTGCGGGCAAACTCTACAATAGCAAGCTGCATTCCCAGGCAGAGGCCCAGATAAGGTATCTGATTCTCTCTGGCATAACGGATGGCGGCAATCATTCCGTCAATACCCCGGTCACCGAAGCCTCCGGGTACCAGAATTCCCTGAACTCCATTCAGAATTTCATCTGCATTTTCTTCACTCACCAGTTCAGAATCCACCCAGCGGATATTTACCGTGGCATGCCAGGCAATTCCGCCGTGCTTTAAAGCTTCTACTACAGAAATGTATGCGTCATGCAGCTGCGTATATTTTCCCACCAGCGCAATCTCTACTTCCTTCGTGGGATTTCTCAGAGCATCAACCATATTGATCCAGTCTGTCAGATCCGGCTCCGGGCACTCCAGCTGCAGGCACTCGCAGGCAACCTGAGCCAACCGCTCTTTCTCCATTGCAAGAGGCGCTTCATACAGATATTCCACATCCAGATTCTGCAGAACCCGGCTCCGGGGAACATTGCAGAACAGGGCAATCTTGTCCCGGATGCTGTTATCCAGCTCATGCTCGGTCCGGCATACAATAATATCCGGCTGAATACCCATTCCCTGCAGTTCCTTTACGCTGGCCTGAGTAGGTTTCGTCTTCAGTTCTCCGGACGCGTGCAGATAAGGCACCAGTGTTACATGAATCAGAATCGCGTTTTCACGCCCCACCTCATGCTGAAACTGCCGGATGGCCTCCAGAAAAGGCTGCGACTCAATATCTCCGGCAGTTCCTCCCACCTCAATAATCGCAATCTGCGTCTCATCCGTAGTATAATCCCGATAAAAACGACTTTTTATCTCATTTGTAATATGAGGAATCACCTGAACAGTACCGCCGCCGTAGTCACCGCGCCGCTCCTTCTGCAGCACGGACCAGTAAACCTTTCCCGTAGTCACATTGGAGCGCTTGCTCAGACTTTCATCAATAAAACGCTCATAATGTCCCAGATCAAGATCCGTCTCCGCTCCGTCATCCGTAACAAATACCTCTCCATGCTGAATCGGGTTCATGGTTCCCGGATCGATATTAATATACGGATCAAACTTCTGCATGGTCACCTTGTATCCCCGGGCTTTCAGAAGACGGCCCAGTGATGCCGCAGTGATCCCTTTTCCCAGTCCGGATACGACTCCGCCGGTAACAAAAACGTATTTTACTGCCATAAACTATTCCTCCTGTTCAAGAACTCCGATCTGACTGTACAGAAATCATCAGAAAACTCTCCTGCAAATTCAAGACCCGCTCACGGGTCTTGACGCGGGAGTCTTCCCACATCTGATAAAAAAACAGCTTTTATTATACATTCTAAGTTTCGAGAAATCTACTTTTTTTTATAAAATTGTGCTGGCGCACAGCTGCCTGTCACTTCAGCCCCACCGCCATCATAAGCGGCACAGTAATCACGCTGAACAGCGTTGTCACAAACACCGCCCTGGCGGCCGCTGATGTATTGGTATGATACTGCTCAGTGATCATGGACTGGGAGGATGCCGCGGGAAGGGCGGACGTCAGAATCAGAATGTTGCAGACCATGGGATCCACCTCAAAGGGGAGCACACGCAACCCTCCGATCACCAGCAGAGGCACCACCAGCAGCCGGAGCACCGGAAGAAGAAATATTTTTTTCTCCCGGAAAACTTCCCGGAAAGGCAGCCGGGACAGAGACAGTCCCACCACCAGCATAGATAAACCGCTGGTAATATTGGAAAGATAGCTCAGAAGCTGATCCAGCACATCCGGAACCGGAATGTGCAGAAGCAGAAAAACAAATCCCAGAACTACCGCAATATTGATATTATTGACAAACATTTTCCGGAAACTGAGCTTATCCTTCATGGGATAACGCCAGGTCAGCAGCCGGATGCCCACGGAAAAAATGAGCAGGTTGGTGATTACATTCCCCAGCGCCATAATAAACATTCCCTCGCTGCCAAACACGGACAGCGCAAGCGGAAGCCCCATAAATCCGTTGTTGGAAAACACACAGGTGAAGATCCAGACGCCGTGCTCCTCTTCCGGCACACGCAGAACTTTCACAAGCAGGAAAATAATGACTGCTGAAAAAAGATGCATCAGCAGAATCCCCACAAAGATCTGTCCCAGAGATCCTCCGATCCCGCTCCCGTCCCTCTGATCAATAATGGAACAGAAAACAGTCACCGGCATCGTAACCTTCAGCACCAGATTTGAAAGATCCGGAATACTTTCCTGACGTACAATTTTGCGTTTTCCGATAAAAAAACCAAGAAAAATCAGTGCGAACAAAAGAAACACACTGGTCACAACTACACTCATATCCTGTTCTCCCTGCCGTAAATTTCCCGTCTGCACATTTTCCGCAGACTCCTACTCGTCAAACTCCACGATAACATAATATCCCTTCGGAGTTTCCTTTACTTCAACCACCTTTCCCTCGGCAGATTTCAGCCTCTCCCGGAATGTATAATTGGCCGACATGGCATAAGCTTTCCCAAGAGTATAATACCAGGAAT
>CAMLYL010000001.1 GCA_946491665.1 uncultured Lachnospiraceae bacterium | reverse complement strand
CCATTGCATTGATGGATACTCAGTCGGCGCAGATGCTGGGGGACCGGGAAATCGGATCTCTTTCCGGCGTAGTCAGCCAGTACAACGTATCCAGTGATTATATACAGATCGACTCAGAGGGCAGACCCCTGAAGGTGGCGGCTCTTGATTATGCCGGGTTTTTCAAGTGGAGAAATAATCGCGGGAACGGCGTTCCGGGATACGTTTCGGTAGACCCGGTTTCCATGTCGGCATCCTATCAGGAGTGCAGCGAAGGGATGATTTATGTGCCGTCCGCGTATCTGCGGCAGGATGCGGGAAGATATATCTGGAAGCATTTCCCGACAGAGATTTTGGGAAATCTTCACTTTGAGATTGATGAGGAGGGAAATCCTTTTTATATCGCCAGTGTTTATGAAAAAACCATATCTCTGTTTGGCGGAAATACAGTAAAAGGCGCTGTGATTCTGAATCCGGTAAATGGCGATATTCAGTATTATGATCTGGCGGAGGTTCCCATCTGGGTGGATGTGGTTTATGACGGGGATCTGATCTGCGCTCAGTACAACTGGCATGGAACCCTGGAGAACGGTTTTATTAACAGTATTTTTGGCAAGAAAGGCTGTAAGCGGGTAACTACCTACAATTCTTCCGATGAAGAAGAGGAGGAAGGCGAGGATAATGTGCCGGCTGCCGATTACGGATATGTTTCCAAAGACGGGGATATCTGGATTTACACGGGTATCACATCTGTGAATGGTGACAGTTCCAATATCGGTTTTATTCTCGGAAATGAGAGGACTGGTGAGACTCACTATTATGAAATTGCCGGAGCAGATGAAAAATCCGCCATGGCGGCAGCCGAAGGAGAAGTGCAGGAAACCGGATATCAGGCCAGCTTCCCATCTCTGATTAATGTGGATGGAGAACCCACTTATATTATGGTGCTGAAAGATGACAGCGGTCTGGTAAAGCTGTACGCGGCAGTCAATGTGGAGCAGTACAATCTGGTGGCCACAGCTCCGGGGCAGGAGGAGTGTATTGAGCAGTACCGTGAGCTGATCGGAAGCTCCGGCGGAAGCGGAGACGGAGCAGAAGCAGATGACACAGATAGACCTCCGGAACAGGAGGAGGCTCTGGAACCTACCGGGGAAAGCACGGTGGTAATTGCGGATATCAAATATATTGATATAGACGGCAACACGTATCTGTATCTGATTACGGACGCTCAGGAGATTTACCGGGCAAAGGCCGCGGATCATGAGGAAATGCTGCTTCTGAATCCGGGAGATCAGGTGACGATTTCCTACCATGAAAAAGAGATTCTGTCCTGCAGATAGGGAAAAATATATGCGGAGGCTTACAGCCTCCGCATTATTTCTGTCCGGAATATGTCATTTTCTTTTGCCCGCCGCAGCTGACTGAGCATAAGGGGAATATCTTTGTTCAGGGTTCCCCGCAGGGAAATGTAATTAGAGGCGTGATTCGAGCGGAATACGGTTCCGTCAGAATCCACATGCTGCAGGAACAGCTCCATTTCCTCTACGACCTGCGGCGGCGTCAGAAGTTTCATCTGTCCGGATGCGACCTCCTCTTTCATGGGAGTTCCGGGTTCCAGCATCAGCGTCAGAAATCCCAGATAATCCGGCTTCATGACCGAGATCAGGTCGGCGGATTTCAGAGCATGTTCTTCCAGAAATTCCTGGCCGCCCAGGCCGGAAATTAATGTGACACTGGAGGCGATCCGGGCAGTTTCCAGTTTCCAGGCAGCCTGAATCAGTTCTTCCGTTGTAACGTTTTTCCGGATGTGCTTTAAAATGGTCTCGCTGCCGGATTCTGCTCCCAGGTACACAATGCCCAGCCCCATTTCCCTCAGTACAGCCAGATCCCGGTCTGTTTTTCGCAGAATATCTCCCGCCCGGCCATATGAGGCGATTCGCTTTACGTCCGGAAAATATTTCCGGCACAGTGTCAGAATTTTCATCAGTTTTTCCGTGGAAAGAACCAGGGCATCGCCGTCGGCAAGAAAAATCCGATCCACCCGGCTGCCGTAGAAATGCCGGGCTTCCTGCAGATCCTCTTCGATGGTTTGCAGAGATTTCAGATGAAACTGCTTGTCTTTGTACATACCGCAGAAGGTGCATTTATTGTGGGCGCATCCTGCGGTTACCTGCAGAATCAGACTGTAAGCCTCACTGGGAGGACGGTAGATCATTCCCTCATAGTGCATGGTGGTTCCTCTTTTCAAATAGATTTTTATTATTATATAAAAAGGCTCCCGGAAAATCAACGATTATGCATGATATGACAGATTCTGTTCGCATAATGTAAGATAAATAGGATTAATTTATGCCGATTTTGAATGACAAAATTACTGCCTGTCCTATATAATAAAGAACAGAGAGCGTGGATTTACGTTTATATTATAAATCCACAGATGACAGGAGGCAGAATATGTCAGAATTAACACATATTAATGATCAGGGCCGGGCGAAGATGGTTGATGTTTCCGGCAAGGCGGATACGGAGCGGATCGGCGTAGCGTCCGGACGGATTCAGATGGAGCCGGAGACTCTGGAAATGATTACCGGACAGAAGATAAAAAAGGGCGATGTACTGGCGGTGGCGCAGGTGGCCGGGATCATGGCCGCAAAAAAGACCTGGGAGACAATTCCCATGTGTCATCCCCTTCTGCTTACCGGAGTGGATATTCATTTCGAGATTTATCCCGGGACATCCGAGATTGAGGCTGTAGCCTCAGTAAAGACTACCGGAAAGACAGGAATTGAGATGGAGGCGCTGAATGCAGTGGCCGCTGCGCTTCTGACTATCTATGACATGTGTAAGGCAGTGGACCGGGCTATGGTGATCCGGGATATTATGCTGATCGAGAAGGATGGCGGAAAATCAGGTCATTTTGTGAGAAAAAAATAAATGTAAGGGTGGAGTCATTGGCGGAGACGCAGTGACTCCCTTTCAGCGTGAAAGAGGGGATGGAAAATGAGACGGCTGACAGATACAAAACATACGGTGCGGGCTTCTTCTCTGGGCTATGTTATACAGTCTATGGTGAATACGTTTGCGCCGCTGTTGTTTGTAACATTTCAAAATACATATGAAGTATCACTGGCTCAGATATCATTTCTGATTGCTGTGAATTTTGTGGCGCAGATCGTGCTGGATTTTCTGGCGTCCGGTTTCGCGGATAAGATCGGATACCGCAGATGTGTGGTGACGGCGCAGATCCTGATTGCCATAGGTATTGCGGGGCTGGCTTTTCTGCCGGATCTGTTTGCGAATCCTTATGCCGGACTTGTGACTGCCGTAGTTATATATGGATGCGGCGGCGGTCTGACAGAAGTACTGCTGACACCGATTGTACAGGCCTGTCCGATTGAAAGAAAAGATAAAGCTGTGAGTATGCTGCATTCTTTCTACTGTTGGGGCAGTGTGATCGTGATTCTTGGTTCCACGGCTTTTTTTAGGGCGGCGGGAATTGAAAACTGGCGGGTATTGGCCTGTATCTGGGCCGTGCTTCCGCTGATTAACGCCATTTATTTCTTGCTGGTTCCCATGTTCGAGCTGGTGGCAGAAGAGGAAAGGATGACCTTTAAGGATCTGGCCGGGAACGGATCCTTCTGGCTGATGATTCTGTTTATGTTTTGTGCAGGCTCCTGCGAGATGGGCATCGCCCAGTGGGCGTCCAATTTTGCAGAGGAGGGACTGCATGTAACAAAGGCAGTCGGGGATCTTCTCGGACCCTGTCTGTTTGCCGCTCTGAAAGGCGCAGAGCGGACCTGGTACGGGAAACGGGGCAATGATAAATATCTCTGGGGATTTATGATGTTCTGTGCCGTTTTGTGCGCGGGATGTTATCTGGTACTGGGATTGGTTTCGGTTCCGGCTGTCGCACTGATTGCGTGTTCTGTGGCGGGATTTTCTACCGGTGTCATGTGGCCGGGAACCTTTACGCATGCTGCGCGGATGCTTCCCAGGGGAGGAACGGCTTTGTTCGGTATGCTGGCTCTGGCGGGTGACGTGGGCTGCGGGGCCGGTCCTGCAATTGTGGGAGCGATTTCTTCCCGGATGGGGGACGATCTTCAGGCAGGATTCCTGTTTGGAACCGCTTTTGCGGTGCTGATGGTGGCTGGGCTGTTAATTTTAAGAAAGAAGAAAGCATCAAACGAGGTAAGATCCGGGATATAATTCCGGATCTTTTTTGAGAAAGTTTCCCAAAAGGGATTGACATCACTGGTTAGCAGTGGTAAACTCACAGATGTCAAGTGGTTAGAAATATCTAACAAAATATAGTGTGGCAAAACTGCTATGCTGATGGAAGACTTGGGAGGAAGTGTTTATGATGCCTTTATCGATGACAAAAGCGGGAGAGATAGTTGTGATCAAAAAGATTACAGGAAAGGATGAGATTCGCCAGCATCTGGCAGAGCTGGGACTGGTGGTGGAAGAAGCTGTCAAGGTCGTAAGTGAAGTTGGCGGAAATCTGATTGTCCAGGTAAAAGACAGCCGAATCGCGCTTGACAGGACAATGGCAAATCGCATTATGGTCTGATGCAGTAAACAGAATTCTCCGGAGTATATGAAGAATTGGAAGCAGGTTTAAGTCAGAGGAAGGGAGAGACTATGAAAACACTGAAAGATGTGCCGGTGAACGGCGTGGCGGTTGTAAAACGTCTGCATGGTGAAGGACCGGTGAAACGTCGTATTATGGATATGGGAATTACCAAAGGTGTAGAGGTCAAGATCAGAAAAGTGGCGCCTCTTGGGGATCCTATTGAATTAAATGTACGAGGGTATGAGCTGAGTATCCGCAAAGCTGATGCCGAGATGATTGAAATCATGGAATAAAGGAAATTATTTTTTTTGCCTATGGTTATTCACGACTAATAAAAGTTTTTTTAAAGCAAATAAGAGTTATGATGTATAAATTCGCGGCAAAAAGAAAAATGCCCCTCCGGAGGGCAGTGGAAAGGAGATTGAGATGAGCATTAAAATTGCACTTGCGGGAAATCCCAACTGTGGTAAAACGACATTATTTAACCAGCTCACGGGAAGCGCGCAGTATGTTGGCAACTGGCCGGGCGTAACCGTAGAGAAGAAAGAGGGAAAACTGAAAGGCCATAAGGGCGAGGTGATTATCCAGGATCTTCCTGGTATTTATTCCCTTTCGCCTTACACGCTGGAGGAAGTAGTGTCCCGTACATATCTGGTAAATGAGCGTCCGGACGCGATTCTGAATATTGTAGACGGAACTAATTTTGAGCGTAACCTTTATCTGACCACACAGCTGATGGAGCTGGGAATCCCCACTGTAATTGCTGTCAACATGATGGATATCGTCCGCAAAAACGGCGATAAGATTGATGTAAAGAAGATCGGGGAACAGCTTGGATGTGATGTGGTTGAAATCAGCGCCCTGAAAGGTGAGGGCGGATTTGAAGCTGCTGAGAAAGCTGTAGCGGCTGCAAAGTCCGGTAAGTTTAAAGAGCCGCTGCATGTATTTACGGGAAGCGTGGAGCATGCCATCGCCCATATTGAAGAGTCCATTGAGACAAAAGTGTCGAAGGAGAATCTTCGCTGGTATGCCATGAAGCTGTTTGAGCGTGATTCCAGGATCCAGGAGGAGCTGAATTTCCCGGCTGACCTGATGGAGCATATTGAGGAGCACATTGCAGAGTGTGAGAAAGAGCTGGATGATGATGCGGAAAGTATTATCACCAACCAGAGATATGCATATATCAGCAGACTTTGTGATAACACCGTACACAAAAAGGCGGCGCTTCATGATCTGACAATTTCGGATAAAATTGACCGTATTGTAACCAATCGTATTCTGGGACTTCCGATTTTCGCGGGAGTTATGTTCCTGGTATTCTGGGTGGCAATGAGATCTCTTGGTGACTGGCTGACAGGATTCACTAATGATACGCTTTTTGGAGAGTGGATCTGTGGAAATCTGGGAACTGCTCTGGACAATGCAGGCGTGGCCCCCTGGCTGTCGGGACTGATCAATGATGGTATTGTCGGCGGCGTTGGCGCTGTGCTCGGTTTTGTGCCCCAGATGCTGCTTTTGTTCCTGATGCTGTCTCTGCTGGAGCAGATCGGATATATGGCTCGTGTGGCGTTCGTGCTTGACCGTGTGTTCCGCAGATTTGGTCTTTCCGGAAAGTCCTTTATCCCGATGTTGATCGGTGTTGGATGCGGCGTTCCCGGCGTTATGGCTTCCCGTACGATTGAGAATGAGAGAGACCGCCGCATGACTGTTATGACAACAACCTTTATGCCCTGCGGTGCGAAGATGCCGATCATCGCTCTGATCGCGGGAGCGATGTTTCCCTCCCATCAGGCTTTGGTATCTGTATCTGCTTATTTTATTGGAATTGCGGCGATCGTTTGCTCCGGTATTATGTTAAAAAAGACAAAACCTTTTGCCGGTGAGGCGTCTCCCTTTGTTATGGAACTTCCGGCTTATCACGTTCCAACCATCGGATCAATTCTCCGGCCCACCTGGGAGCGCGGCTGGTCCTTTATTAAACGTGCCGGCACCATCATTCTTGCTTCCGCAGTATTACTGTGGTTCCTGCAGGGATTCGGCATGACTGCTGATGGATTCGGTATGGTTGAGAGTTCAGATCAGTCTATCCTTGCTGCCATCGGCAACGCAGTGTGCATTATTTTCCGTCCAAACGGCTTCGGAGACTGGAGAGCGACAGTAGCAACGGTTACCGGTCTGATTGCAAAAGAGAATGTAGTAAGTACCTTTGGTGTTCTTTATGGTGGATTCTCGGAAGTATCGGAGAATGGCGCGGAAGTCTGGACTGCTCTTCAGGCTGCGTACACACCCCTGGCTGCATACAGCTTCATGATCTTCAACCTGTTGTGTGCTCCCTGCTTTGCGGCCATGGGCGCAATTAAGCGGGAGATGAATAATACCAGATGGTTCTGGGCTGCAATTGGTTATCAGTGCAGTCTGGCATGGGTGGTTTCCATGGTTGTGTATCAGCTGGGAAGCGCGATTTCAGGGAATCCCCATCCGGTTGGAGTTGTGGTTGCAGTTATTGCCCTGATTGGTTTCCTCTATATGCTGTTCCGCAGAAATCGGTATGGAGAAAATATGGGCAGTAAGGTAACTGCGTAAGATTTTGGGGCTGGTACAGAAGAAAAAGATAGGATATAATAGTAATATCGGAAACGGCAGAAGAACGGAATATAGAGAAATCTGCCAGGTATACCCGGATATAGACTGTGTATGGAAAGGAATGATATCATGGCAACAGTAATTGCGGCAGTTATTGTATTTGGCGGCGTGGGTCTGGCCGTGTGGTATCTCATTGATGATAAGATTCACCATAAAGGAAAGATCAGCTGCAGCGGCGGGTGCTCTCATTGCAGCGGCGGCTGTAATGGCTGCGGAGGCTGTCATGAATGAGTTCCGATATCTGATCGGGAAGAAAGTATAATATAGAATTTCTGGATTATGCAGGCGGGAGAAACTGATTTTTGAAAGTTTCCCCGCCTGATACTTTTCGTTTCACAGGAAACGGTGTTTTCTGTGAAAATCAGCAGAATTCAGAACCTCTGAATGGATGTAATATGATATCCGGCTTTTGCTGTGATGGATTTCAGATCGCCGTCAGTGACATCCGTTTTCGAGCGGATAAGAGCCGAATGTTTATGCAGATTGACTTTTGCCAGATAATTTTCCGTCTGGTTGAATTTGTTTTCGATTCTTGCCGCACAGTTTTTGCAGGTCATGCCTTCGATCGAGATGATGTACTGAAAAGGATAATCTGTGGGATTTTTATCTGCTGTGCTGATTTTTTCAACAGAATCGCCGCCTGCACCGCAGCAGCCCTGCGTCAGCTTTCTGCGGTAAGAGATAATTGTGGCAGTGAGAATAACTGCAATAACAATGACAATAATAATGGTTGCAATCATGATCAGAGTCTCCTTTAAACATATTTTGAAATAGTCAAAACTAATTTGTGTTAATATTATACAACTTCAAAAAAAACAAGTCAATCCGCGGTTATTTATTTCCCATTTTCCGAATTACAGTGGTATAATATGGGCACTGGTGTGAATAGTTATCTGGCCCAGTGCGCGTAATATCAGACTATTTGGCGAGTTGTTTTCGGGGTCAATAAATATGGTTATATGTTTGCCGGAAGAAACGGAGGAATGAATTATGACAGAATCACAGGCAAAAACGTATCTTGAGGAGCTTGGACTGGCAGCGTCCTATAATGCAGTGACGGATTATGAGGGAGAAACAGGGATGTCTCTGCAGCAGGCACAGCAGTTTGCAGCAGAATATCTGCAGAAGATTATGTTTGAAACGAATGGGCAGGCACAGGTAACGGCCTATCTGATCACGAACCATGAAACCGGATATCTGGCATATATTGCAGGCGAGGGACTTGCGTTCAGTGCGGAAAATCCGCTGGAGACGATCAAAGGATATATAAAGGAGTATGCGGCAGTGGAGGATTATATTCTGTTATTGGAGAATGCCGACGGTGTCTTTGAACTGGTAGTTTCCAATCCGCTGGAGAAAATCTGAAAACGCGAGGGCGTTTTTTTCTGATTGAGACAGAAAGAGAGGGCAGATATATGAAGTATTCGGAAAATGGTGTGCAGTACCATCTGGGGATCAGAAAGGAAGATGTCGGAAAGTATGTTATCCTGCCGGGAGATCCGAAGCGGTGTGCGAAGATCGCGGCTCATTTTGACAATGCGGAATTGATCGCGGATCGAAGGGAGTTTACAACTTATACAGGGTTTCTGAATGGGGAAAAGGTCAGTGTAACTTCGACGGGGATCGGCGGTCCCTCCGCGGCGATTGCGCTGGAGGAACTGGTGCGCTGCGGCGCGGATACGTTTATCCGGGTAGGCACCTGCGGCGGAATGCAGCCGGAGATAAAAAGCGGTGATCTGGTAATTGCGACCGGCGCTGTCCGTATGGAGGGAACCAGCAGAGAGTATGCGCCCATTGAGTTCCCGGCAGTGGCGGATTTTGAAATTGCCGGGGCGCTGAAAGAGGCGTCTGAGCGCAAAGGTTATCCATACCATCTGGGGATCGTCCAGTGCAAGGATTCTTTTTACGGACAGCATGAGCCGGAACTGATGCCGGTCAGTTATGAATTGTGCAGCAAATGGGAAGCCTGGAAGCGTCTGGGCTGTCTGGCATCAGAGATGGAGTCTGCGGCGCTTTTTGTGGCTGCGTCCTATCTTCATGTGAGGATCGGATCTGTGTTCCTGGTTGTTGCGAATCAGGAAAGGGAGAAGCTTCAGCTGGATAATCCGGTAGTACATGACACGGAAGCCGCGATTATTACGGCGGTAGAAGCTGTCCGCATGATGGCAGAACACAGCTGTTAAGCTGCGGCTGGCAGCCGTTTCTGCTTTTATATGCAAAGCCGGTCAGACTGCGGAACACAGCTTAAGGATTCACAAAAAATTAAGAAATAATGTATTGACTTTTAGAAAAATTAGGTCTAATATTTCCAGCATCATGTAAATAATTTGTAACAATTCAGAGTCTTTGTCATAAACAATATCCGGCGCTTCTGTCCTCGGACAAATATACCGGATGCGCAGCCGGATGGAGGAACTTTGTATGAAATTATCTGGAAAATTATTTAAAAAATCGGGAGAAGGTCAGGAGTCGGAGAGAGTCAGAAAAAAGAGAAAGCTGTTTTCTGTTTTCGACAGATTTAATACAGCAGAATGGGCTGAAAATCCCAAGGTGAAGTTTTTAAACAAGTATTCTCTTCTTTTTCATGCTTTGCTGGCGTGTATACTGGTCATTGCGATAGAATGGATGTCCCGCCACTCCCTGACATCTGCTCTGAGCTTTTCTTTCGGCACCCCGCTGACCTTTTTATACAATGTGTTTTTGATCTGGGCCAGTCTTCTGATCGTATACCTGTTTAAACGCCGGGCGGTGGTCCGCATCATTATTACGGTGTTCTGGGTGCTTCTGGGAGTGATCAACGGCTGTGTCCTGGCGAACCGGGTGACGCCCTTTAATTTTACGGACCTGAAGCTGGTAGGGGATCTGCTGGATATGAAAAACAGCAAGTACCTGAGTCTGGCGGCAGAGATTGTTGCGGTTGTTGCTCTGGCAGCTGTGATTTTTTTTGTGGTGCTGATGGTAATAAAAGGCCCCAAGTTTGCAGGAAAGGTACACAGACTTCGGAATGCGGTCGGTCTTGCGGCCTGTGTGGCAAGTATTCCTTTTGTGACGAAGGCGGCAATTAATTCTGATATTCTGTCGGGTTATTTCGGAAATCTGGCGCAGGGATATGAGGAGTATGGATTTGTATACAGCTTTGCTTCCAGTGTGGTGGACACCGGAATGCAGCGGCCGAATGATTATTCGGAGGAGACGATAGATGCGATCAATGCCTCCGTGGATGTGGGGGAGACCACAGCGAATACGGAGGATCTGCCGAACATTATTTTTGTTCAGCTGGAATCATTTATTGATCCTTATGAGCTGAATTTCCTGGAATATTCCCAGGATCCCATTCCAAACTTCCGCAGTCTGATGGAGAATTACTCATCCGGCTATCTGACTGTACCGGTGGTAGGCGCTGGAACGGCCAATACGGAGTTTGAAGTTCTCACCGGTATGGGGATCCAGTACTTCGGTCTGGGAGAGTATCCCTATAAGACAATTATGAAAGAGACATCCTGTGAGAGTGCGGCAAGCGATCTGAAGCAGGTTGGCTACAGCACGCACGCATTACATAATAATGGCGGCAATTTCTACAGCCGCGCAGATGTTTTTTCTCAGATGGGATTTGACAGTTTTACCAGTAAAGAGCTGATGAACATTACAGAGTATAATGAGATCGAGTCCTGGCCCACGGATGATATTCTGGTGGAGGAGACCGGTAAGATTCTGGATTCCACCGAGAATCAGTCCGATTTTATTTACACGATTACTGTTCAGAGTCATGGCAGTTATCCGACCTACGAGGTATTTGAGGATCCGGCCATTGAAGTGACCGGCGGAGAAACCGAGGAAGAGAATTATCAGTGGGAGTATTATATCAACGAGTTGCATGAAGTGGATCAGTTTATCGGTGATCTGGTGAATGAACTGAATTCCAGGGACGAGAAGACGCTTCTGGTTCTTTATGGCGACCATCTGCCCACAATGGGACTGGAAGACAGTGACATGAACAATGGAAGTATTTTCCAGACTACCTATGCGACATGGAATAATTTCGGTCTGGATATGGAGGATCAGGATCTTACTTCTTATCAGCTGATGGCTTATATGATGGATCAGCTGGGAATTCATGAAGGAACAATTTTCAGCTATCATCAGTCGGCCATGAAGAATGGAACTGTGAATTCGGACAGTTACCTGCCGAATCTGGAATTGCTGCAGTATGATCTCCTTTATGGAGACCGGTTCACCTATGACGGTGAGGACAGATATCCTGCTTCCGATCTGGTAATGGGAACGGAGGATGTGATCATCAGTTCTATTGATTACAGTGAGGATCAGACAGAGCTTGTAATTACAGGAGAGAACTTTACGCCCTGGAGCAAGATTTATGTGAATGATGCACAGATCAATACCGAGTATATTTCGGGAACAGAGCTGCGGGCAGCAGCAGGGGATATTCCGGACGGCGCCGCCGTGACGGTCTGCCAGGTAGGATCCAGCAACACGATTTTCCGCAGTTCCGATCAGGTGACTTTCTGGATCAGAGAAGGTTCCGCGGGAATTACGCAGGACGGGGAAGGTATGCCGGATACAACGGAAAGTGATGTAGATGTTCCTCAGGTGCAGGAAATAGAAAATCCTGCGGATAACAATTAATACAGACAGATAAAAGCCGTGTTATGTGAAGCTGTTGAGCTGAATCACATAACACGGCTTTTTTGCTGCATTTTATTTCTCTGCGGCAATGACTTCAATTTCTACCAGACCGTCTTTGGGAAGTCTGGCGACTTCTACGCAGGAACGGGCAGGAAGGTCTTCTGCAAAATATTCTCCATAAATGGCGTTAACCGCAGCAAAGTCATCCATGTTGTCCAGAAAAATGCCGGTTTTTATTACATGACGCAGATCAGAACCGCAACCCTCCAGAATGGTCTTTATATTTTCAAGACTCTGACGGGTCTGGGCTTCCACGCCGTCAGCCAGAGTGCCGGTGGCCGGATTCAGTCCGAGCTGTCCGGATACATAGATAAAACCGTTTGCCTTTACTGCATGAGAGTAAGGGCCTACTGCCGCCGGAGCGCCGTTTACATTTAAAGATTCTTTTTTCATTTTGGGTTCCTCCTGGATACAATTTTTTCTGATCTGATATAAAGTATAACCAAAAGAGAAAAAAATGCAAGTAGGGCTGTTTTGTGTAATTTGTATAAAAATATCCGGCAGGTTTTACTTGCGTGGACAAGATATAAGTATGGTGAAAAGTCAGAATTTTTAAATTAAGTTCTATAATATCTTACAAAAATAAATGAAAAAGCTGCAAATTCGGAACGGAAGGAGGGTATACTGTTTTCGGGCATATTAAAAAAGTCAGAAATATATACGAAAGGGAGGATATTTGAAGTGAAAATGATATATACAAAATGCACAAAAACAGAAGGAAGGGATGGGGAAAACAAAGCGGAAAAGTAGTATATTACTGAGCGGAAACTGTGGAAAATGACAAAAATAAGGTTGACAATGAATAAGAGCACAGTTATACTGACTATAGCAGAATAACCGGTTGCGCAAACGGCGCTCAGTTCGGGAGGATGATCCCGGATAAAACTGTGCACAGTGCAGGCGGCTGGAAACAGGTTTCAAATAAGATAATGAATATCCTGAGGAGGTGGTCTGAAAAAACAAATTGCAAAGAAAATCTGGGCGGGGATGTGTGAATCCTGCCAAAAAGTCTTGTAAAGCACAAGGAGCAAAAAATTCAGGAGGAAATGAATGTGAAAAGAGGAAGTTTGAAAAAGCTGGCCAGCGCGGCTCTGGCGGCGGTGCTGATGATAACTACGGCCGTGACCGCTTTGCCGACACAGGCTCTGGCAGCCCCCGAAGGTTTTTCGGAGGAGCAGAAGATCCAGAATGATATTTTCTGGACGGATACAGATGGCAACACGATATATTCAGAAGGCGGCGGTATTTTTGAGTTTGACGGAACCTACTACTGGTATGGGGTGAAGTACAAAAATGCTCCCAAGTATGTGGAAGATCCTACGAAATATTATACCTCCGGCGATACTTATTCAGATTTTGAGAGTATCACCTGCTACAGTTCCCAGGATCTGGTAAACTGGACTTTTGAGGGAGATGTTGTCACAGAGGAGGATGTAAGCTATCGTGATGAAATGGAAGGCGTGAAGGCTTCCTGGGTAGGACGTCTGGGAGTGGCAAAAGTGGGAGATACTTTTGTGATGCTGGTGCAGCATGAGTGCGATGATCCGGATAATTCTCTGGATGCTGTGAACGGCTATGACGGGGTGTCCGTGACAGATAACTGGAGCAAGCAGGTGCTGGTGCTGACTGCGGATTCTCCTACGGGAAATTCATCGGGAACAGATGAAGGAAAGTTTGTGTGGAATCAGCGGGTTAATATGATTCCGTATACAGAAAACGGTACGTCCAATACCGGAGATCAGACGGTATTTACCGATTCCGAAACGGGGAAATCCTATCTGGTTTATTCCTATGGCGTGGGCCGGGGAACAATCTGGCTTTCCGAGATTGTGGATATGGGGAACGGACTTTACGGTCCCTCTCTGGAAAATAATTATAAGATATACAGAGGAGCCGGCCGGGAAGGCGACTGTATGTTTGAGTATAATGGAGACTATTATCTCTGTGCATCGGATCTGTACGGCTGGAATGCTTCTCACGCTTATTATCTGAGACTGGACAGTCTGGACGATGAGTACCTGAGAAACCGGGAGGTCAGCACTTCCATGACAGTAATGCCGGGATGCAGCGATGACTACTGCCATGTAACACAGACCGGATTTTTCTATACGGTGGATGGCAGCGAGCAGGATACCGTTATTTTCTGCGGAGACCGGTGGGCTGTTTTCGCAGGGAACGGCCTGGGCTTTAATCAGTGGTGTCCGTTATCTTTCGACGAGGATGGAGAGCCTTACTTTAATTCACTGAGCAGCTGGTATCTGAATGAGAAAACCGGCGAATGGGCTGTGGCAGAGGATAATAATTATGCCAAAAACGGAAGTTTTGACGCGGATCGTGTCAATGTGACAGAACTGACCGGATGGACCAATACGATCCGGCAGGGAAATTCTCCGGTTAAAAACAGCAATAATACCACTACAGGAAAATATGGACTGGCGCTGACAGATTCTGTTGATTTTGACTGCACAGTTTCCCAGGAGATTGCATCAAATGACTACGTCAGTCTTCCGGACGGAAGCTACACTCTGACTGCAAAGGTGAAAAACAGCGGAGATTTTGAAAACCTCAGTCTTTATATTGAAAATAACGGACTGAAAGCGCAGGCAGCGGTTGATGAGGCAAACAGCGACTGGACGACTGTTACTCTGGAGAATGTGGCTGTCACCGGAGGAAAAGCAGAGATCGGCATCGATGCGGCAGGCGCCGCAGGGGCATACTGCTATGTGGATGACATTACTTTTGTGAGAACCGGCGATATTTCTGAAAATGCGGGAAATATTTCCGGAACGGTCAGCTCTGATACGGCGGGTCAGACTCTGACGATTGAGGCTGTTCAGACGGACGGAAATGTGAGATATACATATGATTTAGCTCTGGCAGAAGGCGAGCAGTCTTATTCGCTGGCATCTGTACCGGCAGGAACCTATGAAATTTCAGCTTCTGCTTACGGCTGTCAGGTGACTCCTGAAACCGTGGAGGTGACTGTGGTGGAGGGAGAAACTGCCCGCGCGGACGTATTTACGGTAGAAAGCCGCATGGGAGATCTGCATGGTATTGTAAAAGATGATAAGGGGAATCCGGTTGAGGATGTAGCTGTAACTCTTTCCGGTCAGGGGCAGAATTTTGAGACTGTTACCGGAAGCGACGGATCTTATGCTTTTGCAGATGTTGCAGAGGGAGATTATACACTTTCCTTTGCGAAGACCGGTTATGCTTCTGTGACAGATAAAGCTGTTACGGTTGAAACCGGAAAAGATATAACTGTGGAGGATCAGATCCTTCAGATGAATACCGGAGCGATTTACGGAAAAGTATATGACGCTTCCGGACAGCCTGCGGCAAATGCGACGGTAACTCTCCGGGGCAGTGAGTCGGTCGGCGATACGACCCGTCTGATAACTACAACAGATGAGAATGGAAATTATACTTTTGCAGATGTGGTTGCAGGTACGTATACACTTTCAGCGTACCAGGGAGAACTCAATGACGGAGTAAACGCTTTTGCACAGGATGTTACGGTGGTATCTGATCAGGAGACCGGGGCAAATCTGGATATTCCCGCAGAAATTGCCATTGTCAATGGAGATTTTGAGAGCGGCATGGACGGCAACCGCCAGCCGGCAGAGGGCTGGAGCAGTACCGGAAGCAGCGGAAGAGCGTCTAATGAAAAGAACCGCGGCCATGTATATTCCGGGGATTACGGCTATACGGTATGGGCGTCTAATGCATTTACTGTAGATCTCAGTCAGACTGTGACCGGTCTGGAGAACGGAACCTATGTGGTGAATGTTATGGCGGCGGCCGGAACATACACAGATGTGGATGAACTGTATTTGTACGCAAAAAATGCTGAGGGAGAAATCATCAGCAAAGAGGATATTCCGCTGACGGTAAATGGCGGCTGGGAGATGGTCGGTCTCACTGCTGAGGTGACAGACGGAACCCTGACCATCGGTCTGGAAGGCAGCCTGCCCGGTAATGCATGGGCGAACTTTGACGATTTCCGTGTCGGAAAGATCGGAGAAGTGCATGAGGCTGTTGATACAGGGACGATTACCGGTACTGTTCGGGATGCTTCCGGGGAAACGGTGGCGAACGCGGCAGTGACAGTGAGAGGAAGCAGTTCTGTATATGATGAATTCCGGGCCTCTGCAACAGCGGATGAAAACGGAAATTACAGGCTGGAAGGTGTGCCGGAGGGAACGTACACGGTTTCTGTCGCTGATGGAAACTGGGATGCTTCTGTAAATGGTGTTGCACAGAATGTGAAAGTAGAAAAGCAGGAAGATACAGTGCTTGATCTGGTGGTTCCCGCTGAGGTGGCTGTTGTTAACGGCGGTTTTGAAGAAGGAGATACAAGCGGCTGGAGCAGTACCGGAAGCAGCGGCAGAGCTTCCAACGATAAGGGACATGGTCATGTGTACCAGGGAAGCTATGGATATACCACATGGAAAACCAGTGATTTTACAGTCGGTCTGGAGCAGAGTCTTACCGGTCTCTCCAATGGGACATATGTGGTGAATGTAACTGCTACCGGCGGAACTTACGGTGAGTCGGATGAACTGTACCTGTATGCGAAGAACCAGAATGGTGATATCATTGCCCGGGAAGATATTCCGTCTACCGGCGAGGATGTATGGGAAATGGTCGGCCTTGCGGTTGATGTGACAGACGGAACATTGACCTTTGGCGTATCCGGCGATATGTCCGGCGGCGCATGGGCGAACTTTGATGATTTCAGAGTGGGACAGGTCAGCGCAGCTCCTGTAAATAAAGAGGTATTGAATACCCTGATTTCCGAGGTGGAAGGTTTTGATACTTCTGCTTATACTGCTGCATCCGTCAGTGAATATGAAGCGGAATTTGCGGAGGAGCTGGCGGCAGCGAAAGAACTTCAGAGCAGTGAAGACGCTTCACAGGCGGATGTGGATGCGGTTGCAGAAGCGCTGAGCGCAGCGTTTGCATCAGGAAAAGAAAAGCTGGTAACCATTGAGTCAAAGCTGGACGACAGTATTGCGGACTGTATTGAAGATGTGATGGGACAGGATGCTTACACTGCAGAGAGCTGGGCGGTTTATGAAGAAAAACTGGCTGCGGCCCGGGCGCTTCTTGAGAGCGGAGATCTGACGGAAGAGCAGGCAGATGCGGCAATCGCAGAGCTGCAGGAGGCAGCCGCAGGTCTGCAGACAGCAGGCAGTAAGGCAGAGCTGGCCGGACTGATTGATGAAATAGAATCTTTTGATACATCAGCTTACACAGAGGCATCGGCGGCAGAATATCAGGAAGCCATTGCAGATGGGCTGGCGGCAGCGAAAGCTGTGCTGGATGGTCCTGCAGTATCACAGGATGTCATTGACGCGGCAGTCAGTGAACTGCAGGCAGCCTTTGACGCGGCCAAAGCTGTACTGGAGGTTCCTTCCGGAGATCCCGGAACGCCTTCTGATCCTTCGGATAATACCGGAAACGACGGCCAGACTCCCGGAACAGGTTCTGATCAGAATCAGTCTTCCGGGCAGGATGCAAATCATACGACCGGCGGAACAACATCTGCGAAAGATGCAGATACAGTAGATAATTCCCCGATAGCAGTTTGCGTGGCAGCTCTGGCAGCGGCGGCGGCAGTCTTTGCAGCAGCATGCAGAAGAAAAAGAGAAAGATAAGAAGTTTTGGCTAAGAAAAATTTCTTGCAATTCCCCGGCGGGTGTGCTATGATTTACAATCATTGAACAAATGCGATGAAGGAGACTCTTGTTTTCAGAGACCGACAGGAATACGGCGTCACCGACTGAGAGCGCTGTTTGGAAGAGAAAATAAAGGGAACACTCCGGAGCAGACAGACTGAACGGGAAGAGGATATGCCGAAGATGGCTCTTCAGTAGGTCTGTACGACTGGTGCATGTTACGCACCTGAGCGGGGAATCAAAGGGGATTCCCAAAGCGGGTGGTACCGCGGAATAGGATTATTTCGCCCTGAAACACGTTTATTTACTGTGTTTCAGGGCTTTTTGTATTCTTTTTTAGTTTATTTCCTGTTTCGTCCCGCACTTCAAAAAAGATCCTGCAGAGGATACCCGGATGGGCCCGGAACAGCCCATGATGAAGGAAAGGAGTACAACGACAATGAAAACAGTAACCGGAGTAACACAGAAAGAAACGCTGAAAATCAGTGAAATCCTGGCCGGAGAGTATGACGGCTGTGAGGTAAAGGTAAATGGAGCAGTCCATACCATCCGTGATATGGGCGAGGTGGCATTTGTGGTTCTGCGCAAGCGGGAAGGCCTGCTTCAGTGTGTTTATGAGGAGGGCGTCACAGAATTCAGTCTGAAGGAACTGAAAGAGGCGTCCACGGTAGAAATTACAGGACGGGTGAACCGGGAGGAGAGAGCGCCCCACGGCTTTGAAATCCGAATCAGAACCATACGGATCCTGTCAGAGCCGGCGGAACCCATGCCTCTCCAGATTTCAAAATGGAAGCTGAATACTTCCCTGGACGCTAAGCTGAATAACCGTGCGGTCTCTTTGAGAAATATCAGGGAGCGGGCGACTTTCCGTCTCCAGGAGGGAATTACCAGAGGATTCCGTGATTTCCTTTACAGCCAGGGATTTACAGAGATTCATACGCCGAAGATCGGAGCCAAAAGCGCCGAGGGCGGGGCAAACCTGTTTAAACTGGAATATTTTCACCGCCCCGCCATCCTGCAGCAGAGTCCCCAGTTTTATAAGCAGATGATGGTAGGCGTATTTGACAGGGTGTTTGAGACCGCTCCGGTATTCCGTGCGGAAAAGCACAATACCAAGCGTCATCTGAATGAGTATACTTCCCTGGATTTTGAGATGGGGTATATTGACAGTTTTGAAGATCTGATGTCTATGGAAACCGGATTTTTGCAGTACACCATGAAGCTGCTGGAAGAAAAATACGCAGAGGAGCTGCGGCTTTTAAATATCCAGCTCCCCAATGTGGATTCCATTCCCCAGATAAGGTTTGACGAGGCAAAACAAATGGTTGCGGAAAAATATAACCGTCAGTTCCGGAATCCCTTTGATCTGGAGCCCGAGGAGGAGCATCTGATCGGTGAGCTATTTAAGGAGGATTACGGCGCGGATTTTGTGTTTGTAACCCATTATCCGTCCAAAAAGCGTCCCTTCTATGCCATGGATGATCCGGCGGATCCGGTTTACACGCTGAGTTTTGATCTGCTGTTCCACGGACTGGAGGTTACCACCGGAGGCCAGCGTATCCATGATTATCATGCGCTTTTGGAAAAGATTGAGAAACGGAAAATGGAGACAGAGGGAATGGAGCATTATCTTTCCGCCTTTAAATACGGCATGCCGCCCCACGGCGGTCTGGGCATTGGTCTGGAGCGTCTGACCATGCAGCTGATTGGCGAGGATAACGTAAGGGAAGCAACCCTCTTCCCCAGAGACTTAAGCAGACTGGAGCCGTAGCGTCAGGCATGAGCAGTGCCATTTTGAGTGCAGCACTGCGGAGTTATTAAGACCGGCAAAGATGCTGACAGAAAGGAGAACTATTTTGAAACATTCAGGAACCCAGATGCTGGCGACAGAGCGCCTGATATTGCGGAGATTTACCATAGAAGATGCGGAAAATATGTTTTACAACTGGTCGGGAGACCCGGAAGTAACAAAATACCTTACCTGGAAGCCCCAGGAAAGCGTGGAGTCCACAGAGGCTTTTCTGGAGCAGTGGGAAAAGGAGTATGACAGCGATACCACATACCGCTGGGCCATTGAATTAAATGAGATTGAGCAGCCCATCGGGGCCATTGAAGTGGTTGCCATTGATGAGCGGACAGACAGCATGGAGATTGATTTCCGTGTGGGAAAAGAGTACTGGCGCCAGGGATATACCTCGGAAGCCTTATCTGAAGTGCTCCGGTTTCTCATGGGGCAGGTGGGCGCAGGCCGTGTATGGGCCAGATATGATGTGCAGAACACCAATGCCGGGAAGGTGATGGAGAAATGCGGCATGATGAAGGAGGGAATTCTGAAGCGGGCCGGATGGAATAATACCGGTATCGTGGATCTTGGGATTTCCGCCAAGGTTGTCAGCCAGGCAGTGATGGAAGAAGCAGAGGAGCCGGAGGAGGAAGCGGCAGCCAGCGTTACCAGAGTCATGGGTGAGGACGGAAAGATGCGCAATGTGATTTCCGATGAAACCATGGAGTATGTGGGAATTCTGGCGAAACTGGAGCTTTCTCCGGAGGAAGCTGAAGCCGCCAAAAAGGATATGGAAGCCATGCTGGATTATATCGATCAGTTAAATGAGCTGGATACCACGGGAATTGAACCTATGTCCCATGTGTTCCCGGTTCACAATGTGTTCCGTGAGGATGTGGTGACAAACGGCGACGGCAGCGAAGAGACACTTGCAAACGCTCCTTCCATGAAGGACGGCGGCTTTAAGGTACCGAAAACAATCGGTGAGTAGAAAGGTGGCGTGAATATGAGTCTGATGAGTCTGACTGCCGTAGAGCTTGGCAAAAAGATAAAAGCAAAGGAAGTGACTGTGGCGGAGGCTGCGAAGGCAGCTCTGGCAGCAGTAAAAGCAAAAGAAGAGAAAGTAAATGGCTTTATTACTGTCCTGGATGAGGAGAGCGTGATGAAGCGGGCACAGGAGGTCCAGAAACAGATAGACGACGGGACACTGACAGGTCCTCTGGCCGGAGTCCCGGTGGCGGTGAAAGATAATATCTGCACAAAGGATGTTCTGACGACCTGTGCATCTAAAATTTTATATAATTTTAAACCAACCTATACCGCTGAGGCTGTGGTAAATCTGGAAAAGGCAGGTATGGTGGTAATCGGAAAGACCAACATGGATGAGTTTGCCATGGGAAGTACCACAGAGACTTCCGCATTCGGGGAAACAAAGAATCCCTGGAATCCGGAGCATGTTCCCGGCGGTTCCTCCGGTGGATCCTGTGCGGCTGTTGCGGCAGAGGAAGTCCCCTGTGCCCTGGGATCAGATACCGGAGGTTCCATCCGTCAGCCCAGCTCTTTCTGCGGCGTGACCGGAATTAAGCCCACTTATGGCACCGTGTCCCGTTACGGACTGATTGCCTACGGTTCCTCCCTGGATCAGATCGGTCCGGTGGCGAAGGATGTGACCGACTGTGCGGCGCTTCTGGAAGTAATTGCTTCCTATGACAGCAAAGATTCCACTTCGGTGAAGCGGGAGGATCTGAATTTCACAGAGGCTCTTGTGGATGATGTGAAAAGACTGAAAATCGGTATTCCCAGAGATTATTTTGGGGAAGGTCTGAATGAAGAAGTAAAAGAAGCCATCCTGGGCGCGGCCAAGGCTCTGGAGGCAAAGGGAGCGATTCTGGAGGAGTTCGACCTGGGGCTGGTGAAGTATGCGATCCCCGCTTACTATGTCATTGCCTGCGCGGAGGCCAGTTCCAACCTTGCCCGGTTTGACGGTGTGAAATATGGCTACCGTACGGCGGAGTATGACGGCCTTCATAATATGTATAAAAAATCCCGTTCCGAGGGCTTCGGTTCGGAAGTAAAACGGCGGATTATGCTGGGCTCCTTTGTTTTGAGTTCCGGTTATTATGACGCTTATTATCTGAAAGCCCTCCGGGTAAAGTCTCTGATCAAAAAGGCTTTTGACGAGGCTTTTGAAAAATATGATGTGATTCTCGGACCGGCAGCCCCGACCACCGCGCCGAAGCTGGGAGAGTCTCTGAGCGATCCCATCAGCATGTATCTGGGAGATATTTATACGATTTCCGTCAACCTGGCAGGCCTTCCGGGAATTTCCCTTCCCTGCGGAAAGGATTCCGCCGGACTTCCCATTGGTCTGCAGCTTCTGGGAGACTGTTTCCAGGAGAAAAAAATTCTCCGGGCAGCCTACAGCTATGAGCAGACCAGGGCTTACGAGCATGCGCCTGCGGCTTGGGAGAAAGCTGCCTGCTGCGGATCAGAGAAAGGAGTGGAGCAGAAATGAGTAAAAACTATGAAACAGTCATTGGCTTAGAGGTTCATGTGGAACTTGCGACAAAGACAAAAATCTTCTGTTCCTGTTCCACGGAATTCGGCGGAGCGCCCAATACCCACACCTGCCCGGTGTGTACCGGTATGCCGGGAGCCCTTCCTGTTCTGAATAAAAAAGTGGTGGAATATGCCATGGCGGTAGGACTCGCCACCAACTGTAAGATTACACAGTATTCCAAATTTGACCGGAAAAACTATTTTTATCCCGATAATCCCCAGAACTACCAGATTTCCCAGCTGTATCTCCCCATCTGCCGGGACGGATATGTGGAGATTGAGACCCCTGCGGGAAAGAAAAATATCCGGATTCATGAGATCCATATGGAGGAAGACGCCGGAAAGCTGGTGCATGATGAGTGGGAGGATGTTTCTATTGTAGACTATAACCGTTCCGGCGTGCCGCTGATCGAGATCGTGTCTGAGCCGGATATGCGTTCCGCCGACGAGGTTATCGCTTATCTGGAAACCCTGCGCCAGACCATCCAGTATCTGGGAGCTTCTGACTGTAAGCTGAACGAGGGATCCATGCGTGCGGACGTGAACCTGTCTGTCCGGGAAATGGGTTCTCCGAAGTTCGGAACACGTACGGAGATGAAGAATCTGAACTCCTTTAAGGCCATTGCTCATGCTATTGAGGGTGAGAGGGACCGTCAGATTGAGCTTCTGGAAATGGGACGGAAAGTCATCCAGGAGACCCGTCGCTGGGATGATAATAAAGAATCTTCCCATGCCATGCGTTCCAAGGAAGACGCTCAGGATTACCGGTATTTCCCGGATCCGGATCTGACTCCTCTGGTGATTTCCGATGAGTGGATCGAAAAAATCCGTGCCGCCCAGCCGGAACTCCGTCCCCAGAAGCTGGAGCGTTATAAAAGAGAGTATGATATTCCGGAATACGACGCAAAAATTATTACAGAGAGCAAGCGGATGGCCGATCTGTTTGAGGCAGTTACCGCCATCTGCGGCAAACCGAAGAAGGTTTCCAACTGGCTGATGGGAGAAACCATGCGTCTGCTGAAGGAAGAAGGAAAAGACGCGGACGATATTTCTTTCGCTCCGGTACATCTGGCATCCCTGATCGACCTGGTGGACGCCGGAACTATCAACAGCTCCGTGGCAAAAGAGGTATTTGAAGAAATCTTCAAAAATGACGTGGATCCCGAAAAATATGTGGAAGAACACGGTCTGAAGGCAGTCAATGACGAGGGCGCTCTCCGTGAGACTATTGCGCAGATCATTGCTGAAAATCCTAAGTCCGTGGCGGACTATAAGAGCGGCAAGAAGAAAGCCATGGGATTCATTGTGGGCCAGACCATGAAGGCCATGAAGGGAAAAGCAAATCCGGGTATGGTCAACCAGATTGTCAAGGAACTGATGGATCAGCAGTAGGATGGCAGATTGTCCAATTAAAGTAAATTAAAAAACCGGAAGGAATTCGAAAAAACAGAATTTCTTCCGGTTTTTTTATGGTAGAGGTATCTGATGGAATATGCAGAAAAGCATGATAGTATGCGGGAACCGGATGAAGAAATTTGTTGTCTACATCTCATCTTCCCGTAATAGTTCTATTATGTTTTCAACCTTTGTTTTTTAAAAAGAAAAAACCACGCATTGCGTATAACGAAAAAAACTGATATAATCAAAAAAATAAGGGAATATTTGACGGAATGGAGAGGAAATACGTATGGAAGCAGCAGAAAGAATCAGAAAAATCCGGGAACGAACCGGGTTATCCAGAAAGGATTTTTCCGTACATATTGGAATTCCGCTGAGGACACTGGAGGACTGGGAAGCCGGACGCAGGAGACCACCGGAGTATATTCCCAGACTGATTGAGTATCAGATCAGATATGAAGAATTAATGGCAATCAGGAAAGGAGAGGAGCGGAATGCGGGAGAGTCATGAGATTGTATTCTTTGAGACGGAGGACAGATAGATTATGAAAAGAATGGAGAATGAACTGGATAGTAAACAAGTGCTTTTTGTAATAGAGCAATACAGCAGTGCCCTGGATTTGCTGGATTCTTATGATCACCAGAACATGACCCGGCCGAAAGGGAATACGGCCACGTATGTTCTTACCTATGAAGAATGTATGGAAGTGATACAGAGCATGCGATTTGGTGCTGAATCGGATCTGTTCGGAAAAGAGAAAGATGATTCCTTTAAGGGCAGTATCGGAAATATTTACCAGTCCTTCGGCGGCGTGGATATTTATGAATCGCTGGAAGAAAAAGCAGCCAATCTGTTGTATTTTGTTACGAAAAATCACAGCTTTTTTGATGGGAATAAAAGAATTGCGGCAACGATGTTCTTATATTTCCTCTATAAAAACAACGCCCTTTTTATAGATGGGAAAAAGAAGCTGGAGGATGGAACGCTGGTTGCGCTTACAATCATGGTTGCCGAATCAAGGCCGGAAGAAAAAGAAATGATGATCAGCGTGATAATGAATTGTATGCAATAAAAATGTTGTCTCTCATATCTGGCGTAAACAGATATCCAAGGTATGGCAGCGACGAAGAATAAACCCTGCCGGATCAGAATTTAAAAATAACCAGACAGAATTGTCTTTTTAAATATGAATTGTAAAATAACTAGACAAAATTGTCCTTTTAATATATCATAGACATGAAATAAAAGGTGAAGGCGGTGGTTGCATTTTATGAAAACCGGATATCAGAGCTATCTCAGTGAAATCGGAAGAAAAGTAAAGCAATACAGAGTAAACGCAAATCTGACGCAGCGTGATCTGGAAAAAAAATCCGGGGTATCAACGCGCAGCATATCCAGACTTGAACAGGGAGCATCTGTACAGCTTGAAAGTCTCATAAGAATATTACTGGCATTAGATCTGGGGGATCATATTGACCTGCTGATTCCGGATCAGACAAAACGTCCATCCGATTACCTTATGAAAAATGAAAAAAATCGACAGAGAGTAAAGAAAGGCAGCAGTAAAAAAGAAAGCTTTAAATGGGGGGATGAGAAGTGAATCATACGGCCGAAGTGTATTTATGGGGAACCAGAATAGGAATTATTCACTAGGATGAGGAGAAAACTTTTGCTTCCTTTGAGTTTGATGCTGATTTTCTAAAGAGTGGTATAGAGTTATCACCTGTCAGAATGCCGTTGAGTAATGTGATCTATGAGTTTTCCATGTTGTCGGGTGCGCCTTTTTATGGGATGCTCGGACTGGTGGCAGATTCTCTGCCCGATGACTTTGGAAACAGGGTAATAGAACAGTGGCTTGCAGGACAAGGGCGGTCGATCCGGGATTTTACAGCGATTGACCGACTGTGTTATACCGGGAAAAGGGGTATGTGGGCTCTGGAATATGTTCCGACAAGCACAGAAATAAAGGATATTGATGAAGATATTAATGTTGCGGAAATGGTCCGGTTTGCGTCGGATGTGCTGAATCATAGAAAGTCAGTTACATTGAATGCAGAAGAGCAGCTGACTTATTCGCAGCTTGTGCAGCTATGAGCCGGCGGCGCAATATATGAGAAAATTTTACACTTATGTAACTCGCAGGAGAAACCATGATAAAAGCCCCCCCTGCCAAAAGACAGGTCCTTTATTATTTGCCTGTCTGTCTGGCAAGGGAGGCTGTTAATAACGATATTCCTCTGTGATTTTGGTTATCTGAAAGAGTGAAGTGGAAAGTCGGCGTATGACTGAACTGAAGAATGGGAAAGGAAAGCATACACTGAAAAACCGGGAACTCTATAATATAACGGAGGAACAAAGTTATTACCCTATGGCATTATTACTGATTTTCTGAGATAATTGGGAGCTGTATATAAGAGGGCCAGGATCTTCCTGTATAAACCGTGTTTTCGGCTCCTGCGGAATAATTATCAAACGGATCGATCAATTCCCCCTGCTCATTATTTGCCATGATAATAAATGCAATCTTCCATCCTTTTCTGATTCTTGCGGTCATAGGAAGCATTTCCACCTGTGCTTCTACAATCTCTCCCGGAGTCAATGGCTGATAATCCTCTTTCAAATGTGTATGGTATGGCCGATATTCCGTACAACGTTCCTCATCCAGCTTTCTGTGAGATATCTTTAAGCCTCCCTTTGAAAGCGGTGTCATGGGATTTAAGTCCATAACAAATGGTATTTTTTCATTGTCCTCATCCAATGCATAGAGATATGTCAGTACTTTCATATCTTTACCAGAAGCAGATACAAACAGATCTGCCATGGGATAACCCGCAATGACCACATCTGACTCCAGTGGTTCTGTCACAAAAATTATCTCATTATCCTGATCTGCCGGATAGGAGATTCTGCTGTCTGACAATGGTCTTTCTTTCAATCCCTGTAATTCAGACATGTTTCCGGATGCATGAAGATAGAATTTTTTGTATTCTGTTCCGGAAACAGGCCAGGTTTTTTCATCCTGCCAGTAATAGCTTCCATTTCCGGTGCGAATCATCATATGGATCGGATCCTGATCCATAATGTCGTTTTTTTCATTCTTCAGCCAGAAATCCATAAATGCTTTATGGCGTTCCAGCACATATTTTGCATACATCCAGTAATGGACACCTGTTTCAGACATAATATCCATTTTTTTCTGATTTTCCGGCGTTCCCGAATGAATATAGATTTCGCTGGTTCCACGGGTATGTATAAATGCCTGTTCCAGAGAAATACAAGTATAATATGGTATTTTTATATTCGCAGGGTCATTGCGCATCATCACTTCTGAATGCTCATGGAAAATTTCCGGATCGTCAAATTCGACTTTTCTTGCATATTCAGCCAGATCCACACCCTGAAATTCTCCTGTGCAGCATTTGGGAGTGAAGCCGAATTTGTTTAACAAACCTCCAAAAAATCCATAGTCTCTGTATGGATCCATATCGCCGCACAGCGGAATAAATGCTTTCAGATGCGGGGGATTCAAAGAAGCTACATTAAATGCATTCATTGCATAAAAAGAGCCTCCGTAGGTTCCCACATTTCCGTTTGACCATTCCTGTGTACCTGCCCATTCAATTGCATCATAATAATCATCTGCTTCCCTGCGGCCAAACTGCAGATACTCTCCTGGTGTGTTTCCCAGGCCTTTTGAATCCACATGCATCACTACATATCCATCGGGAACCCAGTCCATGACATTGGCACGCTCAAAGGTTTCGCTGATATGTGTAAGATATGGATTTTGTACGGAGCCTTTTTCCGGCAGTCCCGGAATATCCGGAACCGGATCCCCCTGCGCCAGGGATGCAATGTGAAAACTGATATAATCGGTTTCTCTGTGGACACCTCTAAAATAGTCATCTTCCAGTTTTGCATGCAATTCCCGCTCTTCATCATTTGTTTCTTTGCCGACCCAAAATCCTTTTCCGTATCCGCCAAAGCTGATGATCACAGGATATTTTCCTCCTTTTTCCGGCATAAAAATGTCTGCCAGTACATATCCTCCGTCCCTGGTGGGAATTTTGATGTTCGTCTTTTTTACAATACCGTTCATAGCTCTGCGAAGATAATTTCTCGCAACAGCGGGAGAAACCAGTTTACTGCCCAGAGCCTCCATCAGCTGACATACCATCGGATCCTTTGAAAAACTGTTCTCCGGCTGATTAAGGTATATTTTTTTCCTGAATTGATTGCAGATATCCCTGATTTCATCTGTGATCACAATTTTTTCTTCATAATCAGATAAGGGATTTAAACTCATCAACAGCCGTGTCATATTTGTCACTTTTCGATTAACAATCTTGTTGACATCCCCGGCCACTTCAATGGACAGATCTGCCGGAGTCAGTTTTTTCTCTGCCGGAGCCGATCCAAGTACAATTCCGCCAATCGAAAATGTGACGGTTTCTCCCTCCTGATAAAGAAATGCCCCATCCGTTCCGGTACGTCCGTACTGACTTTGTGTCTCATAGTCCAGTCCCTCAATGGGACAGATTCGAAAACTTCCTGTAATACTCAAAATGACTTCCTCCTACATTTTACCAATACATTTATCTTTTATACCGATCGAGCAGGTAACAGCGATAAAAGAAAGAATTGAAAAAATAATAAATACATTTCTGAAACCGATATTTCCATTTGCCCCTGCAACAGCTAGCATGACGGGAATCAACAGCATGGAAATGGTACGAATCGCCACAACAAACGGAACCACCAGTCTGTTTGCGGAAGCAAAATCATAACGTCCAAATACCTGTATGATCAGTGACGGCATCAGATTTCCCATTCCTCCATGCATACAGGAAAGGAAGATTACAGATGCAATCGCAACCGGCACACTTTCCATTCCACTGCCAAATGCCGAAAGGATCATCATCAGTGTCCAAAGAACAGAATATATCACGACTGTCTTTTTGGTTCCCATCCTTTGATCAATCAGTCCCCATAAGAAAGATGTAGGAATACCGATCAGAGATGCAATTGTCAGCCACATAATCGCGGTATTCTGTGAAATACCAACATACATCAGTCTCGGTACCAGCTGAGACATCGTCCCTACCAGCGCCATAAACATAAAACCAAAAATAATTACAATTGCCCAGAACTGCTTTGTCATAAGCAGTTTTCCTATCGTAAACGGTGACTGATATTCATTTACCAGCTTCAGATTGGTTTCCATTTCTTCTTTACTGATCGGCTCATTATCCGGATATGCACCGGCTTCTTCCGGTGTGTTTTTTACGAACAAAAGTAGTACTACTACGAGAACAACCAGAATAATCCCCCAGAGGAAAAATGGCGTTTTAAATCCCATTTTATTCATTAAAATCTGAAATACTGCTACACTGACAGCACTATCCACCGGCATTCCCATGGTGGCCCATCCAAGTGCGATTCCTTTTTTCCTGGGAAACCAGTTATTGATCAGCTGCTGTGTCGGAACCAGATTTACCGTATTCCCCAATGCGGATATTAAGGTTGCTGCAATCGCATATCCTCCTATGGTATGACAATTACCAAACCCGAACCAGTTGATGGCATACAGGAGAAGCAGAATAACTGTAGGTAATTTTATTCCAAACTTCTTTACAACAGTGCCAAATACTAAACTGATCGGCACGCTGACAAAACCACCAATGGCTGCATAGATTAGCAGGGTGCTGCTCTCCGACAAACCAAGAATCATAGCGTGCCCCATCGTTGTCACATTCAGCGTATCTGACGAGGAACTGGAGAATAAATACAGCAGAAGGGTATATATGATAATCCACCATCCCTGCCTTCCAAAGCCTTTTGTTTTCATTTGTAAACCTCCTTAAATTGAATTTTCAGATGTTATTTGTTATAATAACTTCTGAAAATATCATATCTTTATAGGTGATATTACACAATTATGCACTTTAAAGTGAGGTATTTACTGCAACGTGCATACCTGTTTTTAAAGTTATGTGATTACTTTCAGGTAAGTGTCCGGGGGTTTTATCATGAAAAAAGAAAATATCGTGCAGGCGGATGCAGGTATCAGACCATATGATTTTTTTGCGAAGGTAATGGGTGGAAAATGGAAGCCGTATCTGATAAGAGGTATTTCTCATAAAGGATATATTCGTTTTAATGAATCCATGCGCATATTAGGAGTGTCTGCAAAAGTTCTCCAGCAGCAGCTTCGCGAATTAGAAGATGACGGCATTATTCAGCGGAAAGTATATTCTGTTGTGCCGCCCAGAGTAGATTATGTTTTTACAGAACTCGGAGAGAAGCTTGTCCCGATCTATGATCTGATCTTTGACTGGTCATTAGACCGCATGAAAGAGTTAAACCTTCCAATTGCACCCTTCTCCTACAGTTTTCACGGACAGTCCACACAGGAAGAGATGGATTATTTAGAAAGAATATTTTCTGACGAAAATGCTGCAGAGAATAAGTGAAAAGCTGATATTCCGGAATAAGCCGAATTTACTTTTTTTATTGCGCCTGATTCTACAGACTGACAGCTTTTTTATTACGGTATCTAAGTCGATGATTTTCGAAAACATGGAGATGAAGTCCGGGGTATCAACGCGCAGCATATCCAGACTGGAACAGGGAGTCTCTGGACCGGTTTCATCTGGTTTCAGATGCGGGAAGCCGGGCATGAATATACAGATCATATGGGGAAATATCCGGTTCCCTGAAATTTTTAAGTGAATGCCTGTATACTGTGCTGGGCAAACCGGTAGTGATTCTGATTGATGAGTATGATGTGCCCCTGGAGAACGCTTATTTTTCCGGATTTTATGATAAGATGGTGAGTTTGATCCGTTCACTTTTCGAATCGGCATTGAAAACCAACAGCTGTCTGAATTTCGCAGTGATCACAGGCTGCCTGAGCATATCAAAGGAGAGTATTTTTACCGGGCTATGGAGGAAGGCGATGCTGAGAAGATGAGAGATATCCTTGGAGAACAGCTTGTGAGTACGATCAGTTTTTACGACAGTGCGGAAAACTTTTATCATGGTTTTCTGGCTGGCATTTTAAGCCAGAGTGAGGATTATCTTGTGAAATCCAACCGTGAATCGGGGAACGGCAGATCAGACCTGATGGTAATGAGCCCTTCTCTGGAGATTACGGACGGCAGAGTATTCTGCCGTCCGTAATGTATTTGCGCGGTAAATCTGTCAATTGTGCCGTGTCTGCAGGAGCAGACATTTGACGGGCAGCAGACAGCTTTGCAGTGAGCTGGCTGTGCGGTTATCGCGGCGGATAGGAGAAGAGTCTCTCCTTATCCGATTGGTCTTTGTATAATTATTCTTTTACCCGGATCGCTTTATGGATCTCCTGGAGAGATTTTACCTCCCCGTTTCCGTTTTGCTGTACATAGTGGATCCCCTTGGCAGTAGCCCGCGCAGCGGCCATAGTAGTCATGTAGGGAACCTTTGCCTTAATAGCTGCCTTCCGCAGGTAACTGTCGTCATTGACACTTTCCTTTCCGGAAGGTGAGTTGATGATCAGATCAATATCGCCGTTGGTGATGAGATCCAGGATATTCGGCCGGCCTTCATAAAGCTTTTTCACCTTTTCTGCCTGGATTCCCGCAGCTGTAATCACATCGTAAGTACTTCCGGTAGCCAGGATCTTAAAGCCGCATTCTGCAAAGAGGGATGCGATTTCCACAACCTCCGGCTTATCCTTACGGTTTACGGAGATCAGCACGGTACCTTTCAGAGGAAGCCTGGTCTGAGTCGCCTCCTGTGCTTTGTAAAAGGCTTCGCCGTAATAGGTAGAAAGTCCCAGCACTTCTCCGGTGGAGCGCATTTCCGGTCCCAGCAGCGGATCTACTTCCGGGAACATATTGAAGGGGAATACAGCTTCCTTGACTCCGTAGTAGGGAATTTCCTGATCCTTCAGTTCCGGTACCGGAGAAGGACGTCCTGTAATATCGGAGGTGATAATATCTGTAGCCAGGGGAACCATCCGGATATTGCAGACCTTGGAAACCAGAGGGACAGTACGGGATGCTCTGGGATTGGCCTCCAGTACATATACCTTTCCGTTTTCGATGGCGTACTGCATATTCATCAGACCTCTGACATGCATCTCTTCGGCAATTCTGCGTGTGTATTCTTTAATGGTTGCCACATGCTCCTCTGAGATGTGTACGGAAGGAATAATGCAGGCAGAATCTCCCGAATGAACGCCGGCCAGCTCAATATGCTCCATAACAGCGGGAACATAAGCGTGAGTGCCGTCGCTGATGGCGTCTGCCTCACATTCCATGGCATGGTTCAGGAAGCGGTCGATGAGGATCGGACGGTCAGGAGTTACTCCTACAGCAGCTGCCATGTAACCTCTCATGCTCTCATCATCATAAACTACTTCCATACCGCGGCCGCCCAGAACATAGGAGGGACGAACCATTACCGGATATCCGATCTCTTTTGCGATAGCGAGCGCTTCGTCTACAGTGGTCGCCATACCGGATTCCGGCATGGGGATATCCAGTTTTTCCATCATGGCGCGGAACAGATCCCGGTCTTCTGCCATGTCGATAACCGAGGGCGGTGTGCCGAGAATCTTCACGCCATTTTCCTCTAACTGAGAAGCCAGATTCAGCGGCGTCTGCCCGCCGAACTGAGCGATGACGCCCAGCGGTTTCTCTTTGTGATAAATACTCAGAACATCTTCCAGGGTCAGAGGCTCAAAATAAAGCTTGTCGGAAGTATCGTAATCGGTAGATACTGTCTCCGGGTTGCAGTTGACAATAATTGTTTCAAAACCGAGCTTTTTCAATGCCAGGGCCGCATGAACGCAGCAGTAGTCAAACTCGATGCCCTGTCCGATCCGGTTGGGGCCTCCGCCCAGAATCATAATCTTGGGACGGTCTGTGGTTACCGGATTTTTGTCCGGAGCATTGTAGGTGGAGTAATAATAAGCGCTGTCCTGTGTCCCGCTGACATGAACGCCCTCCCAGGCTTCTTCCACACCCAGAGCCAGACGGCGGTTCCGGATATCAGCTTCCGGAATTTCCAGAATCTGGCTTAAGTATTTATCAGAGAAGCCGTTTTTCTTTGCGGAAATCAGAGCTTTATCAGAAGGAAGGGATCCTTTGGACTTCATCAGAGACTCTTCCTCTTCCACCAGTTCCTTCATCTGTTCAATAAAATATGTTTTTACTTTTGTAAGATTATAAATCTCATCGATTGTGGCGCCCTTCCGAAGCGCTTCGTACATAATAAAGTGACGGTCGCTGGACGGGTTTGCCAGCATACGGAGCAGCTCTTCCTTTGATCTGGAATCATAATCTTTGGCGTGGCCCAGACCATAGCGTCCGGTTTCCAGGCTGCGGATGGCTTTCTGGAAAGCTTCTTTGTATGTCTTTCCGATACTCATGACCTCGCCGACTGCGCGCATCTGGGTTCCCAGCTTGTCCTCTACACCTTTAAACTTCTCGAAGGCCCAGCGGGCAAATTTGATTACCACATAGTCGCCGTCGGGAACATATTTGTCCAGAGTGCCGTATTTTCCGCACTCAATATCTTTCAGAGTCAGACCCGCTGCCAGCATGGCGGAAACCAGCGCGATCGGGAAGCCGGTTGCCTTGGAAGCCAGTGCGGAGGAACGGGAGGTACGGGGATTGATCTCGATGACCACAATGCGGTCGGATACCGGATCGTGAGCAAACTGTACATTGGTTCCTCCGATTACCTGTACGGACTCGACAATGCGGTAAGCCTGTTCCTGCAGCCGTTTCTGCAGCTCTTCAGAGATGGTCAGCATAGGAGCGGAACAGAAGGAATCACCTGTATGAGTTCCCAGGGGATCGATATTCTCAATAAAGCACACGGTGATCATATTGCCCTCTGCGTCACGGACAATTTCCAGTTCCAGCTCTTCCCAGCCGAGAATAGATTCTTCTACCAGTACCTGGCCTACCAGACTGGCCTGAAGTCCGCGGGCGCAGACCGTTTTCAGTTCTTCTTTATTATAAACAAGTCCGCCTCCGGCGCCGCCCATCGTATAGGCAGGACGAAGCACCACCGGATATCCCAGCCTGTCTGCAATGCCGAGGGCTTCCTCTACACTGTAAGCAACCTCGCTGCGGGCCATTTCAATGCCGATGGCATCCATAGATTTTTTAAATTCGATACGGTCCTCGCCCCGCTCGATGGCGTCCACCTGTACACCGATCACCTGTACGCCGTATTTATCCAGAACGCCTGCGTTGGCAAGCTCTGCGCAGAGATTCAGTCCGGACTGCCCGCCCAGGTTGGGAAGGAGGGCGTCAGGGCGCTCCTTTGCAATAATCTGTTCCAGGCGGTCTACATTCAGCGGTTCAATATAGGTGACGTCAGCAATTTCCGGATCTGTCATAATGGTGGCCGGATTGGAATTCACCAGTACGATCTCATAGCCCAGTTTCCGCAGCGCTTTGCAGGCCTGGGTGCCGGAATAGTCAAACTCGCAGGCCTGGCCGATGATGATCGGACCGGAGCCGATGATAAGTACCTTGTTAATGTCAGTTCTTTTTGGCATAATCATATTCTCCTTAGTTATATTGAAGTTACCTCTTGTACACTACAATCATTATATAGAAAATTTGCTTTTTTCGGTAGCCTTAATTTAAAAAAAAGAGAAATATTTACTTTTGTTGCAAATATCCCGCGGTAAGCTATAATGATGATACAGGGGGATGAAAAGAGTTGAGAAGTGATGAAGAATTTTCTGATTTTCAGGATGGAGCTTTCCCCTGATTTTTTCAGAAAATCGTTGAAAGTATTAGAAAGGGAAAATGATGTTTGGAAAATATTTGGACAGGGTGAGGGAAGCGGCTCCTCTGATACATAATATTACAAATTATGTGACCGTGAATGATGTGGCGAATATTCTTCTGGCCTGTGGGGCAAGCCCTATTATGGCGGATGATCCGAATGAGGTGGAAGATATTACTTCCATTTGCGCGGGACTGAATATTAATATAGGAACACTGAACAGCCATACGGTACCTTCCATGCTGCTGGCGGGCAGAACTGCCGTCCGCCTCGGTCACCCGGTGCTTTTGGATCCTGTGGGAGCCGGAGCCAGCAGTTATCGTACGGAGACAGCGCAGAGGCTGCTGGAAGAGATTGGACCTGATGTGATCCGTGGAAATATCTCGGAGATACGTACGCTGACCGTGAATCAAGCAGGCGCCAGCCGGGGCGTAGATGCCAGTCTGACGGATGCAGTGACTGAGGAAGGTCTGAGAGAAGCAGTGGATTTTATGAGAGATCAGGCAGAGAGACTGCATTGTGTTCTTGTTGTGACCGGAGCCATTGATCTGGTGGCTGACGGTCAGACATGCTACTGCATTCGAAACGGCCGTCCGGAAATGGGAAAAATTACCGGAACCGGCTGTCAGCTTTCCGGGCTGATGACAGCTTTTCTGGCGGCAAATCCGGAGCATAAGACAGAAGCCGCTGCAGCGGCGGTGGCTGTGATGGGACTGGCCGGAGAGATTGGCTGGGACCGGATGGAGCCCGGGGACGGTAATGCCACATACCGGAACCGGATCATTGATGCCGTTTATCATATGAAAGGAACGGCGCTGGACCGGGGAGCGAAGATCGAGATATACGCTCCGCGGTGATGCGCAGGGATTCAGTAAGGAAGATGTCAGCTGACGCTGACCCGAATCCCGCGCCAAGACCCGTGAGCGGGTCTTGAATAATAACGGCTGATGGGCAGAAAACAGCCCGGAAAGAGAGGTAATCCTCCAGAGGATACCTGAATGGGCAGAAACATGCCCGGAAAGTGAGGTAAGGTAAGGTGAATTGCAGGAGAGAGGATCTGCTTTTATATGGAGTAACGGATCGAAGCTGGCTGAACGGAAAGTCACTGTACAGCCAGGTAGAAGGAGCTTTGAAGGGCGGCGTGACATTTCTGCAGCTTCGTGAGAAGGAACTGGATCAGGAGCATTTTCTGCGGGAGGCAGTGGAAATACGCGGGCTGTGCAGAAAGTATCAGGTACCCTTTATTATTAATGACAACGTGGAGATTGCTCTGGAAATGAATGCGGACGGCGTTCATGTGGGACAGAGTGATATGGAGGCGGGAAAAGTAAGAGAGAAGCTGGGGCCGGACAAGATTATCGGAGTGTCCGCCCGAACGGTAGAGCAGGCGCTGCTGGCTGAACAGAGAGGCGCGGATTATCTGGGCGTGGGAGCCGTGTTTCCCACAGGAACGAAGCTGGATGCCGGAGATGTAAGTTTTGAGACACTGCGGGATATCTGCCGTGCTGTTTCGATTCCGGTAGTTGCGATCGGGGGAATTACAGGTGAAAATTTCGGAGAATTGAAAGGCAGCGGAATCGCCGGGATCGCGGTGGTCAGCGCCATTTTTGCTCGGGAGGATACAGAAGCGGCGGCTGGAGAACTGAAGAAAAAAATGCTGGAGATGACAGAAATATGAAAGCGGCGGGGAAAGCAGTAAAAGGTGTGATTTTTGATGTCGACGGTACGCTGCTGGATTCTGTGGAGGTCTGGATGACAGTCAGTTCAAAATATATCCGTTCCCTTGGTCTGGTGCCGGAAGAAGGACTGGACGAATATATATTTTCCATGTCCATGGATGAAGGGGCGGTTTATCTGTCGGAACGCTACCATTTAGAAAAAGCCCCCCGTCAGATTATAAAAGAAATTGATGAAATGCTGAAGGAATACTACTGGAAGGAAGCGCCTCTGCGAGAGGGCGCCATGGAGCTTCTCAGATGGCTCCGGCAGCAGAATATACCTGCTGCAGTGGCAACAGCTACAGATGAACCGCTGATTACAGGAGCATTTGAACGTCTGGGGATTCGTTCCTTTTTCCGGAAAATTTTTACCTGCAGTCAGGTGGGAGAGGGAAAGCGCAGTCCTCTGATTTATGAGAAAGCTGCAGAATGTCTTGGAACGAAGCCGGAAGAAACTCTGGTATTTGAGGATGCGCTGTATGCCCTGACAACAGCCCGAAAGGCGGGATTTATGACAGCGGGAGTGTATGAGCGTCACTGCCTGCCGGAGCAGCCTCTGATAAGAGAGCGCGCAGATATTTATGGCCCAGGTCTCAAAGAACTGCTGAAAATATTGATGAAAGAACAGGAGAAAAAATAGATGAGAAATGGTACCGGTAAGGAAACGGACTTCCGGAAACGGAAAACGGCGCTGACGATTGCGGGAAGCGACTCCAGCGGCGGCGCCGGAATACAGGCGGACATCAAAACCATGATGGCAAACGGAGTGTATGCGATGAGCGCTGTGACTGCGCTGACGGCCCAGAATACGCAGTGTGTGGCGGCAGTTTTGAATGTGACACCGGAATTTCTGGCCCAGGAGTTGGACTGTGTATTTGATGATATTTTTCCGGATGCTGTGAAAACAGGGATGCTGTCTTCGGCAGAGCTGGTTCGGGTAACTGCGGCGAAACTGAAAGAATACCGTGCGAAAAATATTGTGGTGGATCCTGTGATGATCTCTACCAGCGGCTCCCGGCTGCTGGATGAGGAGGCGGTCGGAGTGATGAAGGAAGAGCTGTTTCCTCTGGCTGCTCTTGTGACTCCCAATATTCCGGAGGCAGAGGTGCTGTCCGGGAAGAAAATCTCCACTGCGGAGGATATGGCTGCAGCCGCAGAACTGATCAGCCGGAATTATAAAACGTCAGTCCTGCTGAAGGGCGGACACAGTATCGCTGACGCGAATGATCTGCTGTACCGGAACGGAAGCGGAATATGGATCGAAGGACAGCGGATTGAAAATCCGAATACGCATGGAACCGGATGTACTTTATCCAGCGCGATTGCCGCCGGTCTTGCCAAAGGATACGGTCTGGAGGAGGCTGTCCGGCAGGCAAAAAATTATTTGTCAGATGCGCTGCGGGCCATGCTGGATCTGGGGAAAGGGAGCGGTCCCATGGATCATGGGTTCGCAGTGGACAGCGGCTGCGCCTAAGTCCGGTAAATACTGGCCCGGAAAGCGGTTGGTGAAGAAGAAAATTGGTATTGTATTTCAAAGGAAAACCCGGTAAAATAAGGCGTATTCTAATTCCGGCGGCGCCGGATAAGGAGTGGTAAGTACGATGGAAAATGAAAAAGCAGGAAAAGAGGGAGTACAACATACCCACAGTCATTCTCACGGTGAGGGACATAATCATGTACATCCCAATGCGAAGGCTGTTTCTAACCGGCTGGCAAAAGCCATTGGGCACCTGGAATCGGTCAGGCGGATGGTGGACCGGGGAGAAAATTGTTCAGATATTCTGATTCAGCTGGCGGCTGTGCGGTCAGCTATAAATAATGCAGGGAAGGTTCTCCTGATGGATCATCTGAATCACTGTATTGTAGATGCGGTGGAAGATGGAAATATGGAGAGTATTAAAGAGTTTGGAGAAGCGATCCAGAAATTTGTAAAATAGCAGCGGGGAGTCGGGGGATGAATCAGCAGGTTACCTGGAAAATGTTTTTAAAAATGATGCTGACCATTGCGTTCCCGATTGCCATGCAGAATCTGCTGACAAATACGGCAAGCATGGTGGATACAATTATGATCGGCAATCAGGGAGAGATGGCAGTGGCGGCAGTGGGAATCTGTTCCCAGATCAGTTCTCTGTTCTTTAATTGTTACTGGGGATTCGCAGGCGGATCCATCCTGTTTTTTGCCCAGTACTGGGGTGCAAGGGATGAGAAAGGAATTAACCGTACCTTCGGTCTTACCTTCATCTGTATGGCCATTGTCGGTTTTGGATTTGGACTTATGTCCATACTCCACCCTTCTTTTCTTTTAAGTATATATACAGATAAGGTGTCCCTGATTGAAATCGGGACGCCGTATATGCGTATTGTGGGATTTGCTTACCCGCTGCAGGTGTTTGCGGTTCTGGTGAGCGTGCTGATGCGTTCTACAGAGAGGGTAAAGGCGCCCCTGGTCTGTTCGGCGGTTGCTCTGGGGGTAAACTGTTCTGTGAACTGGGTTCTGATTTACGGAAGGTTCGGATTTCCGGAGATGGGAGCGGCCGGAGCGGCAGTGGGTACTCTGGCGTCGGCGGTTGTTAATCTGGCGCTGCTTATTTTTGCTTTGCTTCGTTCCGGATGTGAAGTCCGTCTGCGGCTGTCACAGATCTTTGGCATAAAGAAAAGTTTTGCCGGAGAGTATTTGAAAAAGGTACTTCCGATTTTGGGAAATGAGCTGCTTTACGGTGTGGGACAGATGCTGATTAATATTGTAATCGGACATCAGAATGAGGCGGCGATTGCGGCCATGGCGGCATTTCGGGTCTGCGAAGGATTTGTGTATGCTTTTTTCGGGGGCCTTTCCAACGCCAACAGTGTGGTGGTGGGAAGAGAAGTGGGAGCCGGACGGCTGCACAGAGGATATCAGTTTGCCAAACGGTCGGCGGTGTTCTGTCCGTTGATAACTTTTACGATTGTACTGATCTGTGTTCTGCTGAATCATCCGTTGTTCACTCTGTTCGGGCTGGGCAGCCAGGCGATGACATACGGGACATTTATGCTGATCATCTATTTGTTTTTCGGTTCCGTCCGCACCTGCGACTACATTATCAATGATACCTTCCGGGCCGGCGGCGAGCCGGTGGTGGGTACTGTCATTGAGATCAGCTGTCTGTTCCTGATCACGGTACCGATGACCTGGGCAGCCGGTATGATCTGGCATCTTCCTTTCCTGGCGGTATTCGCGTTTGTTTATACGGATGAGCTGATCCGGCTGTTTATTCTTGTCCCGTATCTGCGAAGCGGCAAATGGGTGAAGCCGGTAACAGATGATGGGAAGGCGGCGCTGGAGGAGTTCCGCGAGAGCAGGAAGAGCAGAGGACGGAAGCGGAAGTCAGTTATAAAATAAAAAAATCCGCGCATACTATGGATCTGAATTTCAGGAAATGGAGCTGCAGATATGGAACAGATTGTAAAGTATTTGATTGAACACGGAATATCGATTTCCACCATGGAAAGCTGCACGTCGGGACTGCTGGCTTCCGCGATTACAGATTATGAGGGATCCTCCGCTGTTTTTAAGGGAGCTTTTATTACTTATTCCAATGAGGCGAAGGTGATGCAGGGGGTGCCCGCAGAGCTGATCGAAGAGTATGGCGTATATTCGCGGGAAGTAGCGGAAGGCATGGCCAGAGCCTGCCGGGATGCCTATCAGGCGGAGATCGGAGTCGGAGTTACCGGCACTACGGGGAATATTGATCCGGAAAATGCGGACAGTATTCCGGGAGAGATTTTTTATACCATTTTATGGGGGAAAAGGAAAAAGGAATGTCGGCTGGATATGGATACCGCAGGTCTGTCCAGACACGAGATAAAGAAGTGCATTGTCCGGGAAATCACAAAATCTCTCGGGGAAATGATTGATCACAGCGAGGAGGAAGAGTAATGCCAGTATTTGATTTCAGTGAAACCACAGACAGCCGGGGACCGGCAGTCTGTACATATACGATTTTTCGGTCCAGTGAACCGGAAGCAACACCGGAAAAGCCAATTATGGTGCTGGATAACAGCAGAAGACAGTGGAAGCATCATTCCAATGGTATGTTTACCAACCCGGTGAAGCGGACGTCTTTTGAATTCCAGGAGGAAGGAGGCGCTGTCAGCGCTGATATTCTGAAGCTGGATGCGCGGTTTGTAAGTCTGTTGGGGTGGCTGGGCGAAAACCATATCAGTGTGAGACTGTCCGGGAAAAATATGCCGGACGGATATGCCGTGTATAAGATACGGGAAATCGCTTTCGGAGGCGGCACTAAGCTGTCAGCGGAGGATGGATTCCTGCAGTTTATGATTGAGCGGCTGCTGGCCAGCGACGCACCGGAAGAGATTGCGGAGGATGAGGACGAGGAGGAAGCGGGAGATGATATGAAGCTTACCAGCCTCCAGAGTATTACAGATTTTATGGCCTGTGTGGGACGTACGATGCCGGACAATATCCGACTCTGGGCCAGAAGAAATCTGGCAGTTGCCCGTTCTCATGAGGTTTCTCCGGAGGAGCGCCGCCATGCGCAGAGAGCGCTGTCCATTATGATGAATATTCAGTGGAAGAATAATTATTTTGAGTCCATTGATCCGAATGAGGCCCGGAGGATTCTGGACGAGGAGCTTTACGGTATGGAGAAGGTGAAGCAGCGGATTATTGAAACAATTATCCAGATCAACCGTACCCATACCCTCCCGGCCTATGGACTTCTGCTGGTGGGGCCGGCGGGCACCGGAAAGTCCCAGATCGCCTATGCGGTAGCGCGGATCCTGAAGCTGCCCTGGTCCACACTGGACATGAGTTCCATTAACGATCCGGAGCAGCTGACCGGAAGTTCACGGATTTATGCCAATGCAAAGCCGGGAATTATTATGGAAGCATTTACCATGGCGGGAGCCTCCAATCTTGTCTTTATTATTAACGAGCTGGATAAGGCTGCCTCCGGCAAGGGAAACGGCAATCCTGCAGATGTGCTGCTGACGCTTCTGGATAACCTGGGATTCACGGATAATTATATTGAATGCATGATCCCCACGGTAGGGGTTTATCCCATTGCCACAGCCAATGATAAAAGTCAGATCAGCGCGCCGCTGATGTCCCGG
Organism: uncultured Lachnospiraceae bacterium; assembly: GCA_946491665.1. GTDB lineage: Bacteria > Bacillota > Clostridia > Lachnospirales > Lachnospiraceae > Eubacterium_I. The sequence goes on along the minus strand of CAMLYL010000001.1, from coordinate 71,321 downwards.
TTTGCGGTGATCGATATTCCGGATTATACGCCGGAAGAGAAGAAGATTATCTTTTCACGGTTTGCGCTGCCGAAAGTCCGAAAGCGGATGAATCTCCGGGAGGAAGAGCTGATTATGACGGAGGATGGTCTGGAGGCGGTTGTGGAAAAATATGCAGATACTACCGGCATCCGTGATCTGGAGCAGGCGGCAGAGCATATTGCGGCCAATGCTCTTTATCAGATTGAGGTGGATCATGTGTCCGAAGTGGTATTTGACGGCGAGGCTGTGCGGAATCTGCTGTAGTCTGCCGGCTGAGAAAAGATGGTATGAGAGCGCAGTTAAGTCTGATGTATCCGTTTTTCGCATAAGAGATTTTACAAATCGGGTGTAATCGGAGGAAAATTGTGCAATATTACGGGAAAAATGCTGTTTTTATTTACTCCTCGACAATTCTATCATGCAAATTGCGCATTTAAGAGAAAAAAGATGAAAAATATTGATAATTTTTCACAAAAATCATTTAAGGTGTGGTATAATGGCCTTGCGTTGATGGAAAAACGTATATGATATATGTTTTGCCGCCGGGCGGTAAGGCCCGGCATTCCTGATATTTTTCAAGAGAGAAAGGTGCGCTGCAGGGGATTAATGGCAGTAATACTGCTGCTGTGAAACGAAAGTAACAGCACACTTGGGGGACGATGCGAGGGAGCGCGGGGATTCAGAGAAGCAGGGACTGCTCTGGATTCCGCGCAGGTACTCGCAGGTACCGGGCCTGGCAGATGAAGGCGTTGTTTTGAGGGAGTCTTTCGCATTCTGTGCAGGAAATGGTTTTTGTGGAGAGGTATCGATCCGGAGCGGACAGGCAGAGTGTAATCTGCAGGAAAGATCTGGATGGTTACAATAATTAATGAAGAAAGAGGGTAAAAAAATGGCAGATTTTAAATTTGAACCGATGCGGAGTCTGATTTATGTGGACTGCGCCTGCGAAGATTACAGACCGAAGCTGCAGAGGTGGCTTTACAAGACACATATTCCGGACAGTATTTCACAGTTCGAGCCGTATGTTACAAAGTATGCTTTTTATCCGTCCTTCCCGATGCCGGAGGGCGCTGATCGTTTCGGATATGCCAGAATGCAGCTGACAGAGCATCACTGGCTGGTAAGCGATCTGGATCCCCGTCTGGAGATCAAGGCGATTGCCGAGACTTTCCCCATGGATGTTCTTGTATGGCAGGGAAATATTCCGGCAGCTGCTCTCGGAGCAGGACAGATTCAGACAGAAGGTGATGCGGGAAATGCAGCCCGCCAGTCAAATGACGCAGAGGGAAATCCTTTTATTTTCTGTTTCCTTCCCATGTGGTGGGAGAAGGACATTAAAGGAAAAGGCCGCACCATTGAAGACGGTGCAAATTATCGTTTTAATATGGCTATCGGTTTCCCTGAGGGTGTTGACAAGGCAGAGGGAGAGAAATGGCTTTTTGAAAAGGTGATTCCGATTATGGAGGCAGCTCCCGAGTGTACCAGAATCCTTGCCAGCGCAGTAAAGAAAGATATCAATGGCTGCGTAATGGATTGGGTCATTGAAGCATGGTTTGAGCATCAGTCCGGCTGGAAGAAGGTTATGGTTGATGATATGGCGGCAATCGAGAAGCCGGAGTGGGCGATGACAGACTCATTCCCGTTCCTGAAGCCCCGTCACAATGTTGTCAGTGTGGCAGTTGCTGATTATACACCCAGCAACAATCTGGCAAATTATCGCGGATATATTACCATGCGGTAACAGATTATAAATACATATTTCCCCGGATTCTGCACCGGTTTCCGATGGTCAGATGATTGAGTCTGGCTTTCGGGAATCCCGGCGGAGTCCGGGGGTTTTTGCGAATCGGAATGTTCTATACATGTGCTGAAGGCTGAAGTGCCGTGAATATACAGTTTTTTTCAGAAAAAGGATTGACAAATACAAAGGGTTAATGTAAACTAACTATTGTAAATAAGAACGGAGCTGCCGGAGTTTAATTCGGTATTTTTTTTAAAATTATAGTTAGTTAGAACTAATAATAGTAAAAGGAGGGCAACGATGAGTATTGTTATTATCGGCGGACATGAGCGTATGGAAACTCAGTACAAGGACATCTGTAAAAAGTATAAATGCAAAGCCAAAGTTTTTACGAAGATGAAGACAGATCTGAAAAACAAGATCGGAAATCCGGATCTGATGATTCTTTTTACATCCACTGCCTCTCATAAGATGGTTCATTGTGCCGTGGCGGAGGCGGAGCGGAATAATGTAATTGTGGAGCGTTCCCACAGCAGCAGCGCCAGTGCGTTAAAGGGAATTCTTGAGCAGTACGCGTAAATGAAAAGGCGGAAACCGGTATGGGCAGAAAACAGCCCGGGAAAGGAGTATGTATGCCGCAGAAAGCAGTGATTCAGAGTCTTACAAGCGAGGAAATAACAGAGAGTGTGCAGATGCAGATGATACTGCACTGCGCGCCTGTTCTGAAAAATGTAAAGGTGTCCAGTATGTTTACGATCCCGACTGGATTTGACAGGATCGTCTGTTCTTTTCTGTATCGGACGGGGATTCGTTATCACTGTCTCTGCAGGGGAGCAAAGAGGGATCTTATTTTGCTGTACCGTGAAGAAAAGCTGGAAGAGTATCTGAATCAGCCGCAGGTGGCAGAATTTCTGGTCGCCTGCGGATATGGAAACAGTTCTCTCAAAGCGTCTCTGCGGTATCTGGGCGAGAGGATTTCCTGGTATTATAACCGGTCGCAGGAGTTTCCTCATGAAACAGGACTGTTTCTGGGATATCCGCTGGAAGATGTGGAAGGCTTTATCCGCTTCGGAGGAAAGAATTATCGTCATATCGGATATTGGAAAGTCTATGGTCAGGTAGAGCAGGCGAAAGAAACATTTCGTCTGTATGATGAGGCGAAAAATACCGCCGTGGCAGAATTCTTTTCCGGAAAAACTATTCGGGAAATCGCCTGCTGATCGGAAAAAGAAAGGAGCAAGTATGGCAGAAGTAAAAATTGTTTATTGGTCCGGAACCGGAAATACTGCTTCCATGGCTGAGATGGTGGCGAAGGGCGTTGCGGAGGCGGGAGGAACCCCGGTGATTCTTCCCTTTGAGGACATTACGCCGGAAATGCTGGCGGGCGAAAATGCGTTTGCGCTGGGATGCCCCTCCATGGGCGCGGAACAGCTGGAGGAGTCGGTGGTGGATCCTTTTGTGGAAGAACTGACCGGTTCAGTGTCGGGGAAAAAGGTTCTCCTGTTTGGCTCTTATGGCTGGGGCGATGGAGAATGGATGAGAAACTGGGTAGACCAGATGACCGGAGCGGGCGCCGAAATGATTGAGCCTGAGGGCGTGATCTGCAATGAAGCTCCGGACAGCGAAGCGGAAGCGGCGCTGACGGCGGCTGGAAAAGCGCTGGCTGCGGCAGCGTAGAAATACAGCAGACTGTGAATAAAGAAGGACTTTTGGGAATATCCGTACCAGAAGTCCTTCTTTATTCACAGTTTGCTGTTTTTTATGAAAGAATAAATTTTTTAAAATATCGCATACTATCTTCAAAAAAGAAAGGAATGCATGGGCGGCAGTCCGGCTGTTCATGCCGTGCGGAGTATGTCGGAACAAATCGGAAAACAAAGTCTTCAATTTTTGAATCCCCCATATATTTTAAGCAGCGGTTCTGTGGTCGGAACCAGAGAGGGCGAAGGGCCGCTGGGAAAAAAATTTGATATGGTCGGCGAGGATGACCATTTTGACAGTGACAACTGGGAAGCGGCTGAGAGTGTACTGCAGAAAAAGGCGCTGAATATTGCGCTGGATAAGGCAGGTATTGCGCCGGAAGAACTGAGATATCTTTTTGCCGGAGATCTGCTGGGGCAGTCTATGGCTACTTCTTTTGGACTGCAGCAGTTTGAGGTTCCCCTGGTGGGACTTTACGGCGCCTGTTCAACAGCAGGACTTTCATTGTCGCTGGCCGCTATGACTGTGGCAGCGGGCTATGCGGATCTGGCCGCTGCAGTCACCTCCAGCCATTTTGCCAGCGCGGAGAAACAGTTTCGATTTCCGCTGGAATATGCAAACCAGAGACCGCTGTGTACTACCTGGACGGTTACCGGCAGCGGAGCCTTTGTGCTTGCCGGGAAAGGAAAATATTATGATCTGACTCATCGGGATTTTCATGAAAAAATATTCACAGAGGACAGTGAAGATCTGGCTTATTCAGGTTGGAAGAATGATTACGATGTGGTGGTTTCCGGGATTACCACGGGAAAAATTCTGGACTACGGCGTGCGGGATTCCATGAATATGGGAGCTGCCATGGCTCCTGCCGCAATGGATGTGATCTGGACGCATCTGAATGATTTCGCCAGGGGTCCCGAGGATTATGATCTGATTGTAACCGGAGATCTGGGAGAAGTCGGTAAAAAGATTCTCATTGATCTGCTTCAGGAAAAGGGAATTGATATTTCCGCAAACCATACGGACTGCGGTATAGAAATTTTTGACAATGAAAAACAGGGAACCGGTTCCGGAGGGAGTGGCTGCGGCTGTTCTGCAGTGACGCTTTCTGCCCATTTTCTTCCCATGCTTCGCTCCGGCGAAGTAAGGAGGATTCTGTTTGTTCCAACAGGAGCCCTGCTGTCTAAAATCAGTTTCAATGAAGGACAGAATGTTCCGGGAATCGCTCATGCGGTAGTGCTGGAAAGTGTTTCAGACGGGAAAGGAGAATAATGGAATGGAATTTTTTCATGCCTTCTGGGTCGGCGGCTTGATTTGCGCGCTGGTTCAGATTTTAATTGATAAAACAAAAATGCTTCCGGGGAGAGTGATGGTGCTGCTGGTTTGTTCCGGAGCGGTTCTGGGAGCGCTGGGGATATATGAGCCCTTTGCAGAGTTTGCAGGAGCCGGAGCAAACGTTCCGCTTCTGGGATTCGGGAATCTTCTCTGGAAGGGGATGAAGACGGCAATAGATGAGAGCGGTTTTATCGGTTTGTTTACGGGCGGATTTACTGCCTGTGCGGTGGGTGTTTCGGCCGCTCTGATTTTCGGATATCTGGTATCTCTTATTTTCCAGCCTAAAATGAGAAAATAATCCGCGGCTGCCCGGCGTATAAAAGACACGGAAACGGTTCATATTAACAGTGCAGATATTTGAAGGAAAAGGAGAAGTACTATTATGAAAAGATGGAAACAAATTGCTTTTATTTTTATGCTGGCGCTGAGTCTGGTGACGTTCTCGGCCTGTGGAAAAAATAACAAAAACACAAATACACAGAATAGTGTGAATGATGAGGCAACGGATCGCACCGATACTACAGACAACAATACCAGCGGCAATAATACCAATCTGGAAAATGCCGGTGAAAATATGAAAGATGCGGTGGATGATACCGGTGACGCAATTAAGGATACCGGCGAAGCGATCAAGGACGGGGTGACCGGAGATAATAATGGCACTACCGATAATAACAATGCGGGTACAGATAAGACTGCTGCGCAATAGAAGAGGATCCGGGCGGCTGCGAGAGAAAAGCAGCCGTTTTTTATCAGATGTGGGAAGACTCCCGCCTCTACAGGCGGGAGTCTTCCCACATCTGATAAATGCTCCGCAGAAATTGTCCTAAAAAAACAGTACTTTATTCAAAGAAAATGTCATTGTGAGAAAATTGCCGGAAATGTTAAAATTTTATGAAATAATTGTGAATTTTTGTTCACAGAAAGGAGAAACACGATATGAAGGTAAAGTTTTTACGGCGCACGATGGCAGTCACAATGGCAGCCGCAATGTCTTTGTCGCTGTGCGCGACAACAGCTCTGGCGGCCGGTGAAGGCGACAGTATGGGGCCGCCTCCGGGAGGAGGTCCGGGAGATGAGGGCGGCATGTCCGGCGCTATGGGAAGCGAGATGCCGTCGGAGGAGAATACGGACCGGTATTATGAGGATGAATCGGAGCCCATTGTGATTGGGGATTATGCGTTCTACTCGGAGCGATTTGCGGACAGCGCGATTGCCGCGAAAGGATGCACAGCTCTGACAGTAGGTGACGGACAGAATCATTATACTGCTGCGCAGGTGTCCGCTCTCAGTGATACGACGGCAGAGTATGTAAACCGTTATGCGGCGGACGATGAGGGCTTCAGCGGATATATCGTGCTGGGGGCAGAAGACAATGGCGATACAGCGGGGAACGGTATTTCGGTGAATTCCGGAAACCTGAATGTCAATAACATGTATATTCAGACATCGGGAGCGATCGGCCAGAGTCCTTCCGGGCGTTACGGGATAGCGACTCTCGAGAATGCAACCACAGTTGTCAATGATTCTTATGTGATTCACACAGGAGCTACAGAGGCCACGGAAGAGAATTCCGTTCCGGCGTCCAATGCGGGACTGCTGATCTCCGGACGCGGCCGGTCAAACTTTTCCATCGGAGCCACCACAACAATGTATTTTAATTCAACGGTAGTGGCGGAAGGATGGGCGTCTATGTCAACAGATTCTGCTACGGGAGACGGTCTTGATTTCTACTCATACAATTCAAAGGCGTATGCAGAGAATGGCGGTTACGGTGTTTATTCTGATACCAACTGCAGAGATTATCTGTATGCTACCGATATTGAGGCTGCGGAGATCGGTGTTATTATTTCCAATAACGGAAATGTGTACGTAGGTTCCGGCGCTGACGCCGGTGCGGATCTTCTGGCATACAATACAGGTGAAGTCAGTGATGCGCCTTCTGTAATCCGGGCGGGACGGAACGATTATCAGCTCCATTCTCCGGATATGATGGGAGAGGGAACCGGTACCTATCAGGGAGTTATGACGGTGGAAAACTCGGAACTGATCACAACGCGGGATCTGAAGTCTGCCATGGATTATACTGCGGAATATGATGAGGCAGTGGGAGCGTATATTGATTATGTTTCCGGAGCGAATATTCTGGTGAAATCAACCGGTGCAGTGATTGATTTAAATAATGTGACTGCAGAGTCCTACAGCAATACGCTGCTTCTGACTGCGCTGAATTCAGATTCTATGAGCCGTTATCTGAAGAGCGAGGGCACAGATGATGTGGAGATGACGATTTCAAATTCAACGATCGGCGGGGATATTCAGCATGATGATTATCAAAGAGATGTGAATGTAACTCTGAAGGATTCCGAGTATTCCGGAGCCGTGGATTATTCTACCTATGACGAGTGGAATGCAATGTGGGAATCTGTAGAGGACTGTGAGTACAATTACTGGAGCAATCTGGATCCGGCTACCTATATTACCGATACGCATGACACTGTGATGAATCTGGAAGATTCTGCATGGAATGTGACCGGGGATTCCAATGTAACCGATCTTACAATGGATGATACTTCTTCTGTAGTTGTTCCCGAGGGTGTAACTCTGGTGGTTGAGAGCGGCGATTACGCAGGTACATATACAAATACGACACTGATGGCCTCCGCAGCCTCCGAAACAGGAACTCTGACTGTGACTCCCGCAGCTATGGAGATTACTGTGGGTGAAACTGCTGTTCTGACACCTTCTCTGGATATGAATGGCGGCAAGGAGCCCGGAGGACAACCGGAAGAACCCGGCGAGGAGCCCGGAGGTGAGCCAGAAGATCCCGGACAGGGCGGAGATATCGGAGATATCGATCCGAATACTCTTGCAGCTGCATCTGTAGACGGTTCTGTGGTTACGCTTGTTTTCAGTGGTATGTCCATGGACGGATTTACCTATGAGGTAGAAGGCACTGACATCGGCGGAACAGCGGCCGGTGCGGAAACGGTGATCATAGATCTGTCTGCTTTTGAGCCGGGAACCTATATGATTCATCTGGCCTGTACAACTCCCGGTCCTTTTGAAGGAAAGACACAGGATCTGGAAGTGACTGTGGGCGGTGCGGCAGAAGCGTCTCTTTTGATGAGTGAAGTTGCTGAGGCTGCAGAACCTGCTGAAGTGAATACAGAAACAGCGGAAGAGGACAGTAATGATCAGCTTCCGGTTCTGGTTTATGATTATTCCGGTTATGATGAGAATGTGATTTCTGTGACCGGAAATGAAGACGGAACCGGCACGGTGACCGGCGTTGCTGCCGGAACTACTGTGATTACAGTAACCGCATATGTTGACGGACAGCCGGCAGATTCGGTGGAAGTACCGGTGACAGTGACTGCTGATGACCAGGATGACGGTAAAAATGATGGAAAAGATGATGGTACGGATGACGGCAATCAGAATCCGGATGACAGCAGTGATCCGAACATCAATGGCGGGCAGAATGGAGACGGCGGTCAGGACGTGAACACAAATACAGATGGCAGCGGTTCCGGAACTGATACAAATACATCCGGAAATGGCAGGACAACTGCATCTGCCGCTAAGACAGGAGACGGGAATATGGTCTTCGTGTGGGCGGCGGCAGCGGCAGCGGCAGGATGCGGCGCGGCAGCAGCCATTGGCAGAAAAAAACGTGCAAAATAAGATAAAGACTGATCTGAAAAAATCATAATAAAACAGGGCCGGCATATCGATCTGATATGTCGGCCCTGTGATTTTATTCATCGATAGAGTAGTTGGGAGCTTCCTTCGTGATATGAATATCGTGAGGATGGCTTTCCTTCAGAGAAGCAGCGGAGATCTTTACGAACTGGCTGTTTGCGGTCAGCTCCGGGATGGTTGCGGCGCCGCAGTAGCCCATACCGGAACGGATGCCTCCGATCAGCTGGAAGATGGTATCTTCCACGCTGCCCTTGTAAGCCACACGTCCCTCTACACCTTCGGGAACCAGCTTCTTGGCGTCCTCCTGGAAATAGCGGTCCTTGCTGCCGTTTTCCATAGCAGCCAGAGAACCCATGCCGCGATATACCTTGTATTTACGGCCCTGATACAGCTCGAAGTCGCCGGGAGCTTCGTCACAGCCGGCAAACATGGAACCCATCATACATACGCTGGCGCCTGCTGCAAGAGCCTTGGTCATATCGCCGGAATATTTGATGCCGCCGTCAGCGATCAGAGGAATATTGTATTCCTTTGCCACTGCGTAACAGTCCATAATAGCGGTGATCTGCGGAACACCGATACCGGCAACCACACGGGTGGTACAGATGGAACCGGGGCCGATGCCTACCTTTACTGCGTCTGCGCCTGCTTCAATCAGAGCTCTGGCAGCCTCGCCTGTGGCAACATTTCCGGCAATGATCTGCAGATCCGGATAAGTCTCCTTGATCTGGCGCACTGCCTTGAGAATATTCAGAGAATGTCCGTGAGCGGAGTCTACAACAATTACGTCAACATGCGCTTTCACGAGAGCATCCACACGCTCCATCATGTTGTGTGTGATACCTACACCTGCGCCGCAGAGCAGACGGCCCTGGGAGTCTTTGGCGGATAAGGGGTATTTGATCTGTTTTTCAATGTCCTTGATAGTAATCAGGCCCTTTAATTTGAAGTCACCATCCACAATCGGGAGTTTTTCTTTTCTGGATTTTGCAAGAATCGCCTTCGCCTCATCCAGGGAAATGCCCTCTCTGGCAGTTACAAGGTTTTCGCTGGTCATGCACTCGCTGACCTTTTTGCTGTAATCGGTTTCAAATTTCAGATCGCGGTTCGTGATAATACCTACCAGTGTGCCGTCTTCTTTGGTGATAGGAACACCGGAGATCCGGAATTTGGCCATCAGATCGTCAGCATCCTGCAGGGTTGCATCTGCCCGGAGAGAGAAAGGATCGGTGATAACGCCGTTCTCGGAACGCTTTACCTTATCTACCTCCTCTGCCTGTGCTGTGATGGACATATTTTTATGGATGATGCCGATACCGCCCTGGCGAGCCATGGCGATTGCCATTCTGTGCTCTGTAACGGTGTCCATGCTGGCGCTCATCATAGGAATATTCAATGTGATTTTGTTGGTGAGCTTTGTGGTCAGATCCACCATGTTGGGTGTTACCTCGGAATAAGCCGGAACAAGTAACACATCGTCAAAAGTGATGCCTTCGCCAATGATTTTTGCCATATTTTTTTCCTCCCGTTTGTGTGATGAATGATAAAGGTATAGGTAATAAAAACGAAAAACAGAGAATGTGTTTTTCGGTTTAAAAGCAAATGTCCGTCTCGAAAAGACAGAAAAGTAAAATTGTTTTTCCTCATTATAATGACAATGTTCTGCAATGTCAACGACTTTTCTCAAAGGTTTTCTTTTAATTTTTCCGGAAGTATGATACTCTTGAAACGGAGTGTTTTTTGCAGGCGCACACAGAAAACGCGCACTCTGAGAATACCCCGGTACTGATGAATTCACAGGGAGGTACAGGTGATGGAATTTCGTCCATGCATTGATATACACAACGGCAAAGTGAAGCAGATCGTAGGGGGTTCCCTGCGGGATGAATGCGATACGGCAGAAGAGAACTTTGTTTCCGGGCAGGACGCTGCCTTTTACGCAGAGTTTTATAAAAGCCGGGGAATCCGGGGAGGACATATTATTCTGCTGAACGCCAAGGACTCTCCTTATTATAAGGAAACGAAGGAACAGGCTCTTCTGGCGCTCAGAACCTGGCCGGGAGCTCTCCAGGTGGGGGGAGGCATTACAGCGGAGAATGCGGAGGAGTTCCTGAATGCGGGAGCCAGCCATGTAATTGTCACATCCTATGTATTTAAGAACGGAAGGGTGGATTATGAAAATCTGAAAAAGCTTTTTTCGGTTACCGGAAGGGAACATCTGGTGCTGGATCTGAGCTGCCGCAGGAAAAAGACTGCAGAAGAGTGTGTAAATAAAGTAAATTCTGAAACAGATGAAGATTATTATATTGTAACGGACCGCTGGCAGAAGTTTACGGAGGAGAAGATTACTTCCGGACTTTTGGACCGGCTTTCCTCCTATGCAGATGAGTTTCTGATCCATGCGGTGGATGTGGAGGGAAAGGCTTCCGGCATAGAGCGTCCTCTGGCGGAGCTTCTGGGAGGATGGAACCGGATTCCGGTCACTTACGCAGGAGGAGTGGGAAGCTTTGAACATCTGGCGCAGCTTCGGGAATGGGGGCGGGGACGACTCAATGTAACTGTGGGAAGCGCTCTGGATCTCTTCGGAGGAACCATGAAGTTTGATGAGGTACTTGATTATTGCAGAAATAATATTTAACCGGATGGTTAAAAACAGCATGTTTTTATGGAAAAAGAAAAACACGTATGATATAATATGAACACTGAACGGGAATTTTGAGTTTCCCCCGGATATGTTTTCCGTTTCATGAAGTGTTTTTCTTTTTGAGCGAACATATACAATAGAAACTATAATGTAGTGAAGCTGCCGGCAAAGATGTCTGTATCAGGGATTTTTGTCGGCTTTTTTAAGATTTTGCTCTTTTTATAAAATCGTATTATAAGGAGGAGATTATGAGCAAATATACGAAGCAGGATATTATTCAGATGGTGGAAGATGAGGATGTAGAGTTCATTCGCCTTCAGTTTACGGATATTTTCGGAAATCTGAAAAACGTGGCGATTACCAGCAGTCAGTTGGAGAAGGCTCTGGATAATCAGTGCATGTTTGACGGTTCCTCCATCGAGGGCTTTGTGAGGATTGAGGAGTCTGATCTGTACCTTCATCCGGATCTGAATACTTTTACGATTTTCCCGTGGCGGCCGCAGCAGGGAAAAGTAGCCCGTTTTATCTGCGATGTGTACCGTCCGGACGGTACGCCCTTTGAGGGGGATCCGCGCTATGTCCTGAAGCAGGTAGTGGATCAGGTTCATGAAATGGGCTATGAGTGTGAAATCGGCCCGGAGTGTGAGTTCTTCATGTTCAACACGGACGACAATGGCTGCCCTACTACGGATACAAACGAAATTGCGGGATATTTTGAGATGGGTCCTAACGATCTGGGTGAGAATGTCCGCAGAGATATGGTGCTGACTCTGGAGGATATGGGATTTGAGATTGAGGCATCTCACCATGAGGCGGCTCCGGGGCAGCATGAGATTGATTTTAAATATGTGCCGGCTATGCAGGCGGCCGATGATGTGGTGACTTTTAAGCTGGCTGTGAAAACAATTGCCAAGCGTCACGGAATGCATGCGACCTTTATGCCCAAGCCCAAAACGGATTGCAACGGCTCCGGCATGCATATCAATATGTCCCTTTCCAAGGATGGGAAAAACCTGTTTATGGATCCTTCAGACAAGTATAGTCTGAGCAAAGAAGCGTACTATTTTATCGGAGGACTGATGAAGCATGTGTACGGCATGTCGGCGGTGACAAATCCGCTGGTGAATTCCTATAAACGTCTGGTGTCCGGTTTTGAGGCGCCGGTACACATTGCCTGGTCGGTGAAGAACAGGAGTCCTCTGATCCGTGTTCCTTCTGTGCGGGACAGCGGCATGAGAGTAGAACTGCGAAGCCCGGATTCGGCAGCCAATCCCTATCTGGTGCTGGCTCTGTGTCTGGCTGCGGGGATGGACGGGATTAAAAATCAGATTCTGCCCCCGCCCAATATTACGAAAAATATTTACGAGATGACAGAAGAAGAAAGAAAGTCTCTTGGTATCGGGGAACTTCCGGCTACGCTTCATGATGCGGTGGACGCCATGGAAGCAGATGAGTTTGTCCGGGGGATTCTGGGAGAACATATCTCTTCTGTATATATTGAAGCAAAGAAGAAGGAGTGGGACAATTACTGCAGGGCAGTCAGCGAGTGGGAAGTAGAAAAATACCTGACAAAATTTTAGAAAAGGTGGAACAGTAGGCTTGACAGGAGTTATCGTTGCGTTTTCCAAACCGGATATAGGGAAAAAAATTAAAAATGTACTGACCCGGAACGGTTTTTATGTTGTGGGCGTCTGCACAAACGGCGCTCAGGTAATCCAGGAAGCCAATGACATGGGAACCGGTGTCGTGTTATGCACGTATCGCCTGCCGGATATGATTTACCGGGAGCTGAAGGAGTGCCTGCCGGAAGGATTTCAGATGGTCACGATCAGTTCCCGGGAGCAGTGGGAGGATAACGGAGATGACAGCGTGGTCAGTCTGTCTCAGCCGCTGAAAGTGCATGAACTGATCTCCACTATGGAAATGGTTGTCTGTAACGTGGAGCGGATCCGGAAGAAGCGCCGTTCCCAGCCCAGGCATCGTTCCAGAGAGGAACAGGAGCTTATTGAGCGGGCAAAAAATATTCTCATGGAGCGCAACAATATGACAGAGAGTGAGGCCCACCGTTATCTGCAGAAGACCAGTATGGATAATGGAACCAGCTTTACGGAGACGGCCCAGATGATTCTGAGCATGATGGATTTGTGATAACTGCTGCTGTTCCCCAGGGGGTTGTTCAGACTCTGCCTTGATTTTTCAGTAAGTTATGGTATATACTAATGTAAGTCAAAATACAGATAAGGAGTTTTCGTATGTTTAAGATCAATGATAATTATCAGAAGCTTCCGGGCAGCTATTTATTCAGCACGATTGCGAAAAAGGTAAATGAATATTCCGCTGCCAATCCGGACAAGAAGCTGATCCGTCTTGGGATCGGCGATGTGACGCAGCCTATTGCTCCGGCCATTATCGAGGCCCTTCACAGTGCGGTGGATGAGATGAGCAAAGCAGAGACTTTCCACGGGTATGCGCCGGATCTGGGATATGAGTTCCTCCGCAACGCAATCGCGGAGAATGATTATAAAGCCAGAGGCTGCGATATCAGTGCGGATGAGATTTTTGTGTCTGACGGAGCGAAAAGTGATTCCGGAAATATTCAGGAGATTTTCAGCGAAGATAACCGTATCGCGGTGTGCGATCCTGTTTATCCGGTATATGTGGATTCCAATGTAATGGCGGGAAGGACCGGTACATATGATCCTGCCACAGAGATGTGGAGCAATGTCATTTATATGCCCTGCGTAAAGGAGAATAATTTTGTTCCCGAGTTCCCGAAGGAGACGCCGGATATGATTTATCTGTGCCTGCCGAACAATCCTACCGGAACTACGATCACAAAGGCACAGCTGCAGGAATGGGTGGATTACGCAAACAAAGTGGGCGCTGTGATTATTTATGACGGCGCCTATGAGGCTTATATTTCCGAAGATGATGTGGCGCATTCCATTTATGAGTGCGAGGGCGCAAGAACCTGCGCGATTGAGATCAAGAGCTTTTCCAAGAATGCGGGCTTTACCGGAGTTCGTCTGGGTTACACAGTAGTTCCGAAAGAGCTGAAATGCGGTGATGTTTCTCTTCATGCAATGTGGGCGAGACGGCACGGAACCAAGTTCAACGGCGCACCCTACATTATTCAGCGGGCAGGAGAGGCTGTGTACAGCGAAGCAGGAAAAGCACAGTTAAAGCAGCAGGTCGCTTATTATATGAAGAATGCGGCTACGATCAAGAGAGGTCTGCAGGAGGCGGGCTATGAGGTATTCGGCGGCGTGAACGCTCCTTATATCTGGCTGAAGACTCCGGATCAGATGTCTTCCTGGGAGTTCTTTGATTATCTTCTGGAGAAGGCAAATGTAGTCGGCACTCCGGGATCCGGATTCGGACCCAGCGGAGAAGGATACTTCCGGCTGACGGCCTTCGGCGCGTATGAGAATACACTGGAAGCGCTGGAGAGAATTAAGGCGCTGTAAAGGCATTATAAAAACTGCTGTATCAGGGATCTCCGGATCTCTGATACAGCAGTTTTTTTATCAGATGTGGGAAGACTCCCGCCTCTACAGGCGCTGAGTATAACAAATGATATGCAGCTACGCATTCTTATTCATCTGATTTTTTCGAATGGCCGCCCGTTTTCTCAGGGTAGGATCAAGGATTTTCTTGCGGATCCGCAGACTCTCAGGAGTGACTTCCAGCAGTTCATCAGTGTCAATGAAATCCAGCGCCTGTTCCAGACTGAGAATTCTGGGCGGTGTCAGCGTCAGCGCTTCGTCGGCGGAAGAGGAACGGGTATTGGTCAGATGCTTTTTCTTGCAGACGTTCAGCTCAATATCCTCCGCCCGTGAACACTGTCCCACAACCATTCCGGAATAAACCCGTTCGCCTGGGCCGATAAACAGGGCGCCCCGCTCCTGGGCAGCGAACAGACCGTAGGTGACAGATTCGCCTGCCTCAAATGCGATGAGGGATCCCAGCTTGCGGTACTGGATATCACCCTTATAGAGATCATAGCCGTCGAAAATGGTATTCAGGATGCCGTTTCCCTTTGTGTCGGTCAGGAAATCACCACGGTATCCGATGAGACCGCGGGAGGGGATCCGGAAGGTAAGACGGGTATAGCCGCCGCTGATGCTTCCCATGTTCTGGAGCTCTCCCTTTCTCTGGCTGAGCTTTTCGATGACAACTCCGGAAAACTCGTCCGGAACGTCCACGTAAGCGATTTCCATGGGCTCGGTCTTCTTTCCGTTCTCATCCGTATGATAAAGAACTTCTGCCTTGGATACGGCGAATTCGTAACCTTCCCGGCGCATATTTTCAATCAGTACAGACAGATGCAGCTCGCCTCTGCCGGATACCTTGAAACAGTCTGCGCTGTCAGTTTCTTCCACCCGGAGAGAGACATCTGTGTTCAGTTCGCGGAAAAGACGGTCGCGGATATGGCGTGATGTAATATATTTGCCTTCCTGTCCCGCCAGAGGACTGTCATTAACCAGAAAATTCATGGAAATGGTAGGCTCAGAAATTTTCTGGAAAGGAATCGGTTCGGGATTTTCCGGCGCGCAGATGGTGTCTCCGATATGGATATCGGCAATGCCGGAGATTGCGACGATGGAGCCGATCCGGGCCTCTTTTACTTCTACTTTATTCAGACCGTCAAATTCATAGAGTTTGCTGATCCGAACCTTTTTCTGCTTGTCAGGTTCGTGGGCGTTTACGATAACAGCGTCCTGATTTACTTTTATGCAGCCGTTGTCCACCTTGCCCACGGCGATCCGGCCCACATATTCGTTATAATCAATGGTGCTGACCAGGAGCTGAGTACTGGCGTCGGGATCGCCTTCGGGAGCGGGAATGTAGTTGATGATGGTCTCAAACAGAGGCATCATATTTTTCGGCTCTTCGTTTAAATCCAGGGTGGCGTATCCGTTCTTTGCGGAAGCGAA
Organism: uncultured Lachnospiraceae bacterium; assembly: GCA_946491665.1. Classification (GTDB taxonomy): domain Bacteria; phylum Bacillota; class Clostridia; order Lachnospirales; family Lachnospiraceae; genus Eubacterium_I. Next base: position 55,237 of record CAMLYL010000001.1, on the reverse strand, counting down.
AACGAAGGGGCACTCCAGCTGCTCATCGGAGGCGTCCAGATCCATAAACAGTTCCAGAACTTCGTCCACCACCTCGTCGGGTCTGGCCTCAGGCCGGTCAATCTTGTTGACACAGACAATGACCGGAAGATTCAGCTCCAGAGCTTTCATCAGGACAAATTTGGTCTGGGGCATGGCGCCTTCAAAGGCGTCTACAACAAGAACAACGCCGTTAACCATTTTCAGTACACGCTCCACCTCGCCGCCGAAATCGGCATGGCCGGGGGTGTCGATAATATTGATTTTTGTATCCTTATAAAATACGGCTGTATTCTTTGAGAGAATAGTAATTCCTCTTTCGCGCTCAATGTCGTTGGAGTCCATGATACGTTCCTGAACTTCCTGATTCTCCCGGAACACACCGGACTGCTTCAGCAGCTCATCCACAAGAGTGGTCTTGCCATGGTCAACATGGGCAATGATTGCGATATTGCGAATGTCTTCTCTGGTTGTTTTCATGAGCATTCTTCCTTTCTTTGATTTCGGGCAGATCTCCGCCCACAGGGCTTATCTTCCGGAGGCTCTGTTTACAGGCAGAAATCTGCCCATAAAAATATTCCCCCTGGGTTTTTAACATATTGTCAGGTTTAAACTATAGGCAACTTATTTATTCTATCACATTTTTGCTGTTTGACAAGTGTCAGATTCGTGTGTTCCGGGAAACGGCAGAAGACAGTTTTAAAATTTTTATAAAAGCGAAATAAAATAAGAAGATTCTGTCAGATTTTCTTCACGAAATGTTCAGAATCTGTATGTATAATTAGAAATATCCAAATTCTGCCTTATCGACAGTTTTGGTTATGATTCGCATTTCCCCCGTGATAAGATAGGCACGATCCGCGGATAAGCGTACCGTGAAGGTTCTAAAAAGAAATCACGCGAATAAATTTAAAGCACAGAGAAAAGTACATGTGAAGAAGGGAGTATACGTAAATGACGGATAAATTGTTTGAGAACAACCAGGTGTCTATGATGGGAGAAATCGTTTCTGAGTTTCGTTACAGCCATGAAGTCTTCGGAGAGGGCTTTTATATGGTAGAGATCGCAGTAAACCGGCTGAGCAACTATGCGGATTACATACCGCTCATGATTTCCGAACGGCTGATTGACACAGAACAGGATTACACCGGTCAGCTGATCCATGTAACGGGGCAGTTCCGGTCTTATAACCGGCACGAGGAGAAGAAGAACCGTCTGGTACTTTCCGTATTTGTCCGGGAACTGGAGTTTCTGGATGAGATTGATGAGAACGAGAAAACGAATCAGATTTTTCTGGACGGTTATATCTGCAAGGAACCGATTTACAGAAAGACACCTCTCGGCAGAGAGATTGCGGATGTGCTGCTTGCGGTGAACCGTTCTTACGGGAAATCAGATTACATACCCTGTATCTGCTGGGGAAGGAATGCGCGCTTTGCCGCCGGCTTTGAGGTGGGCAGTCATATTCAGATGTACGGGCGGATTCAGAGCCGGGAATATGTCAAAAAGATCAGTGAGGATGAGACAGAGCGCAGAGTGGCTTATGAGGTTTCCGTCAGCAAGGTAGATTTGATTCCGGAGGAGTAGATATTTCGGAGTAATTCATGAACGGAAGCCGTCGGATTGCAGCGGATGCGGCAGAATGCAATATGCCCGAAATGGTTCCGGACAGGAGTACAGTCAGCGGGTTGCGCCGTGAAAACAGAAGAAATAGTTGTCTTTTTGGGAACAATATGATATGTTAGCAGATAGATTTTTAAATTTACATAAAAATGGAAACTGTAAGTGGAAGGAGAAAGCCATGAGTACAGGTAAGGTACGGGTATACTGCGGCGACGGCAGAGGGAAGACTTCTGCGGCTCTGGGGTGTGCCATACATGAAGCGTGCAGTGAGGGATCTGTGATTATCGTTGAGTTTCTAAAGAAGAAGAACGAGGACGAAATCCGTTTTCTGAGCCGGCTTGAGCCGGAGATCCGGGTATTCCGTTTTCAGAAATCAGATCGTGATTACAGAGAGCTCAGTGAAAAGGAGCAGTTTGAGGAGCAGATGAATATGGTCAACGGGATAAACTTTGCCCGTAAGGTACTGCAGACCGGTGAGTGCTCCGCACTGGTTCTGGACGAGGTGCTGGGACTGGTGGATAATCAGATTATTTCCGAGGAAGATCTTCTGCGGCTTCTGGATCTCAGGTCTGAGGATACAGATGTGATTCTTACCGGGAGGGTGCTGGGTGACGCGCTTCTGGAGTACGCGGATTCTGTGTATCAGATCTGTGTAAAAAAGGACGGAACGCAGTCCGATTCCTGAGACGGAAGTACGGAGAATAACCATTTATCAGAAAGTGTCAGGATTTTTTTTCGGAGTGGTTGACATTTCTGATATATCGTGCTATATTCACCATAGTGTACCGATAAAAATACAATTTCGGTCACAGACGAAAAGGATACAGATGAGATAGAGGTCGCATGATCTATGAGTAGGCTGTTTGATGCGCCGGAAGCAGGAGAGAGCAGCTGAAAGGAGAGCGTGCCGAAAGGGCAGCCGGATTTCGGACAGCTGTTTCTTGGGCGCAGTGTGAAAAATGCTGCGACTGTCATCGAATGAGATGGAGCGCTATCACTGAATCATATCATACTTTGTGATTTCAGGGACCGGCACTTTCGTTGGTCCTTTTCTGTTGAAGTAAGGGACATATTTTTGTCTCAGGATCATCTACATCTATAAGGAGGAACTGAAATGTCGATTTTCAGAGGAGCGGGTGTCGCGATTGTGACGCCGATGAAGGAAAATTATGAAGTGAATTATGATGCGCTGGAGACGAATATCAATTATCAGATTGATAATGGTACAGACTGCATCGTTATCACAGGTACTACCGGCGAGAGTGCTACCTTAACGGAGCAGGAACATGTGGATGTAATCAAAGCGGCTATTGAGTTTACAAAACACCGGATCCCCGTGATTGCCGGAACAGGAAGCAACAGTACACAGACCGCGATTGAGCTTTCAAAGGAGGCGGACGCTGCAGGTGCAGATGGCCTTCTGGTGGTTACCCCTTACTACAATAAAGCAACACAGAAAGGGCTGGTAGCACACTATACGGCTATTGCAAAGGAAGTAAAAGCGCCGATTGTTATGTACAATGTTCCCTCAAGAACCGGATGTAATCTGATGCCGGCCACTGTGGCAGAGCTGGTGAAGAATGTAGATAATATTGTAGGTATCAAAGATGCTACAGGAAATATGGCTCAGGCGGCCCGGATGATGAATCTCTGTGACGGCAATCTGGAGTTATATTCCGGCGAGGACGGCCAGGTGCTGCCGCTGCTTTCCATCGGAGGCATCGGCGTGATCTCCGTATTGTCCAATGTGGCTCCCCGCCAGACACATGATATGGTGATGGAGTATCTGGAGGGCGATCAGGAGAAGGCAAGACAGATTCAGCTGAGCGCGGTTCCGCTGATTGACGCTCTGTTCTCTGAGGTGAATCCGATTCCCGTAAAGGCAGCCATGAATATGCTTGGAATGCAGGCTGGTCCTCTTCGCGGGCCTCTGTGTGAGATGGAGGATGCTCATAAGGAGGTACTGCGTCAGGAGCTGATCCGGTTCGGGCTGATGAAATAAGATCAAGTGAAAATGAAAGAGATGCCGCAGTGCATATGCCCCCGCAGGTTTGCGGGGGTTTTTTATCAGATGCGGGAAGACTCCCGCCTCTACAGGCGGTGAGTATAACCAATTAGTATTAGTGGCGGGAGTCAATCCCCCATCTGATAAACGCTCTGCGGGGATGCGCAGGGATTCGGTAAGGAAGATGTCAGCTACAGCTGCCCCGAATCCCGCGCCAAGACCCGTGAGCGGGTCTTGAATATCTCATCTTCCGGCTTTGAATCGGAAAAAAGAATTGCAAAAAGCTGTATGATTCAGCATACTGAAATCAAAAATGCAAAAATGCAGCAATGGAGTGGAAACTCTGGCGGAAAACAGACAGGAAACGGTTTCAAAATTTCAATACTGGGATTAGTACCATCCGGGCAGCGACGGAGTACGCGAAGATACGAATCGCTCAGCTTCACGGGCATACGCTGAGAGACAGAGCAAAACAGCTCATTGCCATCGCGGCGCCGGAATTCCGGGAGGAGCTGCAGAGAGAATATAAGCGCAGGTTCTTTGTCTGACAGAAAAATATTACAGGGGTATTTATCTGAATGACCGGAATGCCTGTCCCTCCCCGTTTCGGATAATTTTCTGGATGCAGCGGCTGGCGACAGATTTTTATTGAGAGGCGGGGAGAGAATAATGCGTATGGATCACACCCTGATGGGACATTGTCAGGCTCTGTAGTTTACGGAATAGACAGGAAGGCACTGGCAGAGGGGATAATTGGCCTGCTGTTGGAGCAGTTTTGACAAGAGCTTACTAATAATTGTAAAATCAAAATTCTTATTATGAAGGATAAATAAATGTTATTTGAAATCGGCTGGTATCATTCGGCTGATTTTTTTGTTTGTATGTATTTGCTCTTTCCTGAATTTGTTGTGGAAAATTCTATATTTTTTACAAAGAAGTACTTGTTTATAGACTATAAATGAATAAAAACAAAACAAATTGTCCAAAAATATTTATTTATATTGACAAGTAAAAACGTTGTGTTTATTATGAATATATACAAACTAGTTAGTATGAAAATATTTAAAAAGGAGGAGGCATTTATTTTTAGATAGTGCAAAAGAAATATGGGCAAAAAAGTACCTGTAAGAAATGAAGACAAATTAAAAAGCTACTATGATTTTTATACCAGAGATGTATACTGTGGTGAACAGGAAAAGTATGACTGTATTACGAAAGAGCCATTGGACAATGCGTTGGCACTTCGTATTCAGGATCGGAATGATTTATTTAAAAATGGCGATCTGCCCTGCGAATTTGGCTGGTGGTCTCTGGAGGACGGAACGGCACTTATCGCAAATAAGACGTTTTTCCCAGGTGTAACAGGCGAAATGTTTGACTGGTGGTTTGCATGGCATCCAATTGACCGACTTCGTTATGCCTGTTGGGATAGCGAAGATCATTATGATGTTTACCTGGATGATCCGCTGCGCGCCGTAAATCCGAATCTTTCCATACGGGAAAGGCATTGGGGAAGTATTCATAATATATGGGAGGATATCGGAACCGGGACTACAGATTTGTTGCGCATTCATTTTATGCGCCCGCGTGATATGGGATACGATGAGTCGAAAATTGATACAGATGCATGTAATGCATTAGTATGTGCTAATGTGAAAATTCTTGGCGGAGAAGAAATGCCAGATATTCCTGTGGTTATGACTCATTTCCTGAGACCTGTCCAGGGAGGTTCACAGCTTAGGTCAAGATTCTGGTTTGGATGGCAGATTATAGATGGCAAGGCTGTAAAGAGTATTCCGGATGGGGTGAGGATTCCGTCTGTTGGACCGATATGTTTATTGAATCACAACGTAAAAGAATTTTCAAATTTATCTAAGATTTTGCCGGAGTTATATGAGCGGGAAAAAGACCATTGGATTTAATATAAGGAGGAAAAAGACAAAATGATTTATAACACAGAATGCAGACTACCCTACATTAAACCAGAGGAAATGACAGCAAAGCAGAAAGAATTCTATGACATTCACATGAAGGCGTTTCAGACTATGCCTTATGTATGGCTGACAGAAAATAAGGAATTAAATGGCCCATCTAATCTGTTCTGTCATGAAGTGGATCTGGGAATGGAATTTCTTCCGTTAAATCGCGATATCATAGCGGCAGATATTGCCCGGAATGGCGGAAAGGCTCATGAGATCGCAGTTCTTGTTACAGTTACTGCGGCAAAAGGGCAGTATGGAATGTATGCGCACACCATGCTTGGCAAAAGCTTTGGTTTGACTGATGAACAGATTTCTTCTATTATGGCAGGAATTAAACCAGTAGATCTTGAAGAAAAGGAGTCTGCGGCATATGACCTTGCTGTGGCACTAAACGGTGTAGGGGCGATTCCGGGAGCGGTATATGATCATTGTGTGGCAGTTCTCGGGCAGGAAGGATTTAATGGAATTGTATTGGCAGTAGGAATGTTTAAATTAGTTGGCACGGTGTTGAATGCGTTTAATGAACCGGTGCCGGAATACAGACAGGAGGAGAGCAAAAATGGCTGATTTGGGAAAAGCTCTGCCGGGAATAGAGCCGGCAAAAGATGCTGTTAATTTCAGGAGAATCATAACAGGACATGACGAAAATGGTACAGCAATTTTTGTAGAGGATCAGATTTGTCCGCATCGTTTTGCGATCGGGGGTTGTGAGAATTTTGTTACCGCTGAGATATGGAGACAGAATGAGAGTCCTGCGGATAATGATGGTGAGTATGTGGATACAACAGACTGTCCTTTTAATATTAATCCGGATCCAAACGGAAACGTATTTCGAATTATGCAGTTTCCGCCTGATGGTGAGTTGGGGATGAAGGAGGATGGTATTACTCCTGAACCTCCTATGATGCATAGAACGGCATCCCTGGATTATGCTGTGGTTTTGGAAGGAGAAGTCTACGCAGTAATTGACGGTGGAGAAAAACTGATGAAGAAAGGTGACATTTTAATCCAGCGGGGAACGATTCATGCATGGTCCAATCGTTCTGATAAACCGTGTACTATCTTATTTGTTCTTTCGGCGGCAAAACGTACTCCGGGGATGGAATACAAATAATATTGAAATACCTATCCTCTGACATTGGTGGCAAACTGATCAGAATATTTCCTGCATGAATAAGAAAGGATCTGACAAATGTAAGAGAAAGAATAAATGATAAACACATCAGGAAGTTGAGAAGGGGGAAAATAGTGAAGCAGCACATAAAAACAACATGTCGGGCATGCCATGGCGGTTGCGGTGCAATTTGCACGTTAGAGGATGGGAAGATAACGGAGATAAGGCCGGATCCGGATCATCCACTAAGTAAAGGCAGAATGTGTATAAAAGGGATGAAAAGTCTGGAGATTCTTTACCATCCGGATCGATTGAAATATCCTATGAAACGAATAGGGAAAAGAGGAGAAGGTAAATGGGAAAGAATTACATGGCAACAGGCGTATGAAATCCTGGCTAAAAATATAAATCGTACAAAAGAAAAATATGGGCCGGAATCTATTATAGTAGCCCAGGGAACAGGAAGACATCATTTTCAGCATGTTCCGAGATTTACCTATACGTTGGGATCTCCCAATTGGCTGGAACCGGGATTCGCGATGTGTTTTTTCCCGAGAGTGCAGGCGTGTATGATGAGATTTGGTTCTTATTGTGTGGTTGATTATTATGGAAGCGTTCATCCAAAGTATATTTTGGTATGGGGGCATAACCATGATGTTACAAATGCCGGAGGAGAAAATCAATTCCTTTTGAATGATGTGATCAAGGAAGGTACTAAACTGATTACAATTGATCCAAGACAAACGAATCTTGCAAAAAAATCTGAGTTATGGCTCAGGATCAGACCGGGAACAGATGATGCGCTTGCATTGGGAATGATTCATATTATCATACAGGAGGATTTATACGATCATGAATTTGTCAGCAACTGGTGTTATGGATTCGAAGACCTGAAAAAAAGAGTATCTGAATACACCTTAGAGAGTGTGTCTGAAATTACCTGGATTCCGAAAGAGCAGATACTTCTGGCTGCGAGAAAATTCGCAAAAAATAAGCCTTCTGCAATCGAGTGGGGGTGTGCGATTGAACATACGCCGAATACGATGCAGACTGTGCATGCAATCTCTATTTTGATGGCTATTACCGGGAATTATGATGTTCCCGGAGGATGGCTGGAGGGAATGGGAATAATGCCCAATCCGAGTCATAATAGGCACTTTCTCTCGGAAGAAATGGAGAAAAAACGTCTGGGAGCTGATCGATTTAAAATTGCCTGCGGCCCGCATATGCCATTTCCGTCTGCATCTGTTGCAGTGGCTTATGAAGCAATGATTACAGGAAAACCATATCCGGTGAAGACATTGCTTATGTTTGGAAATAATGGTTTGATTAGTAATGGAGAATCACTCAAAACATATAAAGCAATGACAAATCTGGATTTTATCAGTTGCATGGATTTGTTTATGACCCCATCTGCCATGTTGTCTGATTTGGTACTTCCTGCTGCCAGCTGGATGGAACTGAATGAGGTATATTCCCCACCGGATCTTTCATCCCATACGATTATTGCTCAGAAGGAAATTGTGAGGATTGGTGAATGTAAATCAGATGAAGAAGTATTTTGTGAACTGTGCAATTTTATGGGATTGGATTATGGGGCAAAGCGGCCGGAGGAGATATATGATCGGCAGCTGGCTGCGACTGGGGAAAAATTTCCTCAGTGGAAAGGTCTGTCATTTGAGAAGTTGAAACGATTGAATTATATCCAGGTTCCAATAGAATATGAGAAGTATAAAAAACGTGGGAAATTTCATACTCCTACTGGTAAATGTGAGCTTTTTTCGACAATTATGGAAAAAAATGGGTATGACCCGCTGCCATATTATGAGGAACCGCCAGAAAGTCCCTATAGTACACCGCAACTGACAAAGGAATTTCCATATGTATTGACGACTGGAGGAAGAACTATTAATTTTTTTTGTTCAGAACACAGGCAGGTTCCCTTTCTGAGAAAAAGCCATCCAGACCCTATTGTGGAATTACATCCAAATACTGCTGAAAAATATAGTATTAAGTCAGGCGACTGGGTAAAAATTTCTACACTTCGGGGCAACATAATTCAGAAAGCAAAAATAACAGATGGTATAGATCCGAGAGTGATTAATACGGAGTATGGGTGGTGGTATCCAGAGATGGATAATGTATATGAAAGCTGTATGAGGTCAAATTGTAATGTTCTGACCAGTATGGGAGAACCGCTGGATCCGGCTATGGGAACTTATCAATTAAGAGCTCTGCTTTGCAGTATACAAAAAGTGGAATAAGTGGGAGGAATCTTCGGAAAGAATCAAGATGGATAATATTTATAAAAGTCTGATGGATGGATTGAAAATCAGAGAAAAAGTGGTAATGGTAACATGCCTGAACTCTGAAATTCAGAAAAAGCTGTTTGTGCAGGCGGATTTGTTTGCAGATCAGCCCGGTATTGTTTCGGAAGCTTATAGAAAAGGGGAACCTGTTGTAAACAGAGAAAAAGGAAAACTGATTGTAGCGGAGCCATTTGGAAAGACAGAAAGATTGATTATTCTTGGAGGAGGACATATTTCATTGGCATTGGCAGATTTTGCTGCGAAAGTTGGTTTTCGAGTTATTGTTGTAGATGACAGACCTGCATTTGCCAGTGGTGATCGTTTCCCGCAAGCGTCGGAAGTGATTTGTGATAACTTTGAATATGCAATTCCAAAGCTGGAGATATCTGAAAGAGATTATGTTGCAGTTGTGACAAGAGGGCACAAATGTGATCGGGAATGCCTGCAGAAGTTATCGGCAGAAAAAAATGCAAAATACATTGGATTGATCGGATCAAGAAGGCGTGTGGAAGATTTGAAAAAGCTGTTAAAGCAAAGCGGAGTGCCAGAAAGATGGCTGGAGAACATTTATACACCAATTGGTCTGAATATTGGTGCGGTTACGCCGGAAGAAATTGCGATTTCAATTATAGCTGAAATTATTCATGTAAAAAGGACTAAAGCAGAGTGTGAAGAAAAAAGAATGAATTCAGATATTGAAATGGAGGTAATTGAAAAGTTGGCGCAGATGCCGACAGAAAAGAAAGCGATTGTTACCGTGATTGAAACGAATGGATCTGCGCCAAGAAAGTCTGGGGCCAAGATGATTGTTTATGAGGACGGGTCTATTTTTGGATCTATAGGTGGAGGATGCTTGGAGAAAGAAATGATTGATGCAGCGTTGATGGTGATGAAACAAGGTGGTTACAGAGTTAAAGAGGCTGATTTGACCAATGAAGTTGCTGCTTCAGAAGGTATGGTTTGTGGAGGAACCATGACTATATTAATTGAGGCAGGGTAAATATTAAGAAAAGGGGACAATGTATGAATGATTTGCAAATTCAATGTTTTTTAGAGGCGGCGAAATGTTTGAATTTTTCTAAAGCGGCAAAACATTTATATGTTTCCCAGTCGAATGTCAGTCGTCAGATTTCCTCCCTGGAGGAAGAGTTGGATTTAGTTTTGTTTAATCGTAATACTAAAGGTGTCAGACTGACAGCGCAGGGACAGTTGTTATCAGAGACATTAGAAAAAATGCTTGCTAGCTGGAGTCTGGTGATGAGATATGCGAAAACTTTATAAAAGGATGAATTTAAGTAGAAATGCGATATGGGGGAAGAGTTTTTCCCGGCACGAGGAGGAACATGTATGGGCAAGGGAACTTTTTATCATGCGGAAACTGAAGAACAGGCGATTCAGTATTTGAAAGAAAATATCGGACATGCAGTTATTCTTGCTGGCGGTACGGATCTTATGGTTCAGGTAAATCAGTATAATTATCCGGAAGAGACTGTATTTGTGGGCATCGAGGATATACCTCAGTTGCAGGGGATCCGTATTACAGGAGATAGTATTCAGATTGGCAGTCTGGTAACTGCGGCAGAAATTGCAAAGTCATCAGTTGTAAAGGAATATGCGCGGGCACTGGCAATGGCAGCGCAGGAATCAGCCAGTCCGCAGGTGCGTAATCGTGCAACCCTGGGAGGGAATGTCGGGACAGCATCTCCTTCAGCTGATATGGCGGCGGCTCTGATTGCTCTGAATGCGGAGGCAGAGATTGTTGGTGCGGATGGCGTAAGAATGATGAAAGTTGAAGACATTGGAATTTTTGTTAAGAAAACATGTTTGAAGGATACAGAGTTTATTCGAAGGTTTATTGTTAAGAAAAAACAAAACAAGGAAAACAGCAGTTTTCAGAAAATGGGAAAAAGAAAAGCTATGACCATTTCTATTGTTAATATTGCCGCCAGTGTAAAACTTTCTGAGGATCAAAAAAAGATTGAGTCTGTTAGAGTGGCAGCAGGGGCGTGTGCACCTACAATAAAAAGGCTTCGGACATTTGAACATGCATTAGAAGGATGCGATGCAACGGAAACGGTGGTAAAAGGATATGCTGGAATGACATTGAATGATGTTGAACCGATTACGGATATGAGAGCAACAGAGTGGTATCGAAAAGAGATTGTGCAGGTACTTGCAGTTAGAGCTGTATGTGACGCTATTCGGGCTGCAGAGAGGGAGGTATAGGGAATGAAAAAATATGGACGGGGGATAGCCAGTTGTATGTATTCACTGACAGTTATGAATGCTCCGAATCCGTGTTCTGCCCATGTACAGATGCGTGAAGATGGAAGCGTAAATATTCAGACAGGAGCAACGGAAATTGGACAGGGATCTGATACGATTTTGTGTATGATGGTGGCTGAATTTTTTACAATACCTGTAGAGCGTGTAAGTATCGTTTCAGGAGATTCATCTGCTACGCCTTATGATTTTGGAACATTAAGTTCACGAGTAACATTTACGGGTGGAAGAGCTGTTTTAAAGGCGTGTGAAATGGTAAGAGATGTTTTGTTTGAGGCTGCAGCCTTTCAATTAAAAACAAAACCTGACAGACTGTATATTGCTGATGGATTCGCTGTTGATAAATATGATCCGAACAAACGACTGCCTCTGGCTGCCTGCGCAGGCATTGCACAGTTTGGTCTTCGTAAGCTTCCAATCGGAATAGGGGAATTTTATCCGTTTAATGTTCCGGTAGATGAGAATGGACAGGGAATTCCTGCAGATACTTATTATTATCATTCAACGGTGGCAGAAGTTGAAGTCGATACAGAGACCGGAGTGGTAGATGTAAAGAAAATGTATGCGGCGGTCGACTGTGGGAAAGCATTGAATCCATCTGCAGTGATCGGACAAAACGAAGGTGGTGCGCTGCAGGCATATGGATGGGCACTTGGAGAAGATGTATATCCTTATATGACAAGTGTTGATGGAGTCAGTAAGGATTTTTCTACGAGATTCAAGCCAAATGATATGTCAAATTATCCGGTTCCGACTGCGATTGATGCACCGGAAATTGTCGCAGATTTTGTTGATAATATTGAACCGGAGGGACCATATGGAGCTAAGGCTGCCGGAGAGATTTGTGCAAACTCAGGAGCTCCTGCGATTATTAATGCAATTCATGACGCAGTAGGAATCTGGGTTGTAGATCTTCCTGCAACACCCGAAAAAGTATTGAGGCTGATTAAAGAAAAAGAAAGGCAGGGGGGAGAAAATGTCTGATGTGAAAGTTCAGTTTATATTAAATGGAGAACAGGTAAGTACAACTGCTTCAGTGGGAGAATCTTTGTTAACTCTTCTAAGAGAAAAATTAAACATAACCAGCTTAAAAAGTTCCTGTGTAATGGGAGAATGCGGTGCCTGTACAGTCATTATAAATGGTAAAGCAATGAATGCCTGTCTTGTGATGGCAGTGACCATTGACGGGAAAACGGTTGAAACTGTGGAGTCTCTGGGGACACCGGAAAATCTGCATCCGCTTCAGAAAGCATTCAAAGAAATTGGTGCCTTTCAGTGTGGATTTTGTACACCTGGGTTTATTATGTCAGCTAAAGCACTTCTGGATGAAAATCCAGATCCAACGAGAGAAGAAGTAAGAGAAGCTTTATCGGGGAATATATGTCGTTGCACTGGATATGTAAAACCAATTGACGGTGTTTTAAAGGCTGCGAAAAAGATGCAGTCTGTTACACGGGAAGAGGCGATTGTTCAGGCGGCAGAAATGCTGAGAAAGGGGTAAATTATGTATGAAAAGCAGGAATATTGTGTCATAGGAAAATCCAGACCGCGTATAGATGCAGACCAGCAACTTACGGGACAGGTTCGATATACGGGAGATATGAAAGTGACGGGCATGCTTTATGCGAAAGGTGTCTTCAGTATTCATGATCATGCAAAGCTTCTTTCTGTTGATACAACGGAAGCTATGTCAGTGCCAGGAGTCCGTGGGATTGCGACTGCAGAGGATACGGTATTTAATCGTGTTGGCATTCCTCCATGTCTGGATCATCCTGTATTTGCAGAAAAAAAGGTACGCTACAAAGGCGAATTAATTGCCTTGGTTGCTGCAGATACGTATGAAACGGCATGTCGAGCAGCAAAATTGGTAAAGGTGGAGTATGAAGTTTTACCGGCAGTATTTGATCCCCGAGAAGCTGTAAAACCGGACGCTCCGATTTTACACGAGGATGAACCGGACTATTATCGCGGTAATATTCATGTTGTACCAGCTACAGGAGGCAACTGTCAGAAACTGCGCAAGGGAAATATGGAAGAAGGATTTGCGCAGTGTGATTATATTATTGAAAAAGAGTTTGCAACCTGTCCGCGACGTGCGTCACCTATCGAAAATTTTGTTACACTGGCAATTCCTGAAGGAACAGATAGTATTACCATATATGCTGCGCAGCAGTGCCCGCATGGAAATTCAGGTCCCATTGCAGGAGTATTGGGCATGCCGCAGTCAAGGGTGCGAATAATCTGTCCTGCTATGGGGGGTGGTTTTGGCGTAAAAAATTATATGACAAATGAGGCGGCTACGGCGACACTTGCCAGAAAAATAGGGCGTCCGGTACGCTGGGCTCTTGATACAGCGGAAATGTTCGAATATGCAGGAACAAATCACGGTGTTTATTTCAGATATAAGCTTGGATTCAAGAAAGATGGCACATTGATTGCACTGGACAGAACCAGTTATACGGCCGCGGGTGCATATAGAGGTGTTGCCATGTTGATTACTATGAAAATCACATATTGGGGATGCGGACCTTATAATATTCCGTATCAGTCAGCCGATTGTTACGTTGTAGCTACGAATCGAAACCCGGGAGTTGCGTTTAGAGGTTTTGGTATGGCACAGCCTACATTTGCTATGGAAGTATTGATGGATATGGCGGCGGAAAAATGTGGAATGGATCCATATGAATTCAGAAAGAAAAATATGATTCATGATGGCGACTATATGGCGACTGGCCAGGTGGTACGATCATCGGGGAGTGAAAAAACACTTGACAGAGTTGTGGAAATGTCCGGATGGACGAATGCTGTATAGGTGTAGCAGAAGGGAGAAGAACAGTGGGTAAAATAAGAAATATTGGAACTTGTATTGGCCTTGGTGGAGGAATTTCTGCATTTGTACTTTTGGTGATTACCGGTTTTACACCGCTTGTCTATTTTATATGGGCAGGATTTTTGTCTATGATTATTTATTTCGCATCGGGTGGAGATAAAGACTGGAAATTGTGTGGAAGAATGATTCTTTCATTTTGCTGTGGACTGCTCTGGGGACAGTTATCCAATCAGATTTATGTACACATATTTCCTTATAGTACATACGCTGCATATATTTTAGATTATTTTGTACTTGTAGGGATGCTTTTGTGGGTTCATATTGCACTTCTCGGGAAAACTCCGTTTAATCATGTGCCCAGTGTTTTTCTGGGGCTGGCGTTGACGATTGGTTTTTTTGGAAGACCGTTTCCTTTTGCAGGACAGGGAATTTGTGGGGATTTTGCGCCCGGTAAAATAGTCTTATACTTGTTGTTTTATATGGTTTTTGGTTTGGTGTTTTCGCTTATGATAAATTATCTGACAGCATTATTTGCAAAGGGGATATTAAAAAAAGCGGAAGAATAAAATAATTCATGGACAGAGTTGGGCGCCGAACAGCTATAGTATGATTTCAAAAAGCCAATGGCATCTTATGATAGAATAAGGTGTCATTGGCTACGACTGATTAAATATAATGGTTTGTTTTCAGGTAATTAATAAAAATGTCTGTAGTACTTTCCAGATAGGTATCGCGATCAACGCCAGTATCAATTCCGCTGATGATACTGTTCATCAGTATATAGGATTGAAGGGATCCCACATAGGTCAATATAAAGGCAAACAATTTAGAGGGATTACGGAATGGTATCCCCTGCTGGCGGCAGTGATGTTTAATATAGTTCATGATATTTGTACAGGCAGGTTTTATACCTTGGCTATAGTATAATTTTCCAAGTTCCGGAAACTGAGCAGAGTCTTTGATGACTGTTTTTAATAAAGAAGATCTCTGAGGATTGTCGCCGATTTGGATATAACTTTTTCCAATAGATTTAATGGTTTCCCTGATATCAATGTCATGTCCGTTGGAAGAAAGATTTTGCGTATACAGATTAAATGAACTGGATTGAAGAATCTGTGAAAATAAATCTTCTTTACTGCTACAGTATTGATAGAGGGATGATTTTGATATATTAAGGGTAGAGGCAATAGAATCCATAGTTACTCCGTTATAGCCTTTTTCACCAAAAAGAAATAGTGCTGTCTGGAGAACACGGTTCTTTTTTGAATCAAATTGTGGATGCAAAGATTCTGCTTCGGGAATATCAAGAGTTTCAAATAAATCTTTTTTCCCTCGGAAGTAATTGTAAATTGCACCGGGAGATATGCCAGCCGCATTGGAAATATCACGCATTGTGGTTTCGGCATAACCCTTTTCCCGAAAACATTTTTCTGCACAGGAAAGGATAGTATTTCGAAGGTCTTTTTGTCGTTTGCGAGGCATAATTGTTAACTCCTTTATTATTTCTATATATTTTATCACGAAATATTTGCGATTGCAAAGAGAGGATTATGATGACTATTATAAAAAGTGGAATTATTCTGGCGGCAGGGCTTTCCTCGCGGATGGGAAGTTGTAAACCGTTTATGGATATAAATGGGAAAAAAATGATTGACTGGACTGTAGATAGTATGATAGACGGAGGCGTAAAAGATCTGATTATTGTAACGGGATATCGTTCCCTGGATATTCAAAAGCATCTATCATTGAGTTATCCAGGAATGCTCAAATTTGTAAAAAACGAAGATTATAAAAATGGTAATATGTTTGATTCTATGAAATGTGGATTTCGGGCATTGGGCGAAACTGATGCAGTATATTTATTGCCGGCAGATATGCCAGCTGTTTCAAAGGAAACATTTTTTGTGTTAGAGGAGAAAATGTGTGTCAGCAGAAAAAAGATTTTTCTGCCTACTGTAGGAGGATATCGAAAGCATCCTCCTCTGATTGCGGCAGAGATAGTATACCAGATCTTGTCATACAATGGAGAAAATGGCCTCAGAGGATTCTGGAAAGAGCAGGCAGATCAAATTGAAGAAGTTGAAGTTGAGGATATCGGATGTACTCTGGATGCTGATTATCCGGAGGACATAGAAAAATTGAAAAAATATCTTGCTGTGTCAGGCTGAGTATGATTCGGGTATAAAATGAAACCAAAACTTCCTTGCATTTTTTTCGCGAAAAGCTTATCCTTAAAGAAGATGGAATGCAGTTATTCAGACTGAAGCGTTTGCTGCTGAGACTGTCGGAACATCAGTCGCAAAAATATGTCAGGAGGAAATCCTCAGGAGGATACCTCTATAGGCAGAAAGCGGCCCGAAGAAGGAGGAAACGGAAATGACAAAAGTAATTATGAACGGATGCAACGGCCATATGGGCCGGGTAATCAGTGATCTGTGCGCAAAGGATGCGGACATTGAGATTGTAGCGGGCATCGATATCAACACAGAAGAGGCTTACGGCTATCCGGTATTCGCGAAAATTGAGGACTGCGATGTGGCAGCAGATGCCATTATTGATTTCTCTCATGTAAGCTGTGTGGATGCCATGCTGGCCTACAGTGTGGAGAAGCAGATTCCCGCAGTTGTCTGCACGACAGGACTTTCTCCAGAGCAGAATGAAGCAGTGAAAGCTGCCAGTGAGAAGGTGGCGATTCTGAAATCAGCGAATATGTCTCTGGGAATTAATACGCTGATGGAACTGTTAAAATCAGCGGCCAGAGCGCTGACTCCTGCAGGTTTTGATGTTGAGATTGTGGAGAAGCATCACAATCAGAAGCTGGATGCGCCAAGCGGTACTGCCATTGCCCTGGCGGATTCCATCAATGAGGCTATGGACAATGTTTATGAGTACAAGTATGACCGCAGCCAGGAGCGTAAGAAACGTGAGAAGCAGGAGATTGGCATTCAGGCGGTTCGGGGCGGCAACATTGTCGGTGAACATGAAGTGCTTTTCTGCGGGACAGATGAGGTGATTACTTTTAAGCATACCGCTTATTCCAAGGCTATTTTCGGAAAGGGCGCCATTGAAGCCGCCAAATTCCTGGCAGGAAAGCCGGCGGGCTATTACGATATGGGTGACGTGATCCGGAGCAGATAACAGGACTTATGAGAACTGTCAGAGGGGCGGCAGCGCCCCCTGCGATATTTCGGGGGATATTATTTTGAAAAACGCAGATGTAAAGTATTTAAAAGTGCTGGCTACTCAGTACCCCAACATAGCGGCCTGCGCTACAGAGATTGTAAACCTGAACGCCATCCTGAATCTTCCGAAGCCCACGGAACATTTTATTACGGATGTGCATGGAGAGTATGAGCAGTTTCGCCACATTATGAGTAATGCCTCGGGAGCGATTGAGCGAAAGATTGAGGATGAGTTCGGCAACAGTCTGGGGATTCCGGAGAAGCGGACGCTGGCCATGCTTATTTACTATCCGGAGGTAAAGATCAGGCAGATCGAGGGGAAGATTAAAAATAAGGAAAATATGGAAGACTGGTATAAGGTTACGATTTTCCGGCTGATCCGTGTGTGCAAGAATGCCTCTTCCAAGTATACCAGATCAAAGGTGAGAAAAGCGCTGCCGAAGGATTTTGCCTACATTATCGAAGAGTTAATGGCCGGACGGCCGGATGTGGCGGATCAGGAGGCGTACTACAATGAGATTATCAATTCAGTGATCCGGACGGGAAGGGCGTCTCAGCTGATCTGTGCCTTCTGTTATCTGGTCCGGAGATTTACGGTGGATCATCTTCATGTGCTGGGAGATATTTTTGACAGAGGACCCTATCCCCATATGATTATGGATGATCTGATGAAGCATCATTCCGTGGATATCCAGTGGGGCAATCATGATATCCTCTGGATGGGGGCGGCAGCAGGCTCTGTGCCCTGCATGTGCAATATGCTGCGCAATTCTGCCCGTTACGGGAATCTGTCCATTCTTGAGGACGCTTACGGCATCAATATGATTCCGTTGATGCGTCTGGCCATGGAATGCTATGAAGGGCCGGTCAGCAAAACTTTTGATGTCCGCGTTACTGATGATGACGGCTATGACAGGAGCTTTGCGGAGATTGACGCCAAGATGCACAAAGCGATAACGGTGATTCAGTTTAAAGTAGAAGGGAAGCTGATCCGGGAGCATCCCGAATGGGATATGGAAGATCGGATGCTGCTGGATAAAATGGATCTGAAAAAGGGAACGGTGAAGGTGGAAGGCGTGGAGTATCCGCTGAACGATACATTTTTCCCGACTATTGATCCGGAAAACCCGTATGAGCTGACGCCGGAGGAGCAGGATGTGGTGGACCGGCTGAGAAACAGCTTTCTGCAGAGCGAACGCCTGCAGCGGCATGTGCGCTTTCTGTATACCAAAGGAAGCCTGTATAAGGTATATAATGGCAATCTGCTTTACCACGGCTGCGTACCTATGAATGAGGATGGCAGCTTTATGGAAGTGGCTTTGTACGGTAAGACCTACAGTGGAAAGGCTCTCTATGACATTCTGGAGCATTATGCCAGAAAGGGGTACTATTCCCTGGATCCGGTTGATAAAAAGCGCGGAGAGGACATTCTGTGGTTTATCTGGAAGAATAAGAATTCTCCGGTATTCGGAAAACAGAAGATGGCTACCTTTGAGCGGTATTTTATAGATGATAAGGCGACTCATGAGGAGCCGAAAAACGCCTATTACCGTCTGTATGAGCGGGAAGAGATTGTGGATAAAATTCTGCGTGAGTTTGATCTTGATCCGAAAGGCGCGCATATTATCAACGGGCATGTTCCGGTGGAGGTAAGAAAGGGGGAGTCTCCGTCCAAATGCCGCGGAAAGCTTCTGGTGATTGACGGAGGATTTTCCAGGGCATATCAGCCAAAGACCGGTATTGCCGGGTACACTTTGATTTATAATTCCTATGGTCTGATTCTGGCGGCTCATGAGCCTTTTGAATCACTGGAAAAGACGGTGCTGAATGAGACCTGTATTCATTCCCATATTGTCATGGATGAAAATGTAGTGAAGAGAAAAACCGTTGCTGATACGGATACCGGCCGGGTTCTGCGGGATCAGATTGAGGAGCTGGAGGAGCTTCTGGAGGCTTACCGGAGCGGTATTCTGGTGGAGAAAGCATAGGGGAGCGTTATTTCAGAGAAAAACTCAGCGGCGCATCGCGCCGCTGAGTTTTCATGGTTTTATAGAGAGGTTTTGGTGGATCTCACAGGTAATATAACTGCTTTATGCAGCTACAGGCAGCTGAGAAGCTGTTCTAAGAGCTCATCGCAGACCTGGAGGATTTCCTGAATCTGATCACGGGTGGCATTATCATAATGAATGCCCGCGGATACAATTACGGGAAGTCCCTTTTTATGGGCGATTGCCAGAGCCCATTTCTGACTGAGACCGGCTTCCTTATGCCCGTCAAAGGCAGTTGTGTTGACCTGCCCGCCGGGACCGGCAATAGTGATGGCGCCAATATGGCTCTTTTCACCGCCGTAGAGCAGAACCTGGATGCCTTCATCCAGAGCGGCAGCATCCGCAGCGATCTCATATCCGAATAAAGTTTTGGAAACATGTTTCTGTTTAATCATTTTTTTCACCTGTATTCTGTTTGTCAGTATTCTCCGGCAGGAGAATCGGCACCTGGAGCTGACAGAAATCAGTCTGACGCTCTTTGGTATAAAAAGTGGTATCTAAAATGCATTCGTTTACCAGATTTCCGTTTACAGTATAATTCTGTTCCCGAATCCACTGATATAATTGCCCGAGGAAAGAAGTGTCATAGGGCATGGCATATACATTCATGCAGACATATGTACCTGCGGGAGCAATAATGCACTGACTGTCCGGAACTGTTTTTGTCATATCAAAATCATCCGGGAGACGTACATAGGCCCCGGCGTGACGAATGGGTTCGCCTGCCTGGATATCTGTGTCAAATAGCAGAGCGCCCCAGCCGAAATCAACTTCAATATCCATGTCGTGAGCCAGATTGCGCAGGTTCATATGAGAAATGTGCATCTGACGTCTGGACATATCCTGACATCCCCAGGCCTGAAACAGAAGATTCCGGTCAGGAAACTGTTTCAGATAAGGCTGTTCCAGATGAGACAGCTCAATCTCAGCCTGCTGATAATACAGGATACGTTCCGTGATGGCGCGCTTCTTCTCCTGGAGAGCAAGAATCTGCTGATCAAGGTCCTTCTGGTGAAGAATCAGCAGATCCATCGCCGTTTCTATATTGCGATTGTCCAGATTTGTGGCAATATCCTTCAGATAAAGGCTCTTGTCTTTCAGAGCGCAGATTTCACGCAGAAAAGGTATCTGATAAATCGAATACAGACGATAACCGTTTTTGTTGGTATATACCGGCTTGAAAATATTGTTTTTATCATAGTAGATCAGAGTTTGTCTGCTGACGCGGCAGATCCTGGCCATCTCACTGATGGTTAAGGTGGCGTCCTCATGTTTCGTGTTCATAAACCGATCCGTCTCTTTCTTTCTACGCAAAAATTTCGGTTATGCATTTATCTGTAGAGCATTCTACGCTATGTTGTTAGAATACAGTCAATATGAAACCGCAAATTTTTTCCCTGGCGCTGAAAAGGAGAAAGGGCATTGACAGTATATTTACTATACTGTTTATAATAGGAACAAAGGAGAGATAAGATGAAACGATTAGTAATTGGAATGAGCGGAGCAAGCGGTGTACCGATTGCGGTGGAGATTCTGCAGACACTGAAAGAATGCCCGGACTGGGAAAGCTGCCTTGTAGTTACCGATGGAGCAAGGCGTACGATTGAGCTGGAATCAGAGTATACTTCGAAACAGATTCTGGATATGGCGGATCATGTCTATGATCTTCATGATATCGGAGCGTCTATTGCCAGCGGAACGTTTAAGACGGAGGGAATGGTGGTGGTTCCCTGCAGTATGAAGACTGTGGCGGGAATTCACAGCGGGTATTCGGATAATCTGCTGCTGCGGGCGGCGGATGTGACGCTGAAGGAGCGTAGAAAACTGGTGCTTGTGGCAAGGGAGACGCCCCTTCACACGATTCACCTGCGGAATATGATGGAACTGTCCCAGATGGGAGCGATTATTCTTCCTCCCATGCTGACCTTTTATAATCGGCCGGAGAATATTCAGCAGATGGTGGAGCATATTGCAGCGAAGGTGCTTGATATTTATGGAATCGAGTCAAAAAAATTCCGCAGATGGTCCTGAAAGCGCAGAGCATGAAAAGATGTTCTGATCTGTATTGTAAAAATGGTTATGAAAAAGGAGCTTGCCCCTGTGGGCAGGCTCCTTTTATGGTGTTCCGAAAACCGCTGGGGCTTTCGGAACTATATTGTGGGGAGTTGAAAAAATCCCTGAAACAATCTGTCTTATACTCCGCCAAGCATTTTGGTTGCAATCGGCATGAACAGCAGGCAGATGAAGAAGGAAATTACAACGAATATAGTTGTATATTTTACTGTAGTCTTCATCGTTACATGGCCAGGACCGAAGAACAGCGGTGAAGGAACCGCTGCGGACGGCGTTACAGCAGCCATACCGGATGCGATAGAAACCATGATTGTAAATGCAGCCATATTTACCTGATCAATGGACAGCAGTACGGCACCAATATTGAAGAACAGTACCATGGTAACTGTGTTGGAC
This sequence comes from uncultured Lachnospiraceae bacterium, assembly GCA_946491665.1. GTDB lineage: Bacteria > Bacillota > Clostridia > Lachnospirales > Lachnospiraceae > Eubacterium_I. Next base: position 33,374 of record CAMLYL010000001.1, on the reverse strand, counting down.
AGGAAGTTTGTCATGATGATGGCCAGCAGGAACAGAACCGCGATGATTCCGAACTGCGGAAGATCACCAATGACGGGCTGCAGAACGTTGCCAAGCCATACATTAATACCGGTGGACTCTGCAGACAGCGGCACTGCGAAGCAGGACACGGTACCTGCGAAGAGCAGGGGCGGCCACGGAACCTGTTTCATAGCTGCCGGAACATTCAGGACTGCTTTGCCGTTGGAACGGATCAGAGCCAGGAACACGATACCCAGAATAGCCGGGATAACAACACCGATGCTGTTCATGTAAGAGAAGAATGCGGATACATTGCTCAGCAGTGAAGGCGCCAGTACGAAGAACACAACAACGATAAATGTAGCGGCGGAAATCTTACCTTCTCTGCTCAGAGGCTCCTGCTCTGCTTTTACTTTCTCTACATCGTAGTTCTTGAATGCAGAGGTGTCAGGACGCCAGATCAGAACAATCAGCATAATTACAACATACATAACTGCTGCATAAGGAACACCGACTGCCAGCCACTGTGCGTATGTAATGGTAATACCGAATACAGACTCACAGGATGCCATGATGATGTTCGGCAGTGCATGCGCGATCGGAGAACAGATGGACAGCAGTACGTTGCCGAACATAACGCCGGTGAACATACAGGTGTAGAAAGAATCGCCCTTCTTCAGTCCGAGCTGCTTACACAGAACTTCAGTAAGTCCGATGTAGATAATTGCCAGAGACAGGTTATCTACGAACATACCGATGATTACGTTGGATGCGAAGAACATTGCCATAAATGCATAGGGCTTGCCCTGTACGAATTTACGGGTTACAAACCATATGGCTATTTTATCGATTACACCGGTCTCTTTCAGACACACGTTCAGAATCATGTAGCAGAGAACGGTAATTACTACGAAGTGTCCAAGGGAGTTCGCCCATACTTCGTTGGCCGTCATAGCCTGTGTCATAACCAGGAGTCCTAATGCCAGCAAACTGGTCCAGTGCGTGTTTGTTGTCAGCCACAGATACAGACACGGAATCATAATGGCAACTACACGAACACCGATATCTGTCAGCCCGTTACCCGGTTTCAGCGCAACTGCGATGACAATACCGATAATCAGGGCGATCAGATAATGGATGTATTCTTTTTTGAAAACTTTCATCTCATCTTCCTCTTTTATCTTTCTTTATAAAGCATATTTGTTTTTAGAACATATCCGGAAGCCAATGCTTGGGATCAACCTCCAGGAACTGTGATCTCTCAAAATGCTTCTTCTGAGAGAAGGGCATCGTACAGTCGAAGATCGTCTTGCAGGAAATACCATTGTCGCGGATCATGGGATTGTAAGCAGTTTCCTGTGTGTGATCCAGCGGATGGCATCTCACGCCGGGGATCATGACAGTATCAATATCTCCCTGATAACGGGTGTTTAATGCCCATAAAACATCGTTGCTGTCAAACGGATCAACATCTTCATCCACCAGAATTACATGCTTTAACTCGCTGAATGCGGAGAAAGCAAGCAGCGCAGCCTGACGCTGACGTCCCTCATCACTGGGCATGCTCTTCTTGAACTGAATGATAGCCATGTATTTTCCGCCTCCTGAAGGATGTGCGTATACATTCATCAGACGTCCCGGCATAGCAGTCTCAACCATGTTGATAATACTTGCCTCTGTGGGAAGTCCGGCCATATGTACGTGCTCCTCGGAAGGTCCGATGGTAGTCTGCATAATCGGGTTCATTCTGTGTGTCACAGCTTTTACCTTAATAATGGGAACCATGGGAGCGGGACCGGTCTGTCCGGGGAATTCCGGCATAGCCTTTCCTGTTCCGGTGGAGCGATCCTCCGGTACACGCTCGTGAGGCATAAGCTCACCTTCAATTACATATTCTGCATTGGCAATAGCCTTTTCGCCGATAGTAATACAGTTGCAGAGCTCTACCGGTTTCTGGCGGATTGCCCCCGCGCAGGCCAGCTCGTTGTATCCAAGCGGTGTTGTGGGCGGCTCAAAGCCGGATGCCAGATAAACAGCCGGATCCAATCCGATGCTGATGGAAATCGGCATGGGTTTGTTAAGCTTCTCATATTTTTCATAGAAAACACCCAGATGTCTTGCGCCGGGAGTAATCCACATGGAAAGCTCATTCTCGCTCTGGAGACAGAATCTGTGAATGGTAACGTCTGAGATGCCTGTCTCGGGATCGCTGCCGTAAGCCAGACCCATAGTAATGTACGGGCCGGCATCTTCCGGAGTGTTGGTGGGAGCCGGCACCAGCTTGCGGATGTCGAAGCCCTCCTCCGTTGCCAGATGTACGACTTCCTGACAGGGAACCTTATCTCCTGTGAAGTCAATCGGATCAATCGGGTTCTGTACCGCGTCACGCAGGAAAAAGCCCAGCTTTTCCGGAGTAGTATCCAGCAGAGCAGCAACCCTCTTTCTGCTTGCCAGTATACCGGTGATTACCCTTGCGCCGGGATGTCCCTTAATATTGTTGAACACCATGGCAGGTCCGATTTTTGTAGGTCTCATTACTGTTCCGCCAGCTCCTACGTAGCGGTATACACCGGAAAGTTCCGCTTTCGGATCAACTTCCACATCGGTCTCGACATACTCGCCCGGAATCGATTTGATCAATTCAATGGCAGAACGTAAATCTTCTACTTTGTTCATATCCTTTCCCTCCTTCATAAAAATTTATAGCTTTAGTCTATACCTGTATAGTTGGCATACAGCAAAATGTATTTTTTCACAATTTTTTAATATTTTTTTTGTTTATATTTTATAAACAAAAGAAAAAGATTATACTTGACTTTTTTGTTTTATGAGCAGTTTAGACAAAGAAAAATAAAAAAGATAGTGTAAAAAAGAAATTGAAAATGTCTTGACTATTTGCATATGCAGGCATATAATCAAAGTCAGATACAAGTGGTATACCAAAAATGTTCATCGATGTATACCATGAAACAAAGGCTGTGGAGGGATAATATGGGAGAGAAAATAGAAATTTCCAGTATGGACTTCCTGGCGGCCACCAGTGTAAGGGGGCTGCGTTTTGCCACCGGAAATACCCGAATGTTCCGGAAAGCGAAACAGGAGAATAAGACAACGGAAGATGAGATCCGCCGGGTAAAGACCTGCTGCCGGGCCTGCATTGCCAACTGCGGTGTGATCGCTACCGTGAAAAACGGCCGGGTGATCAAGCTGGAAGGCAATCCGGAGGACCGTATGAGCAAAGGCAGGATGTGCGCAAAGGGACTTTCCGGCATTCAGGCTCTGTACCATCCCAATCGGAACAAGTATCCAATGATGCGGGTGGGAAAACGGGGAGCCAATAAGTGGCGCCGGATTTCCTGGGAAAAGGCGATTGATATCATTGCACATAAATTAGTAGAGACAAAACAGAAGTATGGTGCGGAGACTGTGTTCTGTTCTACCGGAGGAGGCGGGAATCCGGAGATCTGGAGTATCGCCCGTTTCTGTAATATTTTCGGCACGCCCAACTGGTTTGAGCCCGGTTGCGCTCAGTGCTATCTGCCCCGTGTGCTGGCTTATACCATGATGTACGGCGGCGTAGATCCCAGTATTGCAGATTCCAATTCTCTCGAGATTTATGATACGGAAGATACTCCCATAAAAACTCTTGTTTTGTGGGGAACAGATCCTTCCTACTCCTGTCCGGCCAGCGGCGGCGGAGCAGTGGTGGATCTGCGTGCAAACGGTGTGAAAACGGTAGTGATTGATCCCCGTATGACTCCGGATGCTGCGAAGGCGGATGTCTGGCTTCCGATTCGTCCGGGTACGGATGTGGCGCTGATGCTTGCATGGATCCGCTTTATTATGGAAGAAAAACTCTACGATGAAGAGTTTGTGATGAAATGGACGAATCTGCCGTATCTGGTTGACGCGGAGACAAAGATGTTCTGGCGGGATCAGATCAGCGAAGATCCGGATATTCCGGATACCTTTGTGGTATGGGATGAACTGACCGGTCAGCCGAAGCCCATGGAGTATCCCTGGGATGATCAGCTCCAGCCGGCTCTGCAGGGTACATATATATATGAAGGAAAGACCTACAAAACAGGTTTCCAGCTTCTGTGGGAACAGGCAGAGCAGTATACACTGGAGTATGCGGCTGAGATCTGTGAGCTGGATCCGAAACAGATTGAGAAAGCAATCCGTCTGTATGCGGAGCAGACGCCCAGCGGTATTGCCATCGGCGTCAGCACGGACCAGACGCCGAACTCAGTTCAGGCAGCCATGAGTACCGCCACACTGGATCTGCTGATGGGAAATGTGGAGCGTCCCGGCGCGCTTCTTCAGCGGTTTAAGACCAGCGGGGTGTTTGATATGCCGAACTATCCGGTTCCCATTGCTGCAGATAAGCTTCCGGATGAGCAGCTGAAGAAACGGCTGGGAGGTATTGAACACAAGGGTCTGCATATCTGGTATGCCGGCCATATCACCAGTATTATGGATGCGGTTCTGACCGGGAAGCCTTATAAGCCCAGAGTATGGATTGACCGTTCCGGAAATAAGATGGCGGCGGTGGCTGACAGCCAGAAGGTAAAGCGGGTGATTGACGAGCTGGATTTTATCGTACATATGTATATGTATCCCACTTCTTTTTCAGCTTATGCGGATATCCTGCTTCCCACGGAGGAATGGCTGGAAACTGACATGATTGTGGAGACATGTAACACGCTCTGCGCCAGACAGCAGGTGACCCATCTGTGGGAGACCATGGATGAAACTCTGATCTGGGCGAAGATCGCGAAGCGCTGCGGCGAGCTGGGCGACGAGGATTGTGCCAAAGCTTTTGACGCGGAGTACATGGGCAAGGATCTCCCCTACTGGGATAAGGTGACGGATCTGTGGGATCATTTCCTGTCCCGTGTAGGGCTGGACTTTGAGACTCTGAAGGAAATTACGCCTTACACTTATATGCCGAAGGAAGAGTGGAAGGAGTACTATGTATATAAGAAGAAAGACCCGAAGACGAATCTGCCCCAGGGATTTGCGACACCTTCGAAAAAATGTGAGATTTATCTGGAGAGTATGATTACTCTGGGACGTACCGGACAGCCTTTTGCAAAATGTGAGCTCCCTCCCGCATCGAAAGATTATGAGCCGCTGCCCTATTATCTGGAGCCGGCGGAAAGCCCCAGAGATACGGAAGGGCTGGCGAAAGAATATCCGCTGGTTATGACAAATGGACGTGTTCCGTTCTTCCATCATAATACTCTGAGGAATGTGCCCTGGCTGCGCGAGATTTATCCGGTGCCGGAGCTGTGGATGTTCCCGGATGATGCGGAAAAATATGGTCTTGAAGATGGAAGCTGGGCCTGGGTGGAGTCAAAGCGCGGAAGAATCCGGGCGGTTGTCTCTGTGACGCAGGGAATCAAGCCGGGCGTGGTTTATATGGAGCGGTTCTGGAATCCGGAAACTCTTGGAACAAAGACCCACGGCTGGATGGAGACAAATGTGAATGTACTGACCAAAGCGGATGCTCCTTTTAATGATGTGGTTGGAACTTATACTCTGCGGGCGTTCCTGGTGAAAGTATATCCGGCAGAGGAGGCGCCGGAAGGAATCTGGCAGAATCCCCATGATTTCACTCAGTGGCTGGCACAGCCCAGCGATCCTACAGAGGAGGTGGCATTATGAAACAGTACGCATTTGTAATAGAGCTGGACCGCTGCATCGGATGCAAGGGATGTCAGGTGGCCTGCAAAATGGAAAACGGAACGACTCTGGGATCTGACCGGACGAAAGTACGTGCGGTTGGACCTTTCGGAACCTATCCGGATCTGCAGATGTATTTTCTTCCTACGATGTGTCAGCAGTGTGAGAATCCGGTCTGCGTACGGGTCTGCCCTTCCGGAGCCGTATATAAAAGCAAAGAAGACGGTGTGGTCCGTATTGAGACGAAGAAATGTATCGGCTGCCACAGCTGCAATAAAGAATGTCCCTACCATGCCAACACATTCAGCGAGACGCAGCGGGCCATGGACAAATGCACCATCTGCGCTCAGCTCCGTGAGGAGGGCGAGGATCCGGCCTGCGTGAAAAACTGTTCCGGAAAAGCGCTTCATTATGGAGATATCAACGATCCGGGCAGCGAGGTTTCCAGACTGCTTCGGGAAGCGGGAGAGGAAAATGTATACCGTCTGAGAGATTTCGGAAACGGTCCTTCTACCCGGTATATACTGAAAAACGCCCAGTGGCAGGATATTCTTCCGCCGGAACTGGATGAGGTTTCTTTTGGACGGGGAGGCAGATACTATGAGCATATCTAATAAAACAGACTTTCAGAGACTGATGAAAAACAGACGCGATCTCTATCAGTTTTTTGCCAGATTTTTCGCGTCGGAAATTGATGAAGAGTTTTTTGAGCAGTTAAAACATATTGAATTCCCGGCGGACCGGGAAGAAAATGCGCTGACAGAATTCCAGGATGCTCTGATCCGTCTCAATGAATATTTCGAGTATGATGCAGGAGAGAGTCTGGAGGATCTGGCGGCGGATTATGCAAAGACCTTCCTGGGCGCAGGCGTTGCTCAGGGGGACGCTGCTTTCCCTTATGAGTCAGTTTATACCAGTCCGAAGCACATTATGATGCAGGATGCCTGGAGCCAGGTCTGTGAGATCTACGAGGCGAAAGGCATAGAGCGGAATGATGAAGCTGGAGACTGGCTGGAGGATCATATCTCCATGGAGATGGAGTATATGGCTTATCTCTGTGATGAGACCAGCGAGTATACAGAAACTCTGACCGGACTGGAGGAGCAGAAGGCGTTTCTGAACACACATCTGTTAAACTGGGCGCCGGAGTTCTGTCTGAAAATCAAGGAATGTGCGGATACGGAATTTTATCGTATGGTAGGTCAGCTGACTACGGGATTCCTGCAGCTTGACAGTTTTATTCTGGACCGGATGATTGTGGACAGAAAGTCCGGGACTGCCTATTCCAGAAGCTGCCGGATCAGCAGAGAACTGATGAACCGAACCCTGCGGAAGCTGAAGAATGAGTATCGCATTTATGCGCCGGTTCACCGGCCGGACCGTGGACGGTGGGAGACAGATGGTCTGATCCGTTATCAGGAGATCAGTTCGCTGGAGGAGATTGTTACAGACCGACAGTCAGACTTCTCTCCCAAGGAGGTCATTTTTCCGGTATCTCAGCCCATCTTCAAATTTGATGAAGATACCTGCCGGGAGAGTGTATCCTCAGATCCGAAAGGAATCATTATTTTTGCGCGTCCCTGTGATGTCAACGGTCTGAAGCGTCTGGATAATATGTTCCTGGCAAACGGAGGTGTGGCGGATACTTATTACAGCCGGAACCGGAGCCGGGTGAAGATTTTTATGATGGAGTGTGAGCAGAGCTGGGATAATTGTTTCTGCGTATCCATGAAAACAAATAAAGCGGATTATTACAGTGTAGCCTGCAGACTGAGCGGCAATGAGATTCTGCTGAAAATCAAAGATGCGGAGTTCGCGGAATATTTCGACTGGGCGAAGACCTGTGAGTATGAGCCGCAGTTTATTATGGAAAATGAAAGAAAGGTTACGGTTCCGGAAATTACGGACAGCGCCATGCTCCGCCAGATCGCTGATCTGGATATGTGGAAGGATTATGATGATAAGTGCATCTCCTGCGGAGGATGCAATACCGTCTGCCCCACCTGCAGCTGTTTTGAGACCGTGGATTTCCTGAATCAGGAGAACAGCAGAAAGGGAGAGCGCCGTCGTCTCTGGTCTTCCTGTATGATTCCGGACTTTTCAAAAACGGCAGGAGGAAATATTGCGCGGAAGTTCCCGAGACAGATGATGCGCTATAAAACACTGCACAAGGTATATGATTATAATAAACGGTTTGGCGGAAACGAGCATATGTGCGTGGGCTGCGGAAGATGTATGCAGCGCTGCCCGGAGGACATTTCCTTTGCCGACACCATTAACCGGCTGACGGAAGAGGCGCAGAAGCTGAAAAATGCGTCTGCAGCGGCAGAAGAATAGGAGGAAGCTATGGAAAATAATGTATTAGTTCCCAAACCACACAGGATTTTAAGTATGTTAAAGCATACAGCCACCGAATGTACCTTCCGCGTGGCCTGTGAAAATGATCCGGCATATGGACAGTTTTTCATGCTGTCTCTGCCCAAAGTCGGTGAAGCGCCGATTTCTGCCAGTGGAAAAGGGCCCGGATATGTGGAATTCACGATCCGGAATGTGGGACTGCTGACCCAGGCGATTTTCGATCTGGAGCCGGGAAACTCTATATTCCTGCGGGGACCCTACGGCAATTCATTCCCGGTGAAGCAGTTTGAGAACAAGGATCTTCTGATTATCTGCGGCGGTACCGGTATGGCGCCGGTTATGACGATGATCAATCATTTCTATGATCATCCGGAGGTATGCAGATCCCTGTATCTCATTTCCGGTTTTAAGAATTACGACGCGGTGCTGTTCCGCGATGAGGCGAAGAAGTTTGCTCAGCGGTTTCATGTAATTACGACGCTGGACAATGAGGAGCGGGAAGGTTTTGAGACCGGAATGGTTACCGCTCATATCGGAAAAGTGCCCATCCGGGATTTTGACGATTATAATATTGTTATCGTGGGGCCGCCGGTAATGATGCATTTTGCGGCGATGGAATGTCTGAAAAACGGAGCCACAGAGGATAAGATCTGGGTATCCTTTGAGCGGAAAATGTGCTGCGGCGTCGGAAAGTGCGGCCACTGCAGAATCAATGATACATATGTGTGCCTGGAGGGACCGGTATTTAACTACTCTCAGGCGAAGGATATGTTTGACTGATAATTAAGATGAAAATCCTCAAAGTGATTTCCTGAAAATTGCTTTGAGGATTTTGCTGTATAAAAAAACACATCCCCGCAGAGCGAATCATGCGCTTTGCGGGGAATGTGTTTCAGTATAAGATATCCCAGTCTGCAGGGAAACGTACGGTTCCGATGAGCATTCCGTCTGTAATGCGGGTGTGACCGTCCGGGATGGTGTATCCCATTTTATTCAGATCCTCTTCGATATAGCGGATCAGCTTGTGGTTGGTGGGAATCGCCCGATAGGTTCCGGGGGGAAGAACACCGTGCTTTTCATGTTCTCCGTAGAAGGCGATGTTTTCTGTCTCAGGATCGTGCCAGATCCGGTAGTATCCGATCACATCGTCGTTATGTTTTACCTCAAAGCGGTTGATTTTAAACACGCTGTATTTTTCGATTTCCTCCCAGTGGATTTTTACAGGTTTTAACTCTGACATAATGTGTTCCTTTCTGAATGTATTATTTTCCGAAGCCGCAGTTGGGGAAGGTACAGACTTTGCAGTTCAGGCACAGGCCGCCCTCACCCAGCATGGCGATATCTTCTCTGGTAATCTCGTCATCCGCCATGACACGTGGGAGAACAAGATCAAAGATCGTGCGCTTTGCGTACATCACGCAGCCGGGAAGGCCGAGGATGGGAACGCATCTGCCGTCTTCTGTCTCATAGTAGGAAACCAGCATCATAGCGCCCGGAAGAACAGGCGCGCCGTAGGTGACAACTCTGGCGCCGGTGGCTGCGATTGCCCCGGGTGTGCAGTCGTCCGGGTCTACACTCATGCCGCCGGTGCAGATCACAAGCTCGGCTCCATTTTCGATGAATTCCAGTATAGCTGCTGTAATGTGCTCTTTCCTGTCATCTACATAAGTCTGTCCAAGGATCTCAGTGGGATATTCAGCCAGCTTGTCTTTGATGACAGGGCCGAAGGTATCCTTGATCCGTCCCTTGAATACCTCGCTTCCGGTGGTGACAATACCGACCTTTTTCTGACGGAAGGGAAGGATATTAAAAAGAGGCGTATTTCCGCCGGCCGTTCTGGCTGCTTCCATTTTCTCCTTTTCAATGACCAGAGGAATGATACGGGTGCCGGCCAGCTTGGCTCCTTTTTTCACGGGAAAGTTTCCGTGAACGGAGGCGATCATCATCTCGCCCAGGCTGTTGACTGCGGTCAGATGAACCCGGTCAATTTTCAGAAGACCGTCGATGTCTGCGATCAGTTCGATCTTTCCTTCCTTCACATCGGAGCCGTGCATATTGTTTCCTGCGCAGATCTCGTACAGGATGGCAGCGGCGTCGTTTTCGTGGAGCATATTTTCATCCTTCTCCCAGACATAGAGGTGCTCCTTTCCTACGGAGAGCAGAACCGGAATGTCTTCCTCGCGGACAACATGACCTTTGCGGAAAACGGCATCCTTGGTGACGCCCCGGATGATCTGGGTAATATCATGGCAAAGTACATGCCCTACGGCATCTTCTGTAGCAATCAGTTTCATGTGTATAAAATCTCCTTTGGATGTGTATTTGTTCAGAAGCAGACTCTGATTATGAGTGAGACGGTCTGGCGCACTCACTGTCCAGTCCAAGCAGGATTTCCAGGCCGTGCTTTAAGGAAGGGAGGATATACAGAAGCGCTTCCTCCACTGCCTTGGGGCTTCCGGGCAGATTGATGATCAGCGTCTCGCCGCGGATGCCTGCCGCTGCCCGGGAGAGCATGGCTCTTTCCGTGATGGACAGGGAGTAATAGAGGATCGCCATGGGGATGCCGTTGACCTCCTTTTCGATTACCATCTTTGTTGCTTCCGGCGTTACATCTCTTTTGGCGAAACCGGTTCCGCCGGTGGTGAGAATCAGATTGATGCCGCTGTCGCACATGCGGATCATTTCATCGGCCAGCATCTGCTTTTCATCGGGCAGAATAATATATTTTGCGATCTCATATCCATGCTCCTTCATGATGGAAGCAATCTTCGGCCCGCTGAGATCTTCGCGTTCTCCCGCGTATCCTTTGTCGCTTGATGTAATAATGCCTACCTTCATAGTGAAAAACTCCTTGTATATAAAATGTGAGTATCAGGGTCATAAAAACGAAAGCTGTTTTTTGTGAACCGCTGTATCCCAGTATAGCAGAATGTGAAAAGAAATGTTATCATAAAATGAAAAATCATTATCTTATATTGGCATAACTGTATCCGGCAGATGAATGATTCCTGTGCTTATGCGCAAACGGAATAATATGAAGGAAAAGATGGATGGAAAAAACAGAGCGTGACAAGTATAATAAGTTTTAATGACAGAAAGGGGAGTTATCATGTTACAGATTGAAGAAGCACAGGCGATGCTGACAGAACAGGTCCGGAAGATTGAACAGACGGAACGGGTTCCGCTGGCAGACGCCCTTGGCAGAGTACTGGCGGAGGATGTGACAGCAGAGAGGGATCAGCCGCCGTTCCCCCGATCCCCGTTGGACGGTTATGCGGTGCGCGCGGCGGATGTGGCCGGTGCGTCGAAGGAAAATCCTGCGGTTCTGCATGTGATTGGAAGGATTTATGCAGGTTATGTGTTCGATGGCATTGTGGGTGAAGGACAGGCGGTAAGGCTGATGACGGGCGCTCCGATTCCAGAGGGAGCAGATGCGATTATCCGGCAGGAAGACACCTTTGCAGAGAATGACACAGTACAGATATATGTTTCCTCAGAGCCCTATCAGAATTACTGTTTTCAGGGAGAGGATTATAAGGCGGGAACAGTTCTGCTGCCGAAGGACAGCCGGCTGGATGCCGGAAAGATTACGGTGTTGTCTTCTCTGGGAAAGACAGAGGCCGTTGTGTACAGAAAGCCCTCGGTTGCTGTAATTTCCACCGGTGATGAGGTGCTTGTGCCCGGACAGCCCTGGAGCCCGGGAAAGATCTATGATTCTAACCGCGCCTATATCTGTGCCCGGCTGACGGAGGCGGGAAATCCTCCCGTAATTTCCATGCATGCAGCTGACGAGGCCCGTAAAGTGGCAGATGAAATTCGGAAGGCCGCGCAGCAGGCGGATTTTGTGATTACCACAGGAGGAGTTTCTGTGGGAGAAAAGGATATTCTGCATGATGTAGTGAAGCTTCTGGATGCGGAACAGTTGTTCTGGAAAGTACGGATCAAGCCGGGATCTCCTACCCTGGCCTTCGTCTGTGAAGGAACGCTGGTTTTATGTTTGTCGGGAAATCCTTTTGGCGCCATTGCGAACTTTGAACTTCTGGCGCGTCCTGTACTTGCTGCACTGACGGGACAGAAGGACTGGCTGCTTCCCATGGAAAATGCGGTTCTGCAGAATGACTTCAGGAAACCGGCGGGAGCCAGGAGGTTTTTGAGAGGCTGCCTGGAAAACGGAAAGGTTTATATAAACGGAAAGATGCAGTCATCGGGAGCAATTGCTTCCATGGTGGAATGCAACTGTCTGGTTGAGATCAGACCGGATATGGCCGGAGCTATGGCCGGCGAGACGGTTCAGGTGTACCGTCTCTGAAAAAATACATTGGGAAAAGAGATATATATGAGAGACAGTTTTGATCGTGAAATAGACTACATGAGAATATCGGTTACAGACCGCTGCAATCTTCGCTGCAGATACTGTATGCCGGAGGAGGGGATTCAGACAATTCCCATGCCGGAGCTTCTGACTTATGAGGAGATTGCCAGAGTCTGTCGGATTGGAGTGGATCTGGGAATCAGAAAGATACGTCTGACCGGAGGGGAACCGCTGGTCAGGGCAGATATCCCGAAGCTGGTGGCTATGATCCGCCGTATTCCGGGGATTGAGAGCGTCACAATGACGACCAACGGTATTTTGCTGGACAAATATCTGCCGGAGCTGACAGACAGCGGACTTGACGGAGTGAATATCAGTCTGGATACTCTGAACAGGGAACTCTTTCAGAAAATTACCAGATTCGATGCGCTTCCGAAAGTAATGGACAATATCCGGGCGGCTCTGGATGCGGGACTGAAGGTAAAAGTGAATACGGTTTTGCTGCCCCGTGATTTTTTTGAAGACTGCGTGGTGGACTGGCGGGAGATGCTTTCCCTGGCGGAGAAGCTCCCGGTAGATCTGCGGTTTATTGAACTGATGCCTATCGGCGAGGGCAAACAGTATTACCATGTGACCGGTGAAGAGGTTCTTTCTTCGCTGCAGAGAATGTTTCCCGGACTGCAGAATGATCCTGCAGTTCACGGCAGCGGTCCCGCGGTATATTATCAGATTCCGGGATTTGCCGGAAGCGTGGGTCTGATTCTTGCCATGCACGGGAAGTTCTGCCATAACTGCAATCGAATCCGCCTCAGCGCAACAGGAAAGATAAAGCCCTGTCTGTGTTATGCGGAAACCTATGATTTGCAGCAGGCTCTCCGAAGCGGCGGAACAGATCAGGAGATCCGGGAAATGATGGAAAGGGCAATCTTCGCAAAACCGGCGGCACATTGTTTTGATACACTGAAAAATGTTTCCGAAGAACACAGGATGGTTTCCATTGGCGGATGACCGGAGATGATGTATCACAGAAAGAAGGAGTGACGGAATATGGGACAGGTAAAGGGAATATGTATCAGCAAGATCAGGGGGATCCAGAAGCATGAGGTTCCGGCGGTGACACTGAAAGAAAACTGGGGCATTGAGGGCGATGCCCATGCGGGAGACTGGCATCGCCAGGTAAGTCTTCTGGACTATTCCGAAATAGAGAATTTTCGTTCCCGGGGTGCGGATGTGGATTTTGGAGCTTTTGGTGAGAATATTGTGGTAGAGGGCTATCAGCTGAAAGCGCTTCCTCTCGGAACAAAGTTTATGATTGGGGATGAAGTTGTGCTGGAGCTGACTCAGATCGGAAAGAAATGTCACAGTCACTGTGAAATCCACAAGGCAGTTGGGGATTGTATTATGCCCAGAGAGGGTGTGTTTACCAGAGTGCTTCATGGGGGGATTATTCATGTGGGGGATTCAATTACTCTGGAGGAATGACACAGGAATACGGATGCTCTGACGGCAATGTAATTAAATTACTGCTGACAGGGTATGTTAAACTTCATACTCTCACTTTTTTACCCAGAAAAGGAGCCGGGCTTTTTAGCAGCCCGGCTCCTTTTCGAGAGTGCGCTTTTTCGCACACTCTCTGATCTTTTTACATTTCATCTGTTTCTTCCTTGTCAGCACCGGATCTTTTTGCACCGATAATGCACATCAGTGTTAAGATAATTCCTACGGCAAGAAGATATAACGATACAATTGTTATTGCCATAAAACAATGCCTCCTTTATAATTTCTCTCCTTTATGTCTGATTTTCCAGATTCCGAAAATGATGAGACAAAGAACGATTCCGATTATGTACTGAGTAATAATATCCTGAATTACAAACATTCTGTTTTACCTCCGTTCTAAGCCTGTGCCTGAGCGTCGGCGCGATCAATTTCGTCCTGCTCAGCGGCCAGTTTCTGTGCTGCTTTGGTTTTTTTCCAGCCCTGTGTTCCGGGAAGAACAAGGTGCAGAACGATACCAAGTACAAGAGAAACAACCATGGTTGCGTACAGGTTCATGCCCCAGATACTTCCGGCGGGCAGATGAAGAATTTTCTCCATCGGCAGGAAGGTCCAGATACAGTCAACTACATAGGATACGATAATGGTGATCCAGGCCGCAGATTTGCTGACCTTGAAGTTGTATCCTATGATAAAGACAATGAACACAGGCATACCAAAGGAGAATACCCATAGGAACAGGTTAAATACAAATTCATGAGCCATCAGTAAAGCGCCGGGCAGCAGCAGCAGCGCTGCGATGATAATGCAGACTTTTGTTGCCACAAGACGACCGTGGTCATCCATATCGGGCTTCACACATTTGTAGAAGATGTCATGAGAGATAACGTTGGCGTTTGCCAGAACAATTCCGCCGCCCGTGGACAGAGTTGCCGCCAGCAGAGCAATCATCAGAAGTCCGATGGCCGGAACAGGAAGACCTGCGGCTGCGATATTCGGAACAGCCTCCAGACCGTTGGGGCTTACCGTAGATGCGATTGCGGGGATTGCCATAGCCGCCATACCCAGGAAGATCCAGGGAAGGGATGACATAATATTGAAGGAACAGCCGATAAATACACCTTTACGGCAGGCGCTGGTATCCTTTGCAGCGAAGAAGGGCTGCATCATGGTCTGGGATACGGCGCCGGCTGTAGTATGCAGTACGATAACCGGGATAATAACGCTGAGCCATACGGGCATCTGTGTCAGCGTGCTGACCTGTGTCAGAATGTTGGAATAGCCCATCTGTTCATAGACTGCCTGAACACCCTTCCAGCCGCCGAACTGTGCCAGATAGTTTACTGCAATGATGGCGATCGCGCTGTAGGAAGCGATGATCATAACAATTGCGTTGATTACGTTCAGCCATGCCATCTGAAGCATTCCGCCGAAGAATACGTAGCAGACAACCAGTACGAAACCGATAATGATGGATGCGTAGATGCTTAAGTCGATACCGCTTGCCTTGCACAGAGTATAAATTGCGGCGCCGATGGCAACGGTTTCGGAGCATCCGATACCGGTCCATGTCATGGTCTGGAAGCCGGCATGGAACCATGCAAGCTTTTTGCCGTAAACTCTTTCGATGGCTTCCGGAACAGTGGTTGCTCTCATTTTTTTGTAGATCGGTCCGATCCAGAGCATTGCGATCGGAAGAAATACAGCGCCTGCGCCGATGGCCCACCACATGGCGCCTGCACCGATACCGGTGAAGTTTGCCCAGTCTGTAAACCCGCCGCCGGCTGCTTTCTGCCACAGGGACATGGTGTGACCGGATCCAAGAGGCGCGAGCACGAATGTGAAGGTAACCATGATCCAGCCCATTCCGCCGCCTGCGTTTGCGAAATCTTCTGCAGATTTCGTTTTCTTTTTTGCATACATACTCGCTACGATAATCAGAGCGACGAAGTATACAACAGCAATCAATAGAGCCATTTAGATAACTCCTCCTTATATGAAATATTTCCTCTACTCCTAATCTTTACCATAAGGGGTATAGTCGCAATACAGTCAAGGAAAAATCAAAGAAATTTCAAAAAAATATGATTTTGAGTTGAAAAAATTGTGCAATATGCTGTATAATATAGAAAATGGTATACCAATGGCATGACAAAAACGTGCTGACAGTATGTTTTTGGTTTGTGATTTTGGGCAAGTTCTTGACAGAAATATTTTTGTCCTTATAATAAGAATGAGATATGGACAGATAAGATTTTCTGATAATAAAACAGAAGGGATGAAAGGGGAAACTTATATGAATGATTTGCAGGTCCGCTGTTTTCTGGAGGTGGCAAAATGCCTGAGTTTCACAAAAGCAGCAAAACATTTGTTTATTTCCCAGTCGAATATCAGCCGTCAGATCTCATCTCTGGAAGAGGAGTGGGATCTGGTTTTGTTTGACCGTAATACAAAGGGGGTAAAGCTGACTGTGCAGGGCCAGATGCTGGCAGAGACGCTGGAAGAGATGCTTTCCAACTGGAATATGGTGATGACACGGGCGAAAAATTCCGTGCGGAAGTATTCGGGAACCATCACCATCGGATGTCAGAATCATATAAAAGCCAACAGCTATCTCTCTCAGGTGCTTTTTGGATTCCGGGAGGAGCATCCGGAGATTCAGATTATCAAGGAGCGGGCCTCTCAGAAGAAGATTGTGGAGGGCCTTCTGAATGATTATTATGATGTGATTCTGATCGCGGATCATGATGTGAAGATGGTCCGTGGTGTGGAGAAGCTGACGTTGTTTTATTCCCGTGTGGGGATTGCCGTGCATAAAAAGCATCCGCTTTTCTTTAAAAAGAATGTGACGCTGGCGGATTTCAAGGACAGTTCTTTTCTTCGGTATCTTCCCATGGAACTGAAGCCGGAGGATGATTATCTGATCAAGGTCTGCGGCGTATTTGGCTTCTATCCCCGGATTACAGCTCAGATTGAGGATTTTGACGAGCTGCTTTATCTGCTGGAGATGGGAGAGGGAGTTGCCCTGGTATTTGAGGAGGCGGAGGTGATCTCCAATATGAATCTGAGATTTATTCCCATAGAGGAGGATGTTCCTCAGAAATATCTCCCCATGCAGCTTACCAGGAAGGAGAAGAACAGGACTCCGATTCTGAATGAACTGTTTTCCTACGCGCAGAAATATTCCAATCTTCATGATAAGAAAGACATCTGAACCGCGCCGGAAGCTTTCGTTAAAATGATGTATTTTAATAGGAAGAAAGGGCTTCTTGTAGTGAGTATCTACGAGAAGCCCTCTCTATTGCCCGGAAAAATTGTCGGAAAAGTATAAAAAAATCATTTTCAGGTATTGACTGTATTTTTAGAATACACCTTATAATGCAGTCACAGAAAGGGAAATGAGATGTTTCCCTCTCAGGATGTTCATGGTTTTCATATGGGTGTGGGAGCAACCATCCTCTACTCACGACCGCATCCCGTATGAAAACCATGGAGCGAAAAGTTGATTACAATTTATTAATTAAGGAGGTTTATCACATGGAAGGCGAAATTCGTTTGACTAATTCCAGCACCGGCGGTCCTGTGTTTGTGTATGTAAAGGATGGCAAAATTGTTCGTATTACACCGATGGATTTTGATGAGACAGATCCGGAAGGCTGGACAATTAAGGCTAGAGGCAGAGAATTCAAGGCACCGAGATATACGACTATTGCACCGTTTACTGCCGGTCAGAAGTCTATGATTTATTCTGATCGTCGTATCCTCTACCCGATGAAACGTGTAGACTGGGATCCCAATGGTGAGAGAAATGTTCAGAACCGGGGAACTTCAGGCTATGAGAGAATCAGCTGGGAAGAGGCAAGAGATCTTGTTGTCAGCGAAGTAAACAGAATTAAGAGAGAGAGCGGTCCGGCATCTATCATGTCCACACCTTCATCTCACCACTTATGGGGTAATGTAGGATATCGTCATTCTACATACTTCCGTTTTATGAACCTGATGGGATTCACTTATGCAGATCACAACCCGGATTCCTGGGAAGGATGGCACTGGGGCGGTATGCATATGTGGGGATTCTCCTGGAGACTTGGCTGTCCGGAGCAGTATGACCTGTTAGAGGATGGTCTGAAATATGCAGAGATGATCGTATTCTGGTCCTCTGACCCGGAAGTAAACAGCGGTATCTATGCTGCATACGAGTCCCATATCAGACGTCGCTGGCTGGATGAGCTGGGAGTAAAGATGGTATTCATCGATCCCTTCTTCAACCATTCCGCAAATATGTGGGGAATTAAATGGTTCTCACCCAAGGTTGGTACAGACCATGCGATTTCTTTCGCTATCGCATATACATGGCTGACAGAGGGAACTTACGATAAAGAATATGTAAAGACTCATGCTTATGGATTTGAAGAGTGGGCAGAGTACGTGCTTGGCAACGGCGAGGACGGTATTCCGAAGACCTGTGAGTGGGCAGAGAAAGAATCCGGCGTTCCCGCATGTGAGATTCGTGCACTGGCTCGTGAGTGGGCAAAGAAGAATACATACCTTGCAGCCGGCGGTATGGGCGGCTGGGGCGGCGCCTGCCGTGCAACTCATGGTATTGAGTGGACACGTGGTATGATCGCTCTTGCAACCATGCAGGGAATGGGTAAACCCGGTTCCAATATCTGGTCAACTACTCAGGGTGTTCCCACTGACTACGAGTTCTACTTCCCTGGTTATGCAGAGGGCGGTATCTCCGGTGATACAGCGAACTCCGCAGCAGGCTTCAAGTTTGCATGGAGAATGTTCGACGGCAAGACTACATTCCCGGCTCCTGTAAAACTGAACTGGGAAGCAGGTCAGCATATTCCCCGTCTGAAGATTCCGGAGTGTATTATGAACGGCAAGTTCGAGTGGTACGGCAAGGGATTCTGCGGAGCTACAATTGAAACTCAGATGCATCCCTATCAGTATCCGGCTCCCGGTTACGGCAGCATTAAGATGTACTGGCATTACGGCGGATCTCATATCGGTACCATGACTGCTACCAACAGATATGCAAAGATGTACCGTACAGAGTCTCTGGAGTGCGTAATTTCCCAGTCTATCTGGATGGAGGGCGAGGTTCCGTTTGCTGATATCATCCTTCCGGCATGTACCAACTACGAGAGATGGGATATCTCCGAGTTTGCAAACTGCTCCGGTTATATTCCGGATAACTTCCAGATGGCAAACAACCGTGTAATCTCCCTGCAGGCAAAATGTATTGAGCCTCTTGGCGAGTCTAAATCTGATTATGAGATTTATGCTTATCTTTCCGAGAAGCTTGGCATTTACGATATCTTTACTGAGGGTAAGGATGAGCTGAAATGGGTAGAACAGTATTATAACGCAACAGATTGTCCGAAGCTGATGAGCTGGGAAGACTTCTTCAAGAAGGGCTACCTGGTAGTTCCGGATAATCCGAACAGAAAGAAAACAGTTGCGCTTCGCTGGTTCGCTGAGGATCGTGAGCGTGATACACCTGACTGGGGTCCGGCTCCGAACCAGACAGTAGGTCTGAAGGGTCTGCAGACAACCACAGGTAAGATTGAGTTTATCTCCACGTCCCTGAAACGTTTTGAGGAGCAGGGCTTCGTTGATGAGTATCGTCCTGCAATGCATAAGTATGTTCCGGCCTGGGAGAGCTGGCATGCTGAGGTTGCAAAGAAATACCCTCTGGGTATGCTTTCTCCTCATCCCAGATTCTCCATGCATACCATGGGTGATGCAAAGGATTCCTTCATGATGGATATCAAGGATCACCGTGTACTGGTAGACGGATGGTATTACTGGATTATCCGTATGAATACCGTTGATGCAGAGGCTCGTGGAATCAAAGACGGCGATCTGGTTCGTGCTTACAACGACAGAGGTTCCGTAATCCTCTGCGCACAGGTTGGTGAGCGTGTACAGCCTGGTACGGTTCATTCTTATGAGTCCTGTGCAGAGTACGCACCTCTTGGAAAACCGGGTAACTCCGCAGACCGCGGCGGTTGTGTAAATATCCTTACACCGGATCGTTACATGTCCAAGTATGCATGCGGTATGGCACCCAACAGTGCTCAGATTGAAGTAGAAAAATGGGACGGCGGTATCTACGAAATTTATTAATTCCGCAGATGTTGTCAGAAAGGAGATATCGAAATGAAACAGTGGTATTTAGTTATAGATGTCAGATGGTGTCATGACTGCAATAACTGCTTTATGTCATGTAAAGATGAGCATGTAGATAATGAGTGGCCGGGCTATACAAACGCCCAGCCCCGCCATGGACATCGCTGGATGAATATCCAGAGAAGAGAGCGCGGCAGATATGCCAGAAATGATTATTCTTATCTGCCTATGCCTTGTCAGCATTGTGAGAACTGTCCTCTTGTTGATGCCGGATATGCTACAAGAAGAGAAGACGGTATTGTGCTGATCGATATGGCAGCTGCAAAGGGAAAAGAGGATGCAGTAGCTATGTGTCCTTATGGAGCAGTATATTACAACGAGGAAGCCTGCGAACCGCAGAAATGTACTATGTGTGCACACCTGCTGGATGATCCTGACTGGGTTCCCGGTATTCCGAGATGTGCTCATTCCTGCCCCACAAAGGCTTTAAAGGCTTACCATATGGAGCCGGAAGAGATGGAAGTTATGATCAAGACAGAAGGTCTGGAGGTTTACAGACCGGAGCTTGGTACCAATCCTCATGTGTTCTATAAGAATCTGTACAGATTCACAAAGAACTTTGCAGCAGGCGGTATTTTAGTTGACGGCGACTGCTATGAGGATGCAACTGTAGAGCTTAAGAAAGACGGAGAGCTTGTAGAAGTTCAGAAGACGAATTTCTTCGGCGATTATAAGTTTGATGGTCTGGATGATGGTAAATACACAATCAGCATCGAGGCAGCCGGAAAAACAAAAGATCTCGAGATCGAGATTGCCGGCAAGTCTCTGAATCTGGACTATATCGAGATGAACTAATTCCGCAGGAAATAGTGTCTGAGATGTTGTAAAGTTAGAGTGCCCGCGCAGGAAAAGAAGCGCGGGCACTTTTTTCAAAGATTTTTATCAGAAATATTTTTCCCAGTTTATAACTGTTTTTCGCATAAGTGCATCTTGAAATGGAATAACAATATTGAGCATGATGGTATACAATAGAAACATAAAAAGAACATAAGATTTTGTGAAGGAGAAGATGGATGAAAAAAATAGTTATTTTTAATGGAAGCCCCCGCTATGACGGAAACACTGCGACAATTCTTCAGATGATTGAACGGGGAGCAAAAGAGCATCATGCGGATGTGAAGAGTTATTATCTGTTTAAAATGAAAATGTCTGCCTGCATGGGCTGTTTCGGATGTCAGGCAAATAACGGAAAATGCAGCATCAGCGATGAGCTGACAAAGGCTATAGAAGAAGTGAAAGAGGCAGATGTGATTGTGGTGGGATCTCCTATCTATTTCTGCCAGATCAACGGTATGACGAAAAACCTGTACGACCGCTTTTTCCCGCTGATGGGAGAGGAAGGACGTCCCAGATATGGCATGAAAAAGCTTGTAACGGTTTATACCCAGGGAATGCCGGACGCGGATATGAACAAAGATTATCTGGAGTTTGTTGCTGGAATGAATTACGCCAGCTTCGGTCTGGAGGAGATCCATCGTATCGTATGTCCGGAAGCAAATAATCCGGAGACAGCCGATAAGAATATGGATCTGAAACGTGAGGCTTATGAGGTTGGACGTAAATTAGCGATAGGAGAATAACGATCTCATGAAAACAGGAATGTATGATTTGGTTTTTGCCGAAGAAATGATATTGGAGCGGTGCACGGCTCTTGATACGGAACAGCTGGCGGTAGCCAATGCTGCAGGAAGAATTCTGGCTCAGGATATTACAGAGGCGGACGCAGCGCAGGATCAGAACGCGGGACAGGCGTGCCCCGGTACAGACAGAATTGTTGCAAAACAGGGCTGCATGATCGGACCTGCTCTGCATGGGACGCTGATCGGCCTGGGGATTCATCAGGTGGAGGTGTATCGCAAGCCGCTGATCGGGTTTTATTATCTGGAGGGGGAAGAGCCTTCCGGCAGCGGTATACAGAAAAAGTCAAATCGGTATATTCTTGGAAATGCGTTAAGAGAATTCGGGTTTTCCACCATCTATCAGGGCTGTATTCCGCAGGAGCGGGCGCAGACGGTTTCTACAGTCAGAATGGCATCTGCCGTTTATGACGCGGTGTTTGTCTGCGGAGGCTCGGAACCGGACGACTTTGCGCGGGTACAGGATATGCTGGAGAAGACCGGAGCTGAAATCGTGGCCGATCATATTGATATACAGCCGGGGGCGACTGTCTGCACAGGATTTATGGAGCATGTGCCGGTGTTCGGAATTGCGGGCACCTCAGAGGAGCTTCTGACGGCGTTTTATCTGATTGTTCTTCCGGTTCTGAAGAAAATTGCTGGGCGGAAGGAAGAAGCTCATGAACGGATTATGGTAGAACTGAGCCGGAATTTCGATGAATGTAATGAAGTGACGAGGATTTTGCCGGGGCATCTTGTTTTTGCCGACGGTATTGTGAGAATGCTGCCAAGAGACAGCGCCGCAGAAGATCATTTGCGGCATGCTCGGGATGTGGACGCCTGCGTGGTGATTCCGGCGGGGATGGGACCTCTGAAAAAAGGAACTCTGCTGAATGCCTACAGGATCAGAAGTTAGGTGAATGATAATTAAGAAGTGAGGGAAGGCATGTATACGCAGGAGACAAATTTAAATGCATTCGGAATGACCACCAAAGAGGTCATGGTTTATGAACAGATAAAGAAAGATATTTTGAATAATGAATTTGAACCGGGGACAGTGCTGGTAGAGCGGAAACTGACAGAAAAGTATAAGGTCAGCCGGTCTCCGGTTCGCTATGCTCTGCGCCAGCTGGTCAGAGACGGACTTTTATCAGGAGAGCCGGGGAAAGGGATTATTGTTCCGGTATACACACTGGAGGATATTCTGGAGGTGTATGATCTTCTGGAGGTACTTCAGATTTATGCCCTGCAGGTTTCCATGAAAAATTACAATATTATTGCGGACGCCAAGCTGGAACAGATTCTGGAACAGGCGAAAAAGTGTACGGTAGAGGGCCAGCTTCCGGAGCGTATGGAGTGGGATATTAAATTTCATAATTTTATTATACATAATGTCAATAATAAGCGGCTGGACACGATTTTTGAAATGCTGGTCAATCAGAAGCAGCGTTTTGATGTGACTTCCTTTGATGATCTGGAGCATGGAGAGAAGACCAACGAACAGCATGAAAAGATTTTCCAGGCAATTAAAGCAAGGGATGTGGATGCCAGCATTACGGCTCTGAAAGAGCATGAGCAGTATATTAAACAGTATTATATTGATAAATTGGTGATCGGAAGGTATAATTTATAATGGAAACAAAAGAGATGAAGCTGTTTGAGCAGGGATACGATGTGGGAGAAAGGGTTGTTTTTTCTCTGTATCGGAGCCAGGAGGGGGAACAGGTAACTGTGTCTCTGCGTTACTGTTTCCCGGAGCAGGGATCCCGGGAGGTAACCTGTAAACGGCTGTTTTTTCCCGCCTGTGCAGAAGGTTATGACAGTCCTTATCTGAGCTGGTATAACCTGATCTGCTGCAGCAATAATTACGGTCCGATTCCGGTAGTTTCTTATATGAATTATGCAGTTCAGAATGGGAAAAAAATAGCGGCAACGATTTATCCGGAATCGGCCAGTGATTATATGACTATTCTGGCGGAGACAGGGGAGGAGTATTACTGCTATCCCTATCATCCCAGAGAGTATCGCTATATGCTTTATATCAGCAGGAAAGGAAAGCTGTCAGATTATTTTGATCTGGAGCGCCTTCTCGGCGTTTATGAGGCCAGTGGGGTTACTCTGGATTCAGAGACAATAAGGTTTTATTTTGATCAGGAATTATCCTGGTTCGGCAATGAAGAGCTCTGCTCCATTGAGCTTCATGATTGTCTGGGGCAGGAAGCGCTGGCGACTGTGGGACTTCTGTTCGGTTATCCGGTGGAGAGCACCATAGCGCTGATCAGAAAGACCATTGATATGTGTGAATCATAGGGAGACAGTGAAGAGACCGGAATAGAAAGCAGCTCATCTTTTGTAAGACAGCAGAAACGATTGGAAAGGAGGGGCTTATGGAAGAGAAGTTTTTGTCGCCTCAGGATGTTGCGGATCTTTTGCAGATCAAGAAGAATACTGTGTACGAAATGATTAAAAGAGGAGAACTGCGGGCGACCAAGCTTGGAAAACAGTTCCGGATCTCGAAGTCAGAAGTATATGATTTTATGGGAACGCCTATCTCGGATGATGATACAGACAAGATTATTATCTGCGGTCAGGATCAGATCCTGGATGCTCTCTGTGCGCTGTTTAACGATGAGGAAGGCTTCCGTATGAAAGCGTTCCGGTCTCCTATGGGGAGTTATCGGGGACTGTATGAGATGTATCAGAATGATAACTGTGTGGCGACAGCCCATCTGTGGGATTCTGAGTCAGATACCTACAATCTGCCCTATGTAACCAGAATGCTTCCGGGAGAAAAGCTGGCAGTGTATCATTTGCTGAAACGGTGGCAGGGGTTCTATGTAGAGAAGGGGAATCCCAAGAATATCAGAACCTTTGAAGATCTGACAAGAAAAAATATCCGCATGGTGAACCGTGACAAGGGCAGCGGTATCCGCGTGTTTGTGGACGAGATGTGCAAGAAGCTGGGAATCGGCCATGGAGAGATTTATGGATATAATGATGTGGTTTCATCTCATTACTCGGCTGCCACGGCAGTTCTGCGGGGGGCTGCGGATGTGGCTATCGGAAATGAAAAAACCTGCCGAATGATGGAAGGACTGGATTTTATTCCTTTGAAGCAGGAAGATTATGATATGATTTTCCGGGAAGAGGATCTGAAGCGGCCGGAGTTTCAGCGGCTGATTTATCTGATTCAGTCGGATGAATTCCGACGGGAAGTAGAGGCGGTATCAACGTATGATGCTACCGGTCTCGGCGAGAGAATTATGTAAAGTTGAAAATGAGCGGTGAAAGGATCACAGCCGGTTTGGTTGTGGTCTTTTTGTTTTATATTAACTGGTATTCCAGATGCATTCCGGACGTTTTGTATAGGGATTCCCGGCTTATTTTGCACGAATACGATAATTTCATTTGCACATAATTGAATTCCTCAGATGAATTACTGGAAGGATTTTCTGCTGGTATACTGGTATTATCAAAAATGACAAGACGAGAATGGTCTAAGGAGGAATTCAATATGAAGAAGAGAGTAGCAAGATTATTGGCTGTTGTACTGGCGGGAGCAATGGTAATGGGATTGGCTGCATGCGGTCAGGAAGGAGGTACATCCGGAACAGGAGGAAGCTCAACCGCTGACAATGCATCTGATTCTGATATCAGTATTGGTATCGTGGTGAAAACAGCTACGAATGCACATTTCCAGGATATCGCTTATGGCGCTGTTCTGGCCGGCAAAGATCTGGGTGTTGAGGTCAAGGTGGACAATACGGCAACAGAGTCTGATGTAGAGGGACAGATCACAAAATGTGAGAACATGATCTCCTCTGGTGTGGATGCGCTGATCCTGACTGCGAATGATTCTGACGGTGTGGCAAATGCGGTAAATGCCGCTCATGACGCAGGAATCCCGTTTGTTACTGTTGATACTGAAATTACAAATGTATGGGGCGATGAAGTAAGCGAGTATATGCCTAATTATATCGGTGTAGATCATACACAGATGGCTTATGAGCTGGCGAAGAATGTATTTGATCAGTTGGGCGGTGAAGGTCAGGTCGTGATTCTGCGCGGTGTGGACGCGGCAAGCTCTTCCCAGGAAAGAACAGCCGGTTTTGAGAAAGCGATCGAAGAATATGATGGAATCGAACTGGCAGAGTCTCAGAGTGCAAGCTATGATCAGGATACGGCGGCTACTACCATGGCCGATATTGTTCAGGCTCACCCGGATGTGGATGCGGTTCTCTGCTGCAATGACCTGATGGCGGCAGGCGCAGTCAGCGCACTGAAAGAGAATGATATAGAAGTTGGTGCGGACGGTGTTCTGGTAGCTGGTATTGACGGTAACTATATTGCATTACAGTCTATCGCCAACGGCGAGATCTACGCTACAGCTTATGACTGGTCTATCCTTCAGGGATATTACGCAGTACAGCAGGCTTACGCGCTGATTCAGGGCGAGGAAGTTCCGGAACTTACATATACTCCGGATACCATTATCACAGCAGAGAATGTGGAAGAGTATCTGCCTCACGGCGAGGAATTATCCAACTGGGGTATGGGAAATTCTATTGACGAAGTATCTGATTATATGAGAAGTTTTGTTGAGATGGGAGAGGGACTGGAATAGGATCCTTCCGCTGTGAAATGAGAGTTGAATAGTGAGTGATAAAACCCTGCCCGGGATTTCCCGGGCAGACGTTTTGAGAAAGGGAAAGGCAGTCGGTATGGGAAAAGAAATATTGAGAATGGAACATATCTCCAAGACCTTTTCAGGCACGAAAGTTCTGGATGATGTGAATTTCTATGCATATGCCGGAGAAGCGCATGCTCTCATGGGGGCAAACGGCGCCGGAAAATCCACTCTGATGAAAATCCTTGCGGGCGTTTATATGCCGGATGAGGGAGCTGAAATTTCGCATGACGGGAAGCCGGCGAAAATTATGGCATGTGTGCATGACGCCCAGCAGGATGGTGTTGTCATGGTGTTTCAGGAGTTGAATATTCTGCCGCATCTGAGCGTGCTTGAAAATATATTTATCGCCAATGAGATTACCCACAATGGAGTGTATGACTGGAAGGCCATGCGCAAACGGGCAAAAGAAGTAATGGATGAAGTGGGAATTGATTTGGATCTGGATGAGCGGGCGGGCAATCTGTCTGTAGCAACACAGCAGATGATTGAAATTACCCGCGCTCTGAATCTGGACAGTGATCTGGTGGTCTTTGACGAACCTACATCATCTCTTACACTGCAGGAAACAGATCAGCTGTTTGATCTGATACGGCGGCTGAAGAAAAAGGGAGTGGGAATGATCTATATTACCCATCGGATGTCGGAGGTCTATGAGATCTGTGATCGGATTACGCTGTTGCGGGATGGTAAGCTGGTGTTTACAGATCTTATAGAGAATGTAGATAATCACCGCCTGCTGGCGGGAATTGTCGGCTCGGATAATGTAAATCAGTTTCCGGATAAATACCGTGAGACAGGAGATGTGATTTTTGAGGCAAAGCATGTGACCTGCAAAGGAAAATACGAGGATGTGAGCTTTGAACTGCGGGAGGGCGAGATCCTGGGCTTCGCAGGGCTGGCAGGAGCCGGAAGAACGGAAATTGCCAAGACGATTTTCGGATGCTATCATCTGGATTCCGGAGAATTTGTTTACCGTGGAAAGACGCTGCATGTGAAGAGTCCTGTAGATGCAGTGAAGCAGGGAATTGGCTATGTCAGCGAGGATCGTAAGAATGAAGGAATTCTGGGTGTGCGGTCGGTTCTTGAAAATATGGGAATCGGAAATATGCACTGGCTGGGAAAGAATTTTCATATTCAGAAACAGCGGGAGATTCAGGAGGTGGAAAAACAGATTCATGATCTGAAAATCAAGACTACCGGACGGAATCAGAAAATTGAAAACCTCAGCGGAGGAAATCAGCAGAAGGTCTGTCTGGGGAAATGGCTGATGGCCAGTCCGAATCTGCTGATTCTGGATGAACCCACCAGGGGCGTGGATGTGGGAGCCAGAGCTGATTTTTACAAAATTATCCAGGATCTGGTAAAAAATAAAATCGGTGTAATTGTAATCTCCTCGGAAGAGGATGAGCTGATCGGACTCTGCAACCGCATTGTGGTGATGCGTGAGGGCAGAAAAGTCGGCGAGTTTGATGATACAGAAGAAAATCTGAAATCTAAAATGCTGAAGCTGATGCTGGATATTTAAGGAGGTTAGTTATGCAAGTTTCAATTGGTAAAAAAATATACGATAAATATGGGGTATATATTATACTGGCGGCCCTGTTTATCTTTTTCTCAATAACGTCAGAAGGATTCTTTTCACTGGGAAATGTTACAAACCTGCTTCGGACTGCCGCCGTGTATATCCTGTTCGGCTGCGGTATGACTTTTGTTATGATCAGCGGTAAGATCGATCTGTCTATCGGCGCTATAGCCGCATTATCCGGATGTGTTGTTTCTCTCTGTGTACAGGCGGGGATGACGACTGTTCCGGCATCTGTGATCGGTATTGCGGTAGGCGTGGGCTGCGGCCTGCTGAACGGCTTTTGTATTGCGAAACTGCGGGTTCCGTTTTTCATTATGACGGCTGGTATGATGTATGGAGCAGCCGGCGTGGCGCTTGTTATTACACATGAGACTTCCGTGGCTATTGTAGATTCGGAGAGGGCGAGAGTTCCTTTTGAATTCTGGGGATCCCAGAAAATCGGACTGATTCCATCTCAGTTTATTGTGGCAATGATCTTCTTTGTGATCTGCCTCTATATTATGAAAAATACCAAGATGGGACGCTATACATATGCAATCGGAAGTAATGAAAAAACAGCCAGATTGTCCGGTGTTAACGTAGATAAGTATAATATCCTGATCTTTACCCTGAACGGACTGGCAGCAGCTATCGCAGGTATGGTTCTTGCATCCAGACTGATGACAGGAAGTCCGAATGTGGCAGACGGAGGGTACAATATTCTGGCAATTGCGGCAGCGGCCATCGGCGGCACCAGCCTTTCCGGCGGTGAAGGAAATATTGTAAAGACCGTGGTCGGAGCTTTTGTAATCTGTATCATCAGTACAGGACTGAATATTATGGGTGTCAACTCTTCCATGCAGAAGATTGTCATCGGCGCGGTTCTTGTAATTGTAGTTGCTGTAGATATGATCGGAAGACGGAAAGCAGAATAAAGAAATTATCGAAGGACAGATAAATATTCTCCTCTTGTCATAAGCCTGATGAACAGGAGCCGGCGGAAAATCCGCCGGCTCCTGTTCGAAATAGTTTTAAAGAAAATAATAGAAAATTGCGTGTTTGTCAGCCGCGCACCGCCCAGAGGATTATAGCAATAATCACAACAATGACGCAGCCCAGGATCTTGAAAAAGGGACGCATTTCCGGAGCAATATTTCCGGAATCTTTCTGATCCTGAGTTTTCTTTTTGTTTTTATCTTTTTTTATGTAGTATGCCATAAAGGTCTCCTTCCGGTTCAGACTGCTTTTGCAATGGGGATCTGGAGTTCACAGAAATCCGGCTCATATTCATCTTCATAGAAGCTGGCGTCCATCAGACATTCGTCATAAATATCACCGGTAATTACATAATTGTTTTCTTCAATCCAGTGAAGCAGTTTTTTCATGGCGATCGTGTCGTAAGACATCCCGAATCTCTGCATACAGACATAATCTCCTTCTTTCAGTACTTTCAGATGTGTGCATGCGCGGGTCGGAAGATCCGGATCAATTTCAAAGCAGGCTCCTGCATGACTGAGGGGTTCTCCTCTTTCCAGATCTTCTTTAAAATAGATCGTACCATAGCGGTTTGATGGGAGAAGACCGTATTTTTCTGCCTCATTCCATCCCCGCATCAGTGCGAAATGCATGCTGCGGCGGCTGTGTTTTCCGGACTCCCATTCGTGATAAAGCATAGTTCTCTGAGGAAAATGCTGAATGGAAGGCTTGTATTCTGTTCCGTGAAAATCTGTAGCATTGCGGTAAATCTGAATACGGTTGTTAATCTGTTTTTGCTGTGCCTGCAGCTGATCGATCTGTTTCTGCAATTTATCATTCTGTGATTCCAGAAGCTGGATTGTCGTTGTGGAATCACTGTAAGCATTATTTTTACGGATATCATCCAGGGACATGCCGATAGAACGCAGAAAACAGATTTCACGCAGCAGCGGAATCTGTGTAGTGCTGTAGTAGCGGTACCCGTTTGCTTCGATGATGTCAGGTTTAAACAAATTGATCTTATCATAGTAGATCAGTGTCTGACGCGTGATATTGTGAATCTGTGCCATTTCCGATATGGATAACTTACGATTGATGGAATCATATTCAATACACATTGTCCGTTTTCCCCCTCTTTCATTTTATATTGCTGTAAAATCCGTTTATAATCCTGTATACTACAGTTTAAAACTTTTTGAGGAATTCAGTCATGCAAAATTGCGGCCGCGTCATTCCAAATCGGAAATAATACATGGTGTACTTCACTGGCTTACCCGATGTATTCCAACAGAAATGGGATAATCTGTTCCGGGTGATTCAGGTCAAATACAGGTACATCCGCCTGAAAGGGGAAGTCCGCCACATAGGCAATCACGTTTTCCAGGCTGCCAGCAGGCGTTTCGTTGTACCCTTTACGCAGCAGATGGATCTTTTTCTGAGTGCCCAGTTTGTAGCCCTCAGTGATGATAAAATCTACATTTTCAATGCGGTTCAGCAGCGTTTCCAGATCGGGATTCAGTCCCGGATGAGTGAAAATAGCAGCAGTCTGATGCTCAGAGGTAAGGATCATATGTTCTGCTCCGGCCCGGGTCAGACGGTAGCTGTCCTTTCCGGGCTTGTCGATTTCAAAACCGTGGGCATCGTGCTTTACTACGGCGATTCTCAGGTTGTGCTGCCGCAACAGCGGAAGAAGTTTTTCAAGGTAGGTGGTTTTGCCGGTTCCGGACTTTGCGGTGAAGGAGAGTACGGGAATCTTTTTCCCGGCGGCCTTTACTGCAAAATCCGGCGGGAAGGCTGCCGGTGTCTCCCTGGACAGCTTGTGCAGGGCGTAATAGTAACTGGTGGGATCGTTCATATTGAAAAACTGTTCCGGCGGGAAAAAGCCATCATGAATGATAGAGCTCTCTTCATCAAACAGCGCTTTGAGACGGTATTTTTGCTCACGGATCAGCTCTGTAATGCGCTGCAGACAGCTTTTCCGGTAAGCTGCAAACAGCGGCTGGATCTGTCCGGAAGGGTTTTCAATGGTACAGGTACGGATGTGTCCGGCATCCGCGTTGCTTAAACGGTCACACAGAGTGACAGCCAGAGAAGGATCCGTAAAGGGCGCGTCTACGGAAGTGAAAAAAAGGATATCTTCCGGAATTGCCCGCAGACAGCTGTACAGACCGCCGATGGGACCCAGATTGGAAAATTCATCCTCGACGGCCGGGCAGCCGAAACGTCCGGTGTAGTCAACAGGACGTTCATTATGGGCGGGAACGGATACATAGATTTTGTCAAAATAGGGTCGGAACCGTGTGATCTGATAATTTAAAAGAGAGGAGGCTCCAAAAGGCAGAAATGCCTTGTCGCAGCCCATTCGTGTGCTGAGTCCTCCGCATAATATTACAAGTGCTCGTGTCATAACTGTTATCTCCATATAATTATAAATGCATATCCGGACAATCTGAGCTGCTGTCCGGACAGTCCGCCGCAGGCGGAGAATCCTGCGAAGCAGGATTCTTTTTTATTTATACTTTATAATAAGAACCAAAGAGAAGTCAAGAAAACCCGGGGACAGGATTATCTGATATCAGAATAAATAAATGTGGAAAATGCATGGTAAAAAAGCGGCTTTTGTGGTATCTTAATGACTGTACAGAGGAAAAAGCGGGGTGGGCTTTTGACATCTGTATTATGGTATCAGAAGAGGTAACGGAAAGGAAGGATTTATTTATGATTAGTGCGAGAAATCAGATTACGGGTACAGTAGCCGAGATCAGAGAAGGCGCAGTTAACGGTATTGTAAAGCTGGATATTGCCGGAGGGAACCAGATCAGCGCAACGATCTCCATGGAGTCCATTCAGGCTCTTGGACTGGCTGTTGGAAAAGAGGCGACAGCAGTGATCAAGGCAACATCTGTTATGATGGCAAACGGCAATTTGAAGATCAGCGCGAGAAATCAGTTGAATGGTACTGTTTCTTCCATCGAGGAGGGCGCAGTAAATGCTATCGTGAAGCTGGATGTGGCAGACGGTGTCGGCATTACTTCCACTATTTCCATGGAAGCAGTAAAAGACCTGGGACTTGCTGTCGGCGAAAAAGCGACAGCGATTATCAAGGCAACATCTGTTATGATTGCCTGCTGAAAAAATATGTTTTGAGAGTGTAAGAGTGTAATCTGCGGCGGAAGTGATTCTGCCGCTTTTTTAGTTGCATAGGAAACCTTGTTCCTATGCAGCTAAAAAGCGTTCCGCTGAGGATCTCAATGCGGCGGTATCTGAAATATTCTGCATGATTTTTTTGCCGGTCACCATCCCTGAAAACGGATTGTACAAAGAGAATTATCTCCTCTATGATAGTCTTATGAAGTAAATGACAGCAGTTTCGGCAAAAACAAAAAGAAAACAGCAGGAGGTTTCAGATTATGGCATTGGGGATTATAGGAATTTTAGTTGCATTGATATTGTTCCTGATTTTGGTTTACAAAGGGGTTTCCACTTTTATTATTGCGCCCGTCTGTGCAATTATTGTGGCGGTGACAAATTCTCTGGATCCGGTAGATGCATTTTACACATTTGCTTCCGGATTAGGTGAAATGATTGTATCATTATTTGCAGTAATTTTTCTGGGAGCTGTACTGGGAAAAGTATTTACAGAAACAGGGTGCGCCCTTTCAATTGCAAAAACATTAAATAACAAATTTCTGGCAGGAAAATCCGGTCCGGCACAGGTGCGGATCGCGATTTTAATTATGATTGTTATAAGTGCAGTTATGACTCTGGGAGGTATTGACGGTTTTGTATTAATGTTTTCCACATTTCCGATCGCTATGGTGATTGCGGAGCTGGCCAATATTCCCAGAAGATTTGTACCTGGCATGCTGTGTCTGAACTGTGCATTTATGACAATGCCCGGTTCACCTCAGATTGATAACATTGCCATGGTTCAGGCTCTTCAGGGAGAGGGGTATGATATTACCGCAAAGGCAGGAATGATTCCGGGATATATTTCCTGTATTCTGATTGTGGTTCTGGCATTCTTCTCTCTGACTACCATGATTATCAAGGCCCAGAAAAACGGAGAGGTTTTTGACTGGGGACAGGTGGAAAAGATGGATCCTTTTAAGGAAGGAAGAAAGCTGCCTCACTTTGTGATTGCGCTGCTGCCGCTGGTATGTGTGTTTGTAATGTATACCATTCTGGAACTGGATGTTGCGGTGGCGCTGGCTTCCGGTATTGTTCTCTGTCTGATTTTGTCCGGCAGATATATTGAGAAAAAACCCAATGAAGTGAGTATTGTTAAACGGATCGTAGGTACTCTGAACCGGGGAGGAGACAGTTATCCTAATGCACTGACTACAGTAGCAACGCCTTCCGGACTGGCATCGGTAGTAACGTCTACGGCCGCTTTTGGAGTAATTTGTACAGCTCTGGCTTCCCTGGATCTGTCGCCGGTATGGCTGACGGTACTGGTAATTTGTGTGGTAG